>JAISYU010000077.1 GCA_031269685.1 Dysgonamonadaceae bacterium | reverse complement strand
ACACTTCTCAAAGTCGATTTTCACCCTGTCAGCCGAAGCCGGAATGAACGAAAGTAAGAGCAGCAGTAATAAAAAGAATTTTTTCATAATATCTGAATTTTAATTGATTTGATTAATGAGAGTTATAAAAGTTTAAAGTAAAACTGAACATGAATTTCGTTGCGCTGACTTTCTAATTTTACTTTTAAAACCTTCATGTGTTCATTTGATTTTTAATGAATATATTTTATGAGACGGTTTAAAGCGTCACTTTAAACAAAGAAAATTACTCCAGGAAGGTTTAAAGCGTCACTTTAAATGAAG
Organism: Dysgonamonadaceae bacterium; assembly: GCA_031269685.1. Lineage (GTDB taxonomy): Bacteria > Bacteroidota > Bacteroidia > Bacteroidales > Azobacteroidaceae > Azobacteroides. The sequence goes on along the minus strand of JAISYU010000077.1, from coordinate 20,138 downwards.
AAAATTACTCCGAGAAGGTTTAAAGCGTCACTTTAAACAAAGAAAATTACTTCGGGAAGGTTTAAAGCGTTACTTTAAACGAAGAAAATTGCTCCGGGAAGGTTTAAAGCGTTGCCGCAAACGAGAATCTTACTTCCGGGACGTTTGTAGCAGTTGCCGCAAACGAGAAAATTGCTCCAGGACGTTTTCCGCACTTGCGGGAATATATAATCGGTAAAAAATCCCAACATACCTCCTTTTAGGAAATATTGCTGGACTTTCTTGCGTATGAAATATTTTTTTATTATCTCGCGCCCGCGTAATATAATAAGGAATAAATAGGTGCGATGTGTGTGTGTGTGTGTGTGTGTGTGTGTGTGTGTGTGTTAACAAAATATTTGACACCACCAAATTATTGGCTGTATTTCCTGAAAAAACTTTGCTGATAGCAATACTTGTCATTAGTTATAAATTTACGGCTGCAAAGATAATATCTTTTTTAAAACCAACAAAATAATTATATATTTTAAATTATCTTTTCCTAAATTATTACAACTCTTATGATGATTGAAAATAACGGTAAATAAGAAAGTGGGTTGTACCGTATCGGTACAACCCACTTTTCTTTTGTGACCGCCCTTATATCTCTGCGGATTACCATTACCGGTAATTTATCTCCGTCCTCCTCCCGATGATGAGCGGGATGTGCTGCTACCGGAACTGCTTGATCGTGAAGGAGTGCTCACTGATCCGGCGCTGCTGCTCCTTGAAGGAGAACTTACTGTACCGGAACTCTGCTCGCTGCCGCTTGACCTGGATGTACTGCTACCCGAACTGCTTGAACGCGAGGGAGTACTCACCGAACCGGCACTGCTGCTCCTTGAAGGAGAACTTACTGTACCTGAACTCTGCTCGTTGCCGCTTGACCTGGACGTATTGCTTTCCGAAGAACCTGAAGGATTACTCACCGTACCTGCGCCGCTACTCCGTGAAGGAGTCGCACTGCTGCCCTGTCTGCCGCTATTCTCAACCGCAGATGATGATGAGCGCGAGCCGGCTCCAGATTCCATTGCAGGAGACCGTGGATTATCTTCACGGATACGTATTGTATTTTGCGAAGAGCGATTGGTATTGTTTTCACGGCGCTCCGTGCCGGATGACCTGTAAAACTCCTTGGTCTCACGGCTCCTTACATCGCGTGGCTCATCGTTGAAACTCCTCGAACTGCTATACCCTTTACCACGCGAACTCTGACGATGGTCATACCCGTAGGCAAAACCGGCATGAGTATCGACTTTCGGGCGGTGGTAATAAACCGGACGACCATAATAATCATAACGCCCTGAGTAATACCCATAGCGAATGTCATAATTACGCGGTAACCAGCAGGCGTCTATCCAGCGGTAGCCACCGCTGACATAATCCCAGTAACCGGGAATCCAGAACGCTCCGGCATAAGGAACAATCTCCCAGCGTCCCTGAACCCAGATGTATTCGCGATAACGGGCATCCCAAGTCCAGTAACCGTCAAGCCATACATATCCCGGTCCGGGCGATGTATAGATCGGGTTTTCTACCGTCAGTACGACATTAGGCGCGAGGGGTATCGATGAATAGATTGCCATGTTGGCTTGAACTCCCGCTTCTCGGCTGATTGTACATGCGGTCATTGCAACAGATAAAATTGCTAAAAAAAATAATCTTGCTTTCATAATCGTAATCTTTTATTGGTTATTGTTTTGACCCGTAATATCAGCAAACGTTTAATCAGGACGATTTCGTGTAGCGAGGTGATATTCTATTTCCTCCGAATCGACAGATCACCGATATACAACAAGTCCTGTTTTGTTTTTGGGAAATGAAATTCTCCTGATATGCGGCTTGCTTTTTTGGTGGGAGAAACGTCGATTGACGAGGTATAACGCCCGTTTACGGAAATAGTGTCGCGGAGAATGTACACAGTGTCTATACAACTGACCCGAAAGCCGATTTCTACGTTGGCGGAATCCGAAACTCCGAATATGTCAAACGATAATTCGTAGATGCCTCCATTCTTGCGGGGTATCGTGTCCGACCGGAAGCGATGAACGCCGAAGGGACGGTCGGCAACGGTAATAAAGAAGTACGGCTCATCTATTATAATCCTGTTTTTCCGTTCAGCGCGCGCTTCTGCTACAATGAGTGAATCGGATTGCTCCTGTTTTAGTTCTGTCAGAAGGCTGTTATAGCGCTTCTCTATCTTTTCGTTGATCTTGACATACTTGTCGAGGTTGCCGGCGTACCATGTAAGCGAAGTGTCGAGCGTTGCCCGGGTTATACCGTGCCGGTTCAGAATGTCTTCGAGAAGTTTGTTCTTCCGTGCCGGATCATCCAGGAACAGTTTGTAATTTTCCGAAATTCCTGCTTCAGCTATATACAAGTCATATAATACAGCCTCCATCTTGTTTTCCGATAAAATGTTCCAGGGGCGGGTGCTGCAGGCTATAAACAAAAGAGATAAAAGCACCGCAACGAGATTATTTTTCGACAGGATGCTTTTCAAAACTTAACGAGAAAGTTTTTCTGTAAAACAGAATCAAAATTCCAAACCCTACGCTGATCGACGCATCAGCAATGTTAAATACCCAGCGGAAAAATTCAAATTCCCCACCTCCTATGACAGGAATCCACGATGCCCAAGTGAAACGGAAAAGCGGGAAATAAAACATGTCCACGACCTTGCCGTGAAGCCATGTGCTATAACCGCCCCCGCTGGGGAAAAGCGCCGCGACCTGCGTCGTTGTGCTTTCGCTGAAAATCACGCCGTAGAATACACTGTCGATTATATTGCCGATCGCACCGGTGAATATCAGCGAAATACAAATGATATAGCCAACGCTGTAACGTTTCCTTATTAAACGAACTATATACCATGCGATGGCAAAGCATGCCAATATGCGGAACAGCGAAACGAGCTTCTTGTTGAACACGTCAATGCCCATCGCTATTCCGTTATTTTCTACAAAGTTGATCTTAAACCAGTCGGTAACATCTATGCTTTCCGAGAGCGTCATACTTGTCTTGATCGCAATCTTCAGTGTCTGGTCAATGGCGAGAACGAGCAGGATGACCGCTATTGCACAAACGCTTTGCCTAGACGGTTTCATTTACTGTTTGTTCTGATTCTGTTTAGCCTCTATGCTCAAGGTAGCGTGCGGGACAGCCCGCAGACGTTCTTTCGGAATCAGTTTACCTGTTTCACGGCACAAACCGTAAGTCTTGTTTTCAATCCTCACCAGTGCCGACTGTAACCCTTGAATAAACTTCATCTGTCGTTGCGCCAAAAGCCCGGCTTCTTCTTTCGACAGCGTTGATGCGCCGTCTTCCAGCACCTTGAAGGTAGGAGAAGTATCGGTAACGTCATTACCGTCAGTGTTCATGATACTTGCTCTCAGAATTTCGTAATCACGTTTCGCTGCTTCAAGTTTATCGAGAATGATAGCGCGGAACTCTTCCAATTCTGCATCTGAATATTTCGTTTTTTCACTCATGCCTGTATTTATTTTTGAAGGTGCAAAGGTAATACAAATTTCTCAATCGGCAATGAAATTCCTGCAAAAAAGTACAGAATGACTGAATACAGAATATTATTGCTACCTTTGCACCCCGATATAAGCAATTTGAGGTCAATGCTAAAATTCAGGTCGTTCTTGCCGTTCATTCTACTGTTGTCACCATTTACGGTAACGACGGCGCAGGAAATTTCACCTGCCGACAGCATTACTTCCGGCATCATCATACCGGTCGATACACTTGCCGCCGACACCATAAAGAAATCAAACGCCATTGACGCACCCATTGACGCTCATGCCAAAGACTCCATCATCATGACGCTCGAAGGAGATAACATGCTTTATTTCTTTGGCGAAGCGAAAGTCCATCAGACAGAGCGTAACCTCAACGCCGAATACATCGAGATGAATGCCGACAGCAGTCTGATGTATGCCAATTACGGACTTGATTCCATAGGCGAGAAGTTCGGTTACCCGGTCTTCACAGAAGGCGATCAGAGGTACGAAATGGAGAAGATGTGGTTTAACTTCCGCACTAAGAAAATGTTTGTAGAAGAGGTCATCACCCAGCAGGGAGAAGGATTCCTGACCTCGCAGAAGACGAAGAAGATCAACGAAGAGGAGATGTATCTTAAGAACGGCAAATTCACCACCTGCGACCACGAACATCCGCACTGGTACTTCAACGTTACCCGCGGCAAACTGCGGAAAGGCAAGAATGTGATAGCCGGACCTGCCTATCTTGTTGTCGAAGACGTACCGTTACCGATAGCCGTACCGTTCGGGTTCTTCCCCTTCTCGAAAGACTATTCGTCGGGCATACTGATGCCTACTTACGATGACGAGATGACGCGCGGGTTCTCCTTGCGTGACGGGGGATACTACTTCGCATTCAACGACTATGTCGATCTTGCCATACGGGGCGAGATATTCACCAAAGGCTCATGGGGAGTCAGTGCAACATCGAGTTACCTCAAGAAATACAAGTTTTCGGGTAACTTCGATGCCGCATACATTGTGACCATTACGGGCGATAAGGATTCACGACACCTCCCAAATTCAGACTATTCAAAACTGAAAGACTTCAAGATAAACTGGTCGCATCGTCAGGACACGAAAGCCAATCCGTTCCTGAACTTCTCCGCTTCGGTAAACTTCACTACAAGCACATACAACCGTAACAGCGTCAGTGAAATCTACTCCAGCAATTTCACAGACAACAACAAGTCATCGACCGTACAACTTACTTACCGGCATCCTACCAAACCGGTCACACTCACCGCAAATACATCCGTCAGCCAAACCCTGCGCGACACATCGCTAAGCGTAGCCTTGCCAAACATGACACTGTCCGTCAGCCAGACCTACCCCTTTAAGCGCAAGGAGCAAATCGGCGACGCACGCTGGTACGAGAAGATATACATAAGTTACACCGGAGTCATCAAGAACAGTATCGACCGCGTGAAAGAAAGCGAGTTCCTCAAGAAGAACATCATCAACGACTGGCAGAACGGGATAACACACAGCATACCCTTAAGCGCCTCCTTCCAGGCGTTAAGATACATATCGATCAATCCATCGGTCAATTACAACGCATACTGGTATACAAAGAAAGTCACCAGGGCATACGATCCCGCGCTCAACATCATCACCCCTTCCGACACCCTGCACGGCTTTTACCACGTCAACAACTATTCCGCAAACATCAGCCTGAACACTAAACTGTACGGCATGTACAAGCCATTGCCGCTGTTGGGTAAATGGACTCGCGGCGTAATTGTCCGTCACATGGCGACGCCATCCATATCCTTCAGCGGTTCACCGGACTTCTCCGACCCTCGTTACGGCGCCTATGACCGAATAATATATGCCGACCCCAATAACCCCGACAACGTCCTCCAATCCACCTACTCTTTCTTCCAGGGGCAGATCGGCGGAGGCGGTTCAAGCGGGAAATCCGGCTCTCTGAGAATCGCATTAGACAACAACCTTGAAGCAAAACTTCCCATCGCCGACACAGATTCCACGCGCAAAATATCCCTCATTGACAACTTCGGCATCGGGACAAGTTACAACTTCCTGCTCGACTCACTGAACTGGGCAGACAGGGACATCTCCGTCCGCTTCAAACTCTTTGGGCACCCGCTCAGCTTCTCTTCCCGCTTCGAGACCTACCGTTACGACGAGAACGGAAGGAAAATAAATAAAATGCGCCCCGGACTCGGACGGTTCACCGGCACGCAGACAGGGTATAGCATAAGCATCAACAACACTAAAATGTCTAAATTGTTCAACTCTATATTCAAACGTGAGGAAACACAGGATACTAAGGACATCAAGCAGCCGCATGACGACGAAGAGATACCGGACGACGATGATGACTTTGATGACGAAGAGCTCGAAGATGAGGACAGCGATCACGACGAAGAACACGAACACAAATCACTGCGCAAGCGCCATCACGACGAAGGTGACTATGACGAAGACGGCTATCTTGTACAGACCGTACCTTGGAACCTGTCCTTTAACTATTCCATTGGCTATCGCTACGGTACATTCAATCCCGCCAAACGCGAATACGATTACCGCCTCAACCAGACTCTGGGCATATCCGGCAACATTACCCCTGCAAAAAACTGGACTTTCAACTTCAACTCTTCCTACGACTTTGACAAAAAGAAGTTCGCTTACCTGCAATGTTCTCTTTCTCGTGCGATGCACTGCTGGACGATGTCCGCAAGTTTCATCCCCGTCGGACCCTATCAGTCCTACCACTTCTCAATAGCCGTCAAATCTTCCATCCTGCGCGACATGAAATACCAGCAAAGCAACAACTACCGCGACGCGAAAAAGTGGGAATAAGAACTAAGAGTCTGGGAGTAAAGGGTTAAGAATTACCGGCGTTCAGCGACAGCGAGCGCCGGTATTTTGTGACATTGTGCGCGGGCATACATTGAATATTATACCAGGCTGCCGAATACTTACTTAGCAAGCGTAGGACATTCTCCGACGCAGGCGTCGGAGGTGTCCCGACGCAAGCGTCGGAAGTGTCCCGACGCAGGCGTCGGGATTATAACGTTGCCGGCATACATACTGTAAGTATGCTTACTTATAGCATTTCCGTGCGCCGGCACAGTCTGAGGCAAACAAAAAAGGCATTGCCTTCCCTGTTAAATCATAACATGAAACAATTATATGTATACCGGTTGCATATATTCCGTTTTATTCATAAATTTGCACGCCGAAATGATGTACAGAATAACTTCTCCAACCGCAATCAGACCTTCCATGCAACTGCCGGCATCGAAGAGTATCAGCAACAGAGCGTTGATCATAAATGCCCTGTCGGATGGCGCTTGCACAATAGAAAACCTGTCGGAGAGCGACGATACGAAGGAAATGCTTACTGCGTTTTCGACCTCCGGCGAGATTATAGATGTCGGCGCCGCCGGTACCGCAATGCGATTCCTGACCGCTTACCTTGCGCAAAATACCGGGATTTATACCATTACGGGGTCGGAAAGGATGAAACATCGACCGATAAAGATCCTTGTCGAAGCGTTGCGCAGTATTGGCGCGGAAATTAAATGCCTCGGAGAAGAAGGATTCCCGCCGCTGAAAATTACCGGACGGAGACTCGAAGGAGGCAGTATAACGCTCGCCGGTAACGTCAGTTCACAATACATCTCCGCGATGATGATGATCGCTCCGGGAATGGTTAACGGACTGAAGATAAACCTTACCGGAAACATCATCTCCCGTCCGTACATCAACATGACTGCCGGGCTGATGCGACTGTTCGGGGTGGAGGTGCGGCAGGACTGCAATACTTTAATTATTCCGCATTGTAAATACACTCCCGTAAAATTCCGTGTGGAAAACGACTGGTCGGCGGCATCATATTTCTACGAAATCGCAGCTCTCGCAGGGAAAGATGTAAAGATTTCCCTCGGCGGCTTAACGGAAAACAGCTTGCAGGGCGACGCCCGTGTCGCGGCACTGTTTTACCCGCTTGGAGTGGCGACAAGGTTTACGGATGCCGGAGTAGAATTGCAGGCTATACAAATGGAGTTGCCGGAGTCTTTCGATTGTGACTTTACCGACATCCCTGACCTGGCGCAAACGTTTGCCGTTACGCTGTGTTTATTGGGAATAAGATTCTCTTTAAGCGGCTTGCAGAGTTTAAGGATAAAGGAAACAGACCGGCTTGCCGCGCTCAAAGCAGAACTGGGGAAGTTAGGATATGTCCTGGAGATACACCGTGACAGTACGCTGGAATGGAACGGCGAAAGATGCCTCCCTGAACCGGAGCCTGTCATCGCTACATACGAAGATCACCGTATGGCAATGGCTTTCGCTCCTGTATGCCTTAAAACGGGAAGCATTCGCATTTCCGATCCGGAGGTTGTATCCAAGTCATATCCCGCCTACTGGAAGACGCTTTCCGCAGCCGGATTTACAATAGAATTATCATGAGGATAAACTGGAAAAAAGGGAAGATAGAATGTTGCGGACTGCATGAGATATGCGAAAGGAATCACCAGAGCAGTCCTGCCGGCAAAAAGAAGCCGGAGGTTGAGTATTATGACGATGAAGAGCTCGACGCTTTTGCCGGACGCAGTGCATGTTCCTACAGCGGGGACGAGGCAGCAGTCTTTCGAGAGATATTCGACACGATGCCGGAGGCGGACATTAAGGGCTGGCTGCATAGTCTTGAGCAGCGGGGAATAGCATTGCCGGAAACACTTGGGAACAGTATCAACCAGTATATTATTTAATATGGAAAAGAACATCTTTCAATCACGGCAGGCGTACCGTTTCGGGCGGTTTGCGCGCAAACGCTATGCAGTCTTCAACAGTCTGCATAGAGTAATAAGCATCGGCGTTGTAGCAGGTTATATGCTTGCCTTCGCTGCAACGGCGCAGACGGCGGCGCAGAACAGGCTTTCGACCCACAGCGAATCATCCGGCGGGGAGCAGGAGCTTGACGAAGTAACCGTAACATCATCCGAGGAAAACAGATTCGGTCAGACCGCCAAGATCGTTACTGTCATAACACGCAGCGAGATTGAGCGGCAACCTGCGCGGTCAGTCCAAGACCTTCTAAGGAACGTAGCAGGGCTTGACGTTCGCCAGCGCGGAGCGAATGGGGTGCTTGCGGGCGTTTCGGTGCGCGGCGGAACCTTTGAGCAAACAGCCATACTACTGAACGGAGTTAACCTTACCAATCCGCAAACAGGACACTACAGTCTCGACCTTCCGGTCAATCTCTCCGACATTGAACGAATAGAAATCATACAGGGACCGGCATCGTTGCCATACGGTGCAGGTGCATTTTCTGGAGGCATAAACATTATTACAAAGAACGACGGCAAGACAGGCGTCCGGTTGGGTATGGAAGGCGGGATGCACTCGCTTTTTGGGGCAAATGCACGCGGTGCGGTAGCAACCTCCCGTTACACGCACAGCATATCAGCCGCCTGTGCATCTTCGGACGGATATATCGCCAACAGTGATTACCGGATACTGAATGCGCTGTGGCAAACCCGCTATCGCGCCGGAGACGCCAAACTCGACCTTCACTTAGGAGTTAACGACAAGGAATATGGCGCCAACACGTTCTATTCGGCGGCTTACCCTAACCAGTTTGACGATACGCAGTCGCTCTTCGCGGCAGTACGGGGCGAGACCGGTACGAAGCTTAAGATTACCCCGCAACTCTACTGGAACAGGCATTACGATACCTTCCACCTCTTCCGCCCGGGCACGCCCGACATTCCTTCGTGGTATTCCGCGCCTAATTACCATATATCCGATGTTTTCGGGATAAGTCTTGGCAGCCGTTACGTATCTTTTGCGGGCGTCACAGGTTTCGGCGGTGAAATACGCAGCGAGAGCATTGCCAGCAGTAATCTTGGGAAAGACTCTATTAGCGGAGGGAAGTATATGCTGTCGGACAGTCGCGCCAATATCAGCGGCTTTCTTGAACACACTTACCGCGGTGAAAAGTTCACGTTCGGCGCTGGAATCCTGTTTAACTATAACACAGCCTTCAAGGATGACGCAGGATTCTTTCCTTCCGTTAGCGCCTCCTTTCTTCCGTCCGATGACCTTAGGATTTTTGCCTCCTGGAATCGTGCGATACGCATGCCTACCTTTACGGATCTCTACTATAGCGGCGCTACTCACGAAAGCAATTCCGGCGCCAGACCCGAGAAGTCGGAGGCGTTTGAGGCGGGCGCATGTTACGGCAAATCTTCCTTCGCGCTTTCGCTTACCATGTATTATATGAAAGGCATCGACCTGATTGACTGGGTTAAGCGCAATCCTGACGATAAATGGCAGTCGCGCAACCTTACCGCGTTGGATAAAGCCGGGTTTGATGCCAGCCTGGCGATATTTCCCGGATTGTTTTTGCCGCGCCTTGGTTCGAGCCGCTTGAGTTTGGGTTATGCTTTTATGAGGCAGGACAAGGATGCAGGGGAATGGATTTCCAACTATGTCCTGGACTATTTGCGGAGTAAGATTACTGTATCGCTTTCGCACCCTGTCTATCGGGGACTGTCCGCAGACTGGCGGTTTCGCCGGCAGGCAAGGCAGGGAACTTATACTAAGTACGAGTCAGGCGTTTCGAGCGGCAGGGAAGAACCTTACCCGACTTTTTCGCTGCTTGATCTGAGGCTTAGCCTGAAGTCGGGGCGGTTCACCGTTTACCTTTTGGCGAATAACCTTTTCGATGTTTCCTACTACGACCTCGGCAATATCCCGCAACCTGGGTTTTGGGCGTCTGCCGGGGTTAATGTAGAGTTATTCTGACCGTTGCGGCTCGCCCTCTTTATTGACGGAGCCGGTTATCCTTCCCGGATTACCCGTTACCAGGGCGTATGGCGGCACATCGCGAGTTACTACCGCGCCGGCACCAATCATTGCATATTCCCCGATGGTTACACCGCAGATAATCGTAGCATTTGCGCCGACCGTCGCGCCTTTTTTCACGAGGGTAGTCTTGTATTCATGTTTTCGCGAGAGAAAACTTCTCGGATTGATGACATTTGTAAATACGCAGCTTGGAGCGAGGAAAACGTCATCTTCGCAGACAACCCCATCATATACCGACACGTTGTTCTGCACTTTGACATTGTCGCCGAGTACCGCGCTTCCCGCCACGAACACGTTTTGCCCGATTACGCAGTTCTTCCCTATCATCGCGCCGCCCATTACATGGGAGAAGTGCCATATCCGCGTTCCTTCCCCGATTTCCGCGCCGTCATCTATGACGGCAGTACTGTGAATAGTTTTCATAATGAATGTTTCTTAATAGATAATTGAAAAATAATTTTTGGGAAATTAGTTACACTATGTATCTTTCTTGAAAGAAAATTCGAGAAAGTCGTAGTAGATGATACTTTCCTTTCATAGTTTGCGGGAGATTTTCCGTCATTACGGAAAATTTCCCTGAGAATCTCGGTGCCGGCTGAATAGGTTGTTTCCATATATCATTATTTACGGCTTAAAGAAAAACTCCCTTACTGTGGCGTTTCCTGCCCTGTCCGCCACTTCCAGCCGTATTGCCTTCACGTCGGACTTTATGCGTCCGAGGTCGGGCATGCCGGACATTGTGCCGGTTTTCGCGTCGTATTCGAGAAGTAAGAATTTTCCGTCAACGGTCGCACGGTACGATTCTATCCCGCTCAGATTGTCGGTCACATGAAACGTGATACGGTTGCTGCCGGTTTTTGGCTTGACCTTGGTTATTTTCGGCGGGATAGTATCGACAGCGACCGTGAAATCCCCCAATTCAAGTATGCCGGCGGTTATGCGACTGCCGCCGTATTGCCCTCCAAGCCAGTTCATGTCGTTTCTATTGATAGCGACGATGCCGTATTTTGATTTACCGGTAAAACTATCGTCCCATATGTCAAGGGAAAGATTACATGCGCTATGCAGCGGCGCCTTTACGCCCAGCGAATATACCGGTGCGGAGAATTGTCCGCCGGTACGGGTGACCTTAAGGCAGAGGTCCGTATAAAGACTGCCCCGCGGAACGGACAGTTCCAAGCCGCTTGCGCGGACATGATTATCCCTGTCGCATAAAAAAGTTATGCAGTCCCCGTCAACCGCAGGGATGTCCTGCCTTTTTCCTCTGACCGTAAAATTCTTTACGGCAGTATTTCCAAAGGAATCCATGAGGGTATATTCAAACCGATAGTCGCGCTCCTCGTCTATCATCACAATACCGTCGTCGGACAGAAAGGCATCGAAATGATTACCCTTCTCAACAAAGGATTTCATGTAAAGTTCTCGATCTTCGACCCATCTCCCGTAATCAATGAAACTGTTAACATAGCGCGTGTCGCCGAAGGAAAAGTCATCGATCCGGTAATGAAAAATTATACGCCCCTCAAGACGCAGGATGATTTCTTTTACTCCATATATATTATTCGTGCCGTTCATCCGGTCGTATGCCTTTACCGCGATGCCGATCCTGCCCCACGCGGTCATGTCGCTGCCGGCTACGCCCTTCCCAGGCTGAGGCAAGAGTATGACGCCAAGTATTTCGGGAGGGATGCTGTCGCGGATTCTATCACCAAAAAGCGGCAATGGGTCGAAAGGACGCTCCGACTGCTTGCCGCGAAGTTCAAAGTGGAGATGCGGTCCGCCGGAACTGCCGCTGTTGCCGCTATATGCAAAAACTTCCCCCTGCCTGACGGCGAACTCTCCCTGACGGAAGAAAAGATTGACGGCGAATGATTCGTATCGGTACTGGCTGTCCCGAACGGCGTGTTCGATTGCCGGTATAAAACCTTCAAGATGCCCATAGACAGAGGTCGTGCCGTCCGGATGACCTATGTAGATCGCCTTCCCGTAGCCACCGGCTGAGATGCTTATTCTCGATACGTATCCGCCTTTCACCGCCCTTACGGGAAGCCCCGTAATGCCTTTAGTCTTGAAGTCAATGCCGGAATGGAAATGATTGCTGCGCAACTCCCCGAAATTCCCGCTCAGGAAAAGATCCGTATCCAGCGGAGCGACAATTTCCTGCGCACTTGCTGCGGCTATGAAAATGAGTGCAATAGAGAACAGTATTCCTTTCATCTGCGTTGCCGGTTACCGGTTGTCGATGAGTTCACCTTTCCCCTGCCTGACAATCTCAATCTCATCCCCCGTACAATCAACGACCGTAGAAGGCTCCACCCCGCCGTATCCGCCGTCGATGACGATGTCAACCGCATCGCCGTATTCTTCGTCGATCAGCTCCGGGTCGGTGGAATATTCCATAAAATCATCGCGGTTATGGACAGACGTCGACAGTACGGGATTGCCGAGCGCTTCAACTAAAGCGAGAGTTATGGGATTGCTGGGAATACGAATCCCTACTTCCTTGCGGTGCCTGTATATTTTCGGAAGGATGTTCGCGGCATTCAGTATAAAGGTGAAAGGTCCGGGAAGGTTGCGTTTCATAAGCTTGAAGACACGGTTGCTCGTGACACGGGCGTACCGGCTGATATTACTCAAATCGTTGCAGACAATAGAGAGGTTGCTTCTCTGAGGATCTATACCTTTTATTCTGCAAATCCTTTCGACCGCCCGGACATTCATAGCATCACAGCCGAATGCATAGACCGTATCGGTAGGATATATTATAATCCCGCCTTCGCGAAGGACGCCGACTATTTTCGCGATGTCCTTCAGGTTCGTGTTCTTTTCGTAGAGCTTGACGATCATAAATTCCCGGCAGCCTTACTTAAGGCGCGGACAAAGTTAATGAATTTTATTGAATGCTCCTACATTGTCGCATCAGAAATTATTAGTACTTTTGCACCGTTGTATTGTATTTTAATTTAGATGAAAGATTTTTTGCTACTCTTAAAGCGCTTTGTACCCCCATACAAGAAATATCTCGGCTTGAGTATTATAATGAATATACTCTCCGCGTTACTTAATCTGCTAACGTTCGCAATTATTAAGCCGATACTAGAACTCCTGTTCAAGACGACTGATATTGTTTACAACTACCAACCCTACGACTTCTCCTCTTTCGGCTCGGCGCTACATTCCTTAGACGCCCTGAAAAACAACTTCTTCTGGTATATCTCCGAAATATTAAACCGGTACGACGCAACGACAGCGCTTGTGATACTGGCATTATATCTTGTCGGCGCTACGGTATTCCGGACCCTGGCGATGTATCTCGCATTCTATTTCATGATACCCGTCCGCACAGGAGTCGTACGCGACATCCGAAACCGGATAAATTCCAAGATACTTTCCTTACCGCTCGCCTTCTTTTCCGAAGAACGCAAGGGAGATATCATAGCCAGAATATCGGGAGATGTAAACGAGATAGAATCTTCCGTCATGAGTTCGCTGGATATGCTGTTCAAGAATCCGGTACTGATAATAATTTACCTGATAGGAATGACTGTCATAAGCTGGCAACTAACCCTGTTCGTCATACTCGTCCTCCCATTAGCCGGATACATAATGGGGCAGATAGGAAAGAAACTAAAGAAAACATCATACGTCGGACAGCAGCAGTGGGGATACCTTATGTCGCTGGTAGAGGAAACACTTGGCGGATTAAGGATAATCAAGGCATTCAACGCGGAAGACAAGATAGCGAAACGTTTCAGCAACTCGAACGAAACTTTCCGCTCAATAACGATGGGAGTATTCCGGCGTCAGCAGATGGCACACCCGATGAGCGAGCTGCTCGGAACGATAACAATAGCCATAGTCCTGGTATACGGAGGAACACTTATCTTAGACAACAACAGCGCCATCACCGGCAGCTCTTTCATAGTCTACCTAACCGTCTTCTACTTGCTGATAAACCCTGCAAAAGACCTGACCAAATCAGTATATTCCATACAGAAAGGACTCGCATCCTTAGAAAGAGTGGACAAGATACTGAAAGCGGAGTCAACCATCAAAGACCCTGTCAAACCTTTTCCGGTGACATTTGAAAGAGAAATAGAATACAACAACATCTGGTTCCGGTACAGCGAATCATGGGTAATAAAAAACGTCAGCCTTGCAATAGAGAGAGGCAAAACCATCGCCCTGGTCGGTCAGTCCGGCTCGGGAAAATCAACACTCGCGGACCTTCTCCCCCGCTTTTATGACGTAGAAAAAGGAAGCATCACGATTGACGGTCGCGACATCCGCGAAATCAGCCTCCGTGACCTGAGAAAGGTAATGGGCATCGTCAGCCAGGACGCTATACTGTTCAATGACAGCTTTTACAACAACATAACATTCGGCGTGGAAAACGCAACCGAAGCTCAAGTGGAAGAAGCCGCCCGCATCGCTAACGCACATGAATTTATCGTCGCCTCCGAACACGGCTATCATACTAATGTAGGAGATCGCGGGTGTAAACTTTCCGGCGGGCAGCGGCAAAGGATAAGTATTGCGCGGGCAGTACTGAAAAATCCACCCTTACTTATCCTCGACGAAGCAACATCCGCACTCGACACGGAATCCGAACGCCTCGTACAGGATGCACTTGACAGACTGATGAAGAACCGTACCACCCTCGTGATAGCGCATCGCCTTTCAACGGTCAGGAATGCAGACCGTATCTGCGTAATGCACGAAGGCGAGATAGTAGAGCAGGGATCCCACGAGGAACTTATAAGCCGTGATGGGTACTATCGCCGTCTTTGTGAGATGCAATTCCTAAATCCTAAATAAATAATGAACGAACAACCCAACTTTAATTCCGAAAGCAAAAGCGGCTTATTATCAGAAGCAAAAAACTTCGCCTTGGGCATGAAAGCCTTTGCCGATTACTCGAAAACCTTCTCCGAGAAGGCACAAATATTCGCCGGCGGCAATCGGACTACCTATCATGACGCTGTATTGTTCTCCCACGAGGTGAAGGATCTATCCCATTCATCGAGGGTTTTCGCACAATATGCAAGAAACTTCGCCGGTGACGTCAGGGGATTCTCATTCCGTACGGCGGCTATCTTTGAGCGTGCCGCGACAACCCTCACTTTCGCCGGAGAGACTCTTGAGCAGGCATTGTACAGCATTTCCGAAGAAAACGATGACATTGGGTATACGGAAGAATCCCTGATCTGCGCCGGCGAAACACTTCAGAGTGTAGGAGCTATTATTATCAACACCGGAAATATACTCGCCGAAAATGAACAGGCAGTCATGTACGCCGGAAAAACCCTCAGAAGCAAGGAAGTTACCGCCGCCGGAAATTTACATGAACGCAGAATAGGAGATGATATTACCTTAGATGACACGGGAATCCCTGCCAACGCGGCTGAAATCCTCAGTCAGGTAATAGAAAACCTCGTGACATCGGGTGATACAATCATTGGAGCGGGGAATACACTTATCGGCGCGGCAGAGATACTCCGGCGGCTAATTTAGATTTTCCGTATGCCGATATTTAAAGATCCGATACCCATATTAAAAAATTAATCATGGCAGGAATATATGTACACTTCCCGTTCTGCAAAAGCCGCTGCAATTACTGCGACTTCTTTTCCTCGTCACGGGATGATGATAAAATGAAGTCGTACGTGGACGCTGTTTGCCGTGAGGCAGTCGCCAGGAAAAACTACTTGAAAGGACAACCCATAAATACAGTTTATTTCGGAGGCGGAACACCTTCCCGGATACCGGTACGTTTCTTGGAAGCCATTGTAGAAAGCCTTGACCTTCCCAAAGTTCAATTTACACGGGAAATAACCCTCGAAGTAAACCCGGATGATATTTCCGAGGATTACATGGATTCAATCTATGACAAGCCCTTTAACCGCTTCAGTATAGGCGTTCAAAGCTTTGATGACGGAGAACTTGTCCTGCTCGGAAGAAGGCATAATGCGCAAACGGCATACGAAGCCGTCAAACGGATAAAAAACCGCGGATACAGGAATATAAGTATCGACCTGATGTACGGACTTCCAAGCCAAACGGTAGACGTATGGACGGAAACAGTAAAGCAAGCCCTCACGCTCGGTGTACAACATATCTCTGCGTACCACCTTACCTACGAACGGGGGACTCCGCTCTGTAACCTCGTACAACAAAAAATTCTCTCAAAACTTGACGAAGATACAAGCATACAGATGTTTAATATACTGATAGATACACTTACCGAAGCAGGATTTGAACATTACGAAATATCAAGCTTTGCCAAGCCCGGATTCTATTCAAAACATAACAGTGGATACTGGAATGGCACGCATTACATCGGACTCGGCGCAGCGGCACATTCCTACAACGGACACAGTCGCCAATGGAACGTAGCGTCAATCACAGACTACATAGCCTCAGAGCACGACAAACCGTACGGCTTTGAAAGAATCGGCGAAAAAGAAGCATATAACGATTTCATAATGACACGCCTCCGTACTGAAAACGGTATCTGCCTGAGCGAACTCCTAAGCCGTTTCGGAAAAGATAAATACGACCACTGTATCTTTATTGCTCGGAAATATATCGAAAACAAACGCCTCCAAAGAGTCGAAGACCACCTGAAACTAACCCGTTACGGTATATTTATATCCGACCTTATCATCTCCGATCTGATGATTACTGCCAATATCTAACGAAATGTGAAAATAAAACAATAAATTTGTAGCCTGATATATACAAACGCTATGGATGTCTTTTACAAAACCCACAAATATCTCGTCGAACATATAAATATGCCGATAAGACGCGGACTGATGGATGAATTTGACCCCAAATCACGACTGATTGCCGTGAAAGGTTATCGAGGAGTCGGGAAAACCTCATTACTACTCTCTTTCGCAAAGGAAAATTTCCACCCCGCAGATAAACGTTGCCTGTACATAAACCTCAATAACTTCTATTTCACAAAACATACCATAAGGGATTTCGCAAAAGATTTCATCATGAAAGGCGGACAGGTGTTGTTAATAGACCAGATCTTCAAATATCCCGAATGGTGGAAGGAATTATCTTTCTGCTACGAGAATTTCCATGAACTTAAAATCATCATAGCCTCATCCTCCGTCATCAGTTTCGATAACCCGACATACGATCTCGACGGAAAAGTCGATGTATATCACCTCCGGGGATTCTCATTCAGGGAATTCCTCGAAATTTCTACCGGATTCCGCTTCAAACCTCTATCTCTAAACGAAATTCTCGACAACCACCAGGAAATAGCCGCATCTGTCTGTGCAAAAGTTAAACCCCTGGCATACATAGAAGACTATCTCCACCACGGATTCTATCCGTTCTTCCTCGAAAAAAAGAACTTTTCGGAGAATCTCCTTAAAACCGCAAACATGATGCTCGAAGTTGACCTGCTGACAATAAATCAAATGGAAAAGACTTATCTGCCTAAAATCAGAAAGTTACTCTACCTGCTCGCGCTACAGAATAACAAAACAATAAACATAAGCCAGCTCAGCGAAGAAATATCCATCTCGAGAAATACCGTCATGAACTACATAAAATATCTAAAAGATGCGCGACTTGTTAACCTTTTATATCCCGAAGAAGACATCCTCAAGAAAAAACCCTCAAAACTGTACGTACATAATCCAAACCTCCTCCAGGTAATGCGTCGCCCTGAAAGCTGCATGCAACTTATCCGCGAAACATTCTTCTATAACCAGATATATCCTTACCCCGTCCATTCCGCAGGAAACAAAGCGCATTTTCTTGTTGACCGCACTCATCTTTTTAACGTCGGCGAGCGTATCCTCGGCAAGTTCAACCCGGAGATCTATTACACAATCTCCGACATCGAAATGGGCGAACGCAAAATAATTCCTCTCTGGCTATTCGGATTCCTGTATTAGGGTCAATATTTGTAAGACGGCATAAAAAACTAAAGACCGCCCCGATATTGGGACAGTCTTTGGTTATTAGTAAATGTGGAGACTTTCTTCCGTTATTATTCCGCCACACATCTTACGGTTTTGCCTTTTAATACCAGTAGTTACCTATGTTGGTATTGCTGGTGATGCCTGTGCGATTTTTGTAGGTATTTTTGCCACTGCTCGGATTACCTAAATCCGACAATTTCACTATCAAGCTCGTGATCGGGTCAGTGTCGTCTTCAAATTGAGGTTCGCCGGTGTCGCCGTTTTTCTCTTCCTCACAGCTAAACATATCTAAGAAAGCGCCGTCTACATCTTTAATGGGTGTTGTGCCTTCTTGTGTTAATGTCTTTATCCAGTTCGGGAAAATAATTTGTCCTGTAAGATTGATGGAGATGTTGTTGTTGTGTGTATTGGAAAGGAATCTATCCAGATTCATTATCGTTGTATTATCGCTGAACCACCCTGAAAGATGGGTGAGGTTGATGGGTGCTTCGAGGGCTGTGTTGCCTTTGTGTGTCCAGGAAAAGAATCTCGACATGATTGTTATCTTATTATTATTGCTGAACCAGTCCTTTAGCGGGGCGAGGTAAATGGGATCTTTGAGGGTAGTGTTGTCTTGGTGTGTCGAGAAAAGGAATCTATCCAGATTCATTATCGTTGTATTATTGCTTAACCATCCCTCAAGACCGCTAAGGTCGATGGGAGTTTCAAGTTTAGTGTTGCCGTAGTGTGTATTGGCAAGGAAGTACGACAGATCCGTTACTGTTGGCGGCAATTTGTATGTATCTACAATTTTAGCGCCGGTAGTAAGGTTTGTGCAGCCACGAAATATACTGTTGAACATATTGGAAGCGCTTGTATTGCCCTCTTCCTCTTCAGGCGCAAAAGCCATAGTAGTTAGCGGAGCGTTTATTGATATAAGTTTATCCTTATTGGCAGCAGTATTTGCGTTGCCGGTATTGTCGCTCTTATATCCGAATGCATTTCCCCAGCCTGGAGCGGGAGTGTCAGCCGGGGTGATGCGTATTTGATGCGTTCCTGCTTTTGGGATGGTGATTGGAATGCCGTTGTGGTCTTCAGTAGATGCATCTCTTGTTTTACGTACTGCCGCGCCGCCATCAACTGAAACATTCCAGTCGTAAGCATGATAAAATGTACTGCCCACATAGCCGGAGGTAGGTATCCTGTAAGTTCCGCCATCCACATTAATATTGATTGTTAACAGGATCTGTTCTTCCGGGAGAGCACAACTCTCTATCCATTTACTGCCGTTCCACGTTTCTACGCACTTGGTGTCGGTATTGAAAATCTGCAATCCTTGCGCTTTCGCTGCAATGTCGCCCGTCAGGTTACCGAGTTGAAGCAAATCACGCTCGGTAGTCATCATCTGCGGCAGCCTGAGCCCGCGAGTACCATCGCTGACAAGTTCAAGGATAGAAAAAGAATGAGGATCGGTTGTCGCCCCGATAGTTACTTGCGCCTTAACGACGCCTGCGCTCATCATCAGAAGCGCTACTGCAATAAAAAAGTACTTTTTCATTGTTGAAATTATTAAATGTTAGTTTATGAATAAATTTTTTCTTTTCTCTCAAGGAAAGTCTTTAAAGACTTTAAGGACATTAAGCAATTATACCTCTCCTGAGGAGAGGTTAGAACCGGCATCGGTGAAGGTGCGGGGAACCCACACGGCGAAGAGAGCGTAAAACAAAAAGTTGTCTGAGCGCATCGCGCGAGTTCTTTTTGTTTAGCGAACGAGCCGCATGTGGGTCGCACCGAAGCC
>JAISYU010000121.1 GCA_031269685.1 Dysgonamonadaceae bacterium | reverse complement strand
TTAACCCCCAATCGCTGCGCTTCATTGGGGGTTATTTATATTCAACCCTGCGGGTTGTGAGAATTGGCGAGGGGGAGGCGAAATTTCACGAGAGGGTCGGGTTATTTTTAAAAAGGACTTTAAGGTCTTTAAAGGCTTTAAGGACTCTAAGGATGATGGCGATGTGATTTTGTGACGCAGTCGGGATATTTTTAAAAAGGACTTTAAGGGCTTTAAGGGCTTTAAAGTCTTTAAGGAGGGGGGAAGCATAATTTTGCAGGAAGGCGATGTTATTTCCTAACTCTTCACTCTTAGTTCTTCACTCTTCACTATTTTTTATTATCTTTGCAGCCGTATATTAAATAAATTTGTTTCTATTATTAATTTAAATTATGATTACAGACGAACCGTGGTGGGTAGATCACTCGCATGAAGGATTTATGGAACAGGCAGGAAGTTTAATTAAATACCTCTCTGTGGAAGTGAATTGCATCAGAATGGGATTCATAAATGATGATAAGTTTTATGATTGCATCAACAAGTCGCTTATTCCCGAATTTAATGATTTTTGTAAAATCTTCAGCGAATTGAAGGAAAAGAAAAAGCCGAAAAGACGGGAAATGCGCGACCTGAACATCGCCGTCAGGAAATTAGTACATACGTATAAATTTATTTTCTTCGCGTTCATAAAAAATAACGAAGCGGTTACAGATGCCGACAGAATAGAAATGGGATACCCAATCCGTAGCCTGTGCGTCAGAAAACCTGCCCAAATAGCAGAAAGCGCGCCAGGCGTTATTATTAAACAGGTCGATAAAAAATACCTCGAAGTCAGGTTCTTTGACATAACCAAAGAAAATAAACGCGGAAAACCCAAAGGACAAGACTGCGCCGAAATAAGATATGTGATCGATAAAAAAAGATGCGATGCGGAACTGATGGATAACAGGCTGATCGCAACTCGCTCTCCAAAAAGGATTATATACAGTCGATGGTGGGTGGGGAAAACTGTGCGGATAGCCGTCAGATGGCGTAACACCAGAGGAATTTATGGTCCGTGGAGCAAGATTTTTCCAGTCATTATAACGTAATTTTTAAATAAAGATATTATGATTAACTCGAAAAAATGGATGTCAACCTCCCGCAGCGAGCTGAATAAACAAGTAATAAAGACAGTAAAATATCTCAAAGACCCGGCAACCAGAGAAAGAATGGGATTCGGCGAGGCAGATCTCAAAGGTAAATGGCTCGATGAAGTATTTATGCCGAAGTTCAAGCAATATAGCCAGTGCTACAACGACTGGTTCAATAATTTATCGAAAAATACCCAGATTATCATGAAATATAATAAGGTGGAAACCGAATTCAAAAAGATATACAGTACATTATATGTGCAACTTATTAAACCTAACCTGGATATTACAGATGAAGACCTAATAAATATGGGATTCCCAAAACGTACCAAAGATGTATCCAAAGATGTCGCAGTAGCAACCGAAGCGCCTTACGCAGAAGTCAAAAGCGATTTCGAAAAATGCGTGGAATTGACGATTTATTACTCCAAAAAACATAGACGTACCAAACCCAGCGGGCAAAGAGGATTCGAAATAAGATTCGCTATACTCGATAAACAACCAGATGACATCAACGAAATAAATTCTGTCGATTTCCATTCCTCTTCTCCCGCCAAACTCTATTTTGAAGAACAAGACAGAGGAAAAATCGTCTATATAATAATCAGATGGCGAAATACTTACGGAGTATGCGGTCCCTGGAGCGAAATATATAACGTGGAGATATTGTGAGGGAAATTAAAATGAACGCCATGTCAGTAAAAAAAGTATGCGGAAGGCTCCTGTACAGGATTATGTATAAAGTATTGCCTGAATACGGTTACAGAAGCCATCATTACTCACAGGACGGAGAAGATATAATCCTTAGATCTTTATTTGAAGAATACAGCAGAGATTACAAAGGCTTTTACGTTGACATCGGCGCTCATCATCCATTCCGCTTTTCTAATACCGCCATCTTCTACAAAAAAGGTTGGAGAGGTATAAATATTGAAGCCAATCCCAGTTTGATGAATTGCTTTCACAGATACCGGAAGCGCGATGTGAATGTTAATTGTGGAGTCGGTGCGGAAATCGCAGAAGCAACTTTCTATCTTTACAAGGACAGCGCAATTAGTACCTTTAGCAGCGAAATGGTAAAACACTATGAAGAAAGCACCGGTAATAAGCCGATTAAGGAAATCAAAATTCCTATAAATACCGTCGCCGCAATATTAGATAAATATTTACCAGAAGGACAGAAAATAGATTTTATCTCTATTGACACCGAAGGGCTCGACCTTGACGTGTTACAATCTAACGACTGGGAAAAGTATAGTCCCAAGTTTGTACTCGTAGAAGTCGGAATCAATAAAGATAGGATTTTTGAATCAATGACCGCTGCCGGATACATAAAGATCGCAAAAACATTGAGAACCGAAATTTATACAAGAAACGATGTGTGATTTTTTATTTTGTGCTGAGAATAATTATATTAATATAAAAACATAAATAATAATTGAAACTATGAAAAAAAGAAGGAAATGGATACCTACTAAGCACAACGAATTAAAATTGCAGGCAATATGGACAATTAATCATATTACCGACCCAGAAGAACGCGAACGACTGGGATTCGAAGAGTCAAGCGCAAGAGGAGCCTGGCTCAGAGATGTCCTTATGCCGGTATTTGATCAATATTGCGACGCTTACGTGAAATGGTCGATGAAACCCAGCCGGACATCGTATGATATTCTGAGGTTTTATAAAGCCGAAAACGAATTCAAAGCCGTATACAAAGAACTTTATGTCAAGTATATTAAACCTAATCCGGCTGTCACAAATGTTGACCTCATATCAATGGGTTTCCCCGAACGTATCAAAAGACGGAAAAAGCCTAACTGATTAGTTGTATAATATATTCCTGAATTCTGCAAAATATGAATAATCTTGCGCCAATAGCGCTCTTTACTTACAATCGCCCATCGCATACCAGGCAAACAATAGAAGCATTGGCAAAGAATGACCTTGCAAGTCAGAGTAAACTGTTCGTTTTTTCCGATGGCGCTAAAAGCAGTGAAGATGAACCGCAAGTAGAAAAAGTACGCCAGTATCTTAATAATATCAGCGGATTCCATTCGACGCAGATCATAAGGCGCGATGCTAATAGCGGACTTTCCAGAAATATAATAGATGGCGTCACATGGTTGCTAAACGATTACGAGTCGGTAATTGTCCTCGAAGATGACCTCGAAACACATCCCAATTTCCTGCGTTACATGAATCATTCGCTTAAACTGTATGCCGAAGAGCCGGATGTCGTATGTATACACGGATATGTGCCTTCCATAAAGCAAAGATTACCGGAAACATTCTTCATCAAAGGCGCTGACTGTTGGGGATGGGCTACTTGGAAGCGCGGCTGGGAAATATTTAATCCCAATGCCCAACAACTGTTGGACGAAATAGAAGCAAGAAACCTTTCCAGACGATTCAATTTCAATAATTCCTACCACTATACATCAATGCTACGCCAGCAGGTTGAAAGAAAAATCGACTCGTGGGCTATTCGCTGGTATGCGTCGGCTTTCCTGAAAGATAAACTGACATTATACCCTAACAGGTCGTTTGTGAAAAATATCGGGTTCGACGGTAGCGGAAGGCATTGCTCTGACCTGCCTGTAAAAGAGTCAGGGAAACCAATGCTGTTAAACCCTGAACAGGAAAAGATCCCAATCATAGAAAATGAAAAGGCTTACAAAGCTTTCGTTTTTAATTACCGATGCCAGAAACTGAGATGGAAGCTACAAACGATAAGCCGTATATTTAAGTCCAAATGCTCCTGCGCAGGCTTTAAACAGGTTATTTTTAATATTATGCAAAAAATTAGTACCTTTGCAGACAAAATTTAATAATATTTATTTAATATGAAGAAATATTCAATCTATTTCCTTGCGCTCTGCGCATTGTTATCATGTAGCAGGAAGCCTGCAATCGAGTGGGTATCAACCACGCAGGACTCCACCTGGGAATTACAGGCAACCGATTCTGTTGACTTTACTCAGGCAACATCAGTTGATTTGGAAATTTGTGACAGCGCCGTTCAGCAGACAATCGACGGATTTGGCGCCTGTTTTAACGAATTAGGCTGGACATCGCTAAGCATTTTAAGTGAATCAGATCGCGAATCCATTATGAAAGAGTTCTTTGAACCCGGTACAGGTGCCAATTTCAAGATTTGCCGGATGCCTGTCGGGGCTAATGACTTCTCTCGCGACTGGTATTCATACGATGAAACCGAAGGCGACTTCGAGTTAAAAGATTTCACTATCGACAATGACCGTGAAACGCTTATACCCTTCATAAAGGCTGCCTTAAACCATAATCCGGAACTTAAAATCTGGGCATCACCTTGGTCTCCCCCAACCTGGATGAAAGACAACAAACACTACGCATGTCAGCCGCTAAAAGTAGGATTCTTCCACAGTATAGGCGCAGGCGGTAACGGAATCCGTCCGGATCAGGTCAGGTCGGAAGAGATGAACATGTTTATCCAGGAAGACGCATACTTTGAAACGTATGCCAATTACTTTGCAAAATTCATCGAATCATACCGTAAGGAAGGTATTAACATATTCATGGTCATGCCTCAGAATGAATTTAACTCCTGTCAGCCGTTTCCAAGCTGCACATGGCAATCTTCCGGGCTTAACCGCTTTGTAGGTAAACACCTTGGTCCTAAGATGAAAGAAATAGGCGTAGAAGTGATGTTCGGTACGATGGAACGTCCGACCGTTGCCCTTGCAGATACGCTGCTTACCGACCCCGAAAGCAGTAAATATATTACCGGAGCAGGCTTTCAGTGGGCAGGCAAATACGCTATCGGGGAAATTCATCGCAAATACCCGCAACTCAAACTATATCAAACGGAACAGGAATGTGGAAACGGTAAAAACGACTGGAGAGGCGCGACATATTCATACGACCTCATGGCTCGTTTCCTCAACGACGGGGTTAGCGTTTACGACTATTGGAACATATCACTCAAACAGGGTGGAATGAGCCGTTGGGGCTGGACGCAAAATTCCCTTGTCACGATCGACACTGTCGCAAACACATTTAAATACACATATGAATATTATGTCGTAAAACATGCCAGCCATTATGTACAGCCAGGCGCACAGAAACTTGCAGTATCAGGCAATCTCACAGAAGGCGTCCTTGCTTTTCGGAATACAGACGGAAGTTACGTGCTGTTAATAAGGAATCGGGAAGAAGCGCCTATAAAACCCGTAATCAAAATCGGCAAACACATAATAGCATCCACAATAAAAGCAAACTCAATCAATACGCTGGTAATTAAGTAAAAGAAGATTATCAATAAAAACCACTATCTGGGGAAATACGCCATACTATTCAATAATGGTGTGGCGTATTCTTATGAAAAAACCTGCACAAATAGCCGCTATCTCAAAAAATTTACTTACCTTTGCGCCCATAAAACAACGTTCTATAAACAGATGATCAACAGAATCCTAATTCGCATTAAAATTCTCCAGATTTTTTTCGCATATAATCTGAGAAACGACGGCAATGTCAAGGCTGCCGAAAAAGAGTTACAACTAAGCATACAAAAAGCATACGACCTTTACCATTACCTCTTACAACTCATAGTCTTGCTCACAAACACCGAACAAAAACGCATCGACAACGCAAGTTCAAACCTCAGTAAGGTAATCATCAAGCAAGACATGAGACTTTACAAAAACCGCTTAGCGGAGCAGTTAAGAACTAATCGTACTTTAAATAAATTCACCACAGAAAAAGGCACAATTTGGGGAGTCGACGACCCGTATTTCCTGAAAGAGCTACTTAAAAAAATAATCCTGTCGGAGTATTATGAAGAATATACCTACCAGGATGACAGTTACGAGAACGACCGAGAATTCTGGAATAAAGTATTTCAACACATTATAATAACAGACGAAGATGTCAATAATATTTTGGAAAACAATAATATATATTGGAATGACGACCTCGAAATAATTGCATCCTTTGTTGTGAAAACCATGAACAAATTTCAACAGGAAAGTACCGAATGGGAACCGCTTACGCAAATGTACAACAGAGACGAAGACAGGGAATTAGCATTCAAACTCCTACAACACTCTATCGTCGAAAGACACGAAAACAAAAAACGAATCAACAACATACTCAGAAACTGGGATATTGAGCGAGTAGCACAAACCGACCTCAACATCCTCCAGATAGCGCTTTCGGAACTCCTTAACTTTCCGTCGATACCAATCAGCGTAACGTTGAACGAATATATCGACCTGTCAAGGTATTACAGCACACCCAAAAGCCCTAGTTTCATCAATGGTACGCTTGACGCCCTTGTCCACGAACTGCAATACGAAGGAATCCTCTTCAAAGCCTGACCGGAAAGCATCCAGTTACCGGCGGTATGCACCATCAAAAAATTTGACGATTCTCAAACCATTCTCGCGGTTACAATATATCTTTTCGAGAAAATCCTTGCGCCTGGCAAGTTCATCCGTCGACAAAGACAATTTAAGGCATTCCTCTACCGCCGTAAAAATATCGCCCGCAG
The DNA here is from genome assembly GCA_031269685.1 of Dysgonamonadaceae bacterium. GTDB lineage: Bacteria > Bacteroidota > Bacteroidia > Bacteroidales > Azobacteroidaceae > Azobacteroides. The sequence continues at coordinate 6,660 of JAISYU010000121.1, read as the reverse complement.
AATTACCAACTACCCGGCAAATAACCTCCAAGCCCGAACCTTTCACAAGCAACTCATTAACAATACAATGCCCATCACTCTGAAGCGCATGAATCAACTTAACCTTCACACCCGATACCTGGTTCGAGTACAAAACATGCACCGCTGCCGAACGTATCAACTTTTCCATTTCACCATCGTCCGGGTCGGCAACAACCTCAACATTTTCATAACGGCTCGCAACCGATAAAAAATTACCCGAAGGACGTTTCCCTGCAAAAACCCACTTTATAGCAGGATCAACAGAGGCAACATTTTCCAAAAGGAACAAAGCGGCGCGACCATTTTCAGGAGTACTTAAATCCCCATGGTATAGCACATAATCCGCTTCCTGCACACGAGGAGCATCATCCTCTAAATCCGTAAACCGTGGAATAAACAGCGGAACATAGACCGACTTCTCCGCACCATATTTCTGCGTAAAATAATCCAACTCCGACGTAGAAAGACTAAGAATGAAATCAGCCGACTGCAAAACCTTTTCAAAAAACTTTAAACGAAGAGTCTCAATCGAAAAATACAGCCGGTCCGACCATTGTTTCGTACTGCCTGCAAGCCCACCGTAATAAAAATGCTCAATATTGTGCATCCTTACCAATTTCAACCGGTTACGCAGTTTTCTATGCCCAAGCAAATGACAGCAGTGTAGACCCTCGAAAAGAATCGGCGAATCATCCGCAAGCAAATTCTTAAGCAACCGACCACTTCGCCGGCTGAACGTAATATAAGGAATCAGAGACAGCTGCGACAAAAATCCGGTCATACGCGGGTAGCAATAAATCCGCTCGCAGTATTTCTCAAGTTCTTTCGCAGGCAAACGCTCCGTACTAAAGCAGTGAAGGACAATCCTTACACCAAGTTCCGACAGGGTCTTAATCCTGTAAAACACATCAATAACCCCACCATAATCAGCAGGGTACGGTATATTGAAAGAAATAATATGAACTCTCGGACCTTTCATCAACAGTAAAATTAAAAAATATCAGTTGACAAAGGTAGTTAATATTTGGAATAAATAAGAAAAGATACTGCCCTGCGATAAGTATACAGATAAAAAACATTACACTCCAAACTCTTAGTTCTGCTTACGGATGCTTATCACAGCAAGATAGCAGGCTGAAAACCATCGTCAAGTTTATCTCTCGAATAGGTGACCTTGTCGCCGGCATGGAACTATGCGCTGGTTTCCGAAAATGGGAGTGAAGTTGAGGTTGAGCGCTCGTCGATGACGGATGTATGGAGATGGCAGATAGATGACGCGCCGGTGAGGTTAAAAGTCAAAGCCGGCGAGTTTGACCGGCAACCGTCGCACGTTCTTCCTTTGCCGGAGGGGACTGTAAAGGTAACAAGGGATGAATATATAACGCTCGTGCCGTATGGTTGCACGAAGTTCAGGATAAGCATGTTTCCCATCGCGAAGAAATAAACCTTTCAGGGTATACTTATAAAGAAATTGATTGTTTTTTTCTTAGGAAGTATTTTCTTTTCCTGTAAATTTTGATTTTTATGATAATAGTTGTACCTTTGTACTCTTAATATTAAAATAATTATTATTATTATGGAACCAACATTATTTCTTGTAGCAATCTTAGTGATAGCATCAATTATACTGCTATCCATCTTTTTCTATTATGTGCCTTTCATCCTCTGGATTAATGCAAAGGCGGCAGGAGTGAGCATCTCTCTGCTTCAACTGTTCCTGATGCGACTGAGGAAAGTGCCGCCTCCAGTGATCGTCAGCGCAATGATAGAAGCACATAAGGCAGGGCTGAAAAATATTACCCGCGACCAACTGGAAGCTCACTATCTTGCCGGCGGACATGTCGAGAGGGTTGTACATGCACTCGTCTCTGCCGAAAAAGCAAACATCGACCTGTCATTCCAAATGGCAACGGCAATTGACCTCGCAGGACGTGACGTATTTCAGGCTGTGCAGATGTCGGTAAACCCAAAAGTAATCGATACTCCTGCTATCGCAGCCGTAGCAAAAAACGGTATCCAACTCCTAGTTCGCGCCAGAATAACCGTTAGAGCCAACATCAAACAACTTGTCGGCGGCGCAGGCGAAGAAACCGTTATCGCAAGAGTGGGAGAAGGTATCATCTCCTCAATCGGTACGGCGGAAACACATAAAGAAGTCCTCGAAAACCCTGACAGTATCTCGAAAGTAGTACTAAAAAAAGGACTTGATGCGGGAACCGCATTCGAAATACTCTCAATCGATATTGCCGACATCGATATAGGAAAGAATATCGGCGCAGAACTGCAAATGGACCAGGCTCAGGCAGACAAAAATATCGCGCAAGCAAAAGCAGAAGAACGCCGCGCAATGGCTGTCGCCCTCGAACAGGAAATGAAGGCAAAAGCGCAGGAAGCACGCGCCAAAGTTATCGAGGCTGAAGCTGAAGTTCCGCAGGCTATGGCAGAAGCATTCCGTAATGGAAACCTCGGTATCATGGATTATTACAAAATGAAAAATATCCAAGCAGATACCGACATGCGTGAAAATATTGCCAAGCCGGTTAAACCGCAAGAAAAGACAGAGAAATAAAAATGCAACCTTTTGATGTATATCCCCGTTGGCAAATTGAACCGGTAAAAGCGCAAGGTTGCAGGATTTATGACAAAAAAGGGGAAGAATATCTCGATTTCTATGGTGGTCATGCTGTAATCTCAATCGGACATTCTCATCCACGTTATATAGAGGCGCTTACACAACAACTGTCTCATATCAGTTTCTATTCCAATGCCGTAATAAATCAACTACAAGGCAGATATGCAAAGAAACTCGGCTTAATGTCCGGTTATGACGACTATTCCCTGTTCATGGTGAATTCAGGAGCCGAAGCAAACGAGAATGCCCTGAAACTTGCATCTTTCTACAATAAGAGAAAGAAAACGGTAGCCTTCCGCAAAGCTTTCCATGGTCGTACGGCGGCAGCGGTCGAGGTTACTGATAACGAAAAATACCGATCGCTACTCAGCAGTAACATTGAGAGTATATTCCTCCCCTTCGGAGATATGGACGCAATCAAAGCAACACTCGCTACGCAAGATATCTCAAGCGTAATAATAGAAGGCATACAGGGTGTCGGTGGGATTATTGTTCCCACACCGGAATTTCTGCAAACACTTCACGAAGCCTGCGCCGAAACAGATACCGTACTGATACTCGATGAGATACAATCCGGATTTGGTCGTTCAGGACGCTTTTTCGCTCATCAATATTCAGGAATCAGACCGGATATTATAACTGTCGGCAAGGGAATGGGTAACGGATTCCCGGTATCGGGAGTCATGATCTCACAGAAATTCAAGGCAATTCACGGACAGTTAGGTACCACCTTTGGAGGTAACCACCTTGCATGTATGGCTGCCATAACTGTTATAGACGTGATGAAAGACGAAAACTTAGTGGAAAACGCCGCAAAAGTCGGTGAATATCTCATATCGGAACTGAAGCAAATTAACCGAATAAAAGAAGTACGTGGTTGTGGACTGATGATCGGACTCGAATTTTCCGAACCAATCAACACATTGAGAGACCGGCTACTGTTCGAACATAAAGTATTTACCGGAGCATCTGGGACAAATATATTTCGGCTACTGCCGCCACTTTGTCTGACAATGGAAGATGCCGGAGAATTCCTGATAAAATTTAGAAAGATATTGAAATAATACTGTGCCTAAATTCATCAAAATAAATCCCGCAGATAACGTTTGCGTAGCAATTGCCAATCTGTGCAAAGGTGAAACAATCACAGTCGGAGACAAGAATATCATCCTTAAAAGCAATATTCCTACAGGGCATAAATTTGCCGTCGAAGACATTGCGAATGGAGAAAACGTAATAAAATACGGTCACTCTATCGGACACGCATCATTATACATCAAGAAAGGCGACCACGTACACATTCACAATCTTAAAACTAACCTCAGCCACGATCCGAAATACCTTTACTCTCCGGTACATACGGAAATTAATACAGAAAAATCCAATCTGAAAATAAACGGCTATCTGAGATCGAACGGCGAAATGGGTATAAGGAACGAACTATGGATCGTACCAACCGTCGGATGTGTCAATGGACAGGCGCAGGCAATAGTCGAACTCGTTAAACAAGAACTTGATACAACCCATATTGACGATATCCGCGCCTATACCCATAATTACGGCTGTTCACAACTCGGCGATGACCACGAAAATACCCAGAGGGCACTCGCCGCATTGGTAAAACACCCAAATGCAGGAGGAGTCCTTGTCCTGAGCCTCGGATGTGAAAATAACCTGCTAAAAGACTTTGAAAAAATCTTGGGCGAATATGACGCTCATCGTGTTCGATTCCTTGTTGCACAGGAAGTTGAAGACGAAATCGAAGCAGGTTTCCTAATAATGAAAGAACTTCTCGAAACAATGAAAACTGATCGACGCCAACCATTACCCCTTTCTCTGTTGAAAGTCGGCTTAAAATGCGGCGGTAGCGACGGTTTTTCAGGAATAACCGCTAACCCACTTTCAGGAGCATTTTCCGACTGGATAATATCACAGGGAGGCACGTCGATCCTGACTGAAGTACCCGAAATGTTCGGCGCGGAAACTATTCTGATGAATCGAGCGGAAAATGGTCAGGTCTTTGACGATATCGTGCAGTTAATAAATAATTTCAAACAATATTTCCGCCGCTACGGACAGCCAATTTACGAGAACCCATCGCCAGGGAACAAAGACGGAGGTATCACGACACTTGAAGACAAATCGCTGGGATGCACACAAAAAGGAGGTAAAAGTAAAGTTGTAGCCGTCATCAACTATGCCCGCCCAACCTTAAAACCCGGACTAAATCTGCTCAATGCTCCCGGTAACGACCTTGTATCAACTTCCGCCCTTGCCATGTCGGGCTGCCAGATAGTACTTTTCACTACCGGTCGAGGCACCCCCTTCGGCTCTTTTGTACCGACAATGAAGATCTCGACCAATTCGCAACTCTACAACTTCAAGCATAACTGGATAGACTTCAACGCTGGACAGATACTTGAAGGAAAATCAATGGAAACAATCCTCTATGAACTAATTAACTTCTTCGTCAAAACATGCAATGGCGTCAAATTAAAGCACGAAAGAAACGGGTTCCGCGAAATCGCCATCTTCAAGACAGGAGTAACGCTGTAGGTGGAGAGTAAATCTTTTTCCGGCTATTTATGTACCTTTTCACACATCCCTTTTTGTATACAGATTGTGGATAATTTCAACAAATAATACAACCATTAAGGATTTTATTTTGCAGAATACAAAATTTTTCTTACCTTTGCAGCCGCAAAACGCAAAGAAACAGTTCGGGGTGTAGCGCAGTCCGGTTAGCGCACCTGCTTTGGGAGCAGGGGGTCGTGGGTTCGAATCCCGCTACCCCGACGAAGATAACAAAGTCCTCAAAATTAGCAAGTTAAGCGAGTTTTGAGGATTGAAGGGAATCGAACCCTTTAAAACTACCCCTGATTATCTCGATCAGAAATTAAGTTCAGTCCTGAGGGGAAAAGATCAACTAAGGTTTTCCCCAATTACATGCCATTTCTTCGATCTAAATTCACTGTGTAAGTTATCACCATTTTCACCAATATAAGATACTATTAATTCAGTTGTGGTAAGTTTAATAATCTTTGAATGTTGAATCACAATTTCTTCTATTATTTCACCACCACCATAGTCATTATAAGATTTAAATTCTGCCTCAATAGTATTGGAACTTGTCCATTTCCATTTCCCACACAAATTATCATCCTCATCATTACTATCAGCAACAAAATATGTTCCATTTGGAGTAAATGTAATAGTACCGTCGTAATTCTCATTATCATCGGAATTATTAACTCGCCAAGGATGACATAATAACTCGGTTTTATCTTTATTTCCGGTGACAGTATTTTCATCTTTTGTAATATCAAATACTTCTCCGTTAACTTCAACCGATGCTCCAGATTCAGATATTGTAATTTTTATTAATCCGAAATCACCTAAATTAAGATTATATACTCCACCGTCCTCAGATAAAGTTGAATAATCTCCAAAGATAATGATAATGTAAACGGTCTCAGGATTATCGGTCAAAGACCTCAAAGCATTGTTCGCAGGAGCTGACCGAAGAGAACTTACTTTCTGTTGAATGATATACTTTTTGTCCTTAGTGAACTCGAAGCTACTATATTCGGCATTGTCATTACTGACATTCCACTTACCAATTAAAGATGAAGTAAAATCAGGTAGATCAATTTCATCTTTTTCACACGAAACAAAGGTCATTGTCATGAATAACCCGAAAAGCACACTCAGTGCCAATTTGAAAAATTTTGTTTTCATAAAACTAAAAATTAAATTTGTTATTAAATATAAAATTGATTATAATCTATATATCCTTGGAAAACTATTATTATTGATGCTCAGATTATTTCAGATTTTTGATATATTCTTTAACTGCATTAATATCGCCTTCGGATAGTATTGCAATTAATTGTTCAATAATTTCTTGATATTTATTATACCATTTTTCGTCAGTAACAGGAAATTTAAGATTTTCTTTTTTCCATAAAACACATATTTGTTTATTTTCCAAATTATATATAGAAATG
>JAISYU010000082.1 GCA_031269685.1 Dysgonamonadaceae bacterium | reverse complement strand
GGTAAGATAAGCCCTCGCCGTCCGTAACTGTCCGCAACTTTCCTTTTCATCGGAAATATTCTTTACAAATGATACCATATATCACAATATTAGAAATAAATATTGTGCAAGGTACGATATTTAACGGGAATATGAAACAGTAGTTTTACAGATCGCCTCATGACCCGACTTGATATAGCCGTCAATGTTGAGAATGTCTGCATTACCTTCAGCGTCAATGTATCCATGGCGCCGGTTGCGTACAAGTTCCTGGTGTGCGGCGATTATGCAGGCGCTTTTGTAATTGATTTCGCGGAGTATTGGAGTCAGTGGCGCGCCGCCGCGTGCGAAAAGTTCGACGGGTTCCATAGCAGGCGTATTATGCTCAGAGCCAAATGTTACGACAAAGTTGTTTTTGAAGAGGTAGCCTGCGTATTTTTCGAGGATCTCGATGCTGTTGCGTGTGGTGATAAACTCTACCGAGAAGATTTTACGTTCAATAAGCGTTTTTGCAAGGGTTTCTACGTCCTGCTCGAAGTCGGTGAAGTTTCCGTTGGCGTCATCCGCAAGAAGCGGGTATGTAGGGATTCCACCGCCGGCAATGATTATGCGGCGGACTTTTTCGAGAGGCAGGAAGGCTTCGGGTGTTTCGGGGACAAATGCTTCACCGCCTGATTTTAAAAGGTTGCCACGAATCTCGTTCTCTATTGCGGCGTGATTACTGATCTCTGATTTGGGCTTTTTGCCTCCGAACAGTTTTTCGAGAAAGGTTGATATGGCGACGCTGTTCCCGTCGAAGTGTTCACAGGTCGCTATCCGCAGGGCTTTCGCAAGGTGTCGCTCGCGGACCATGCCTTTTGTCTGCGTCTGCCGGATGTATTCGTAATCGAGGTTAAAGGCTGCGTTATTTCTGTCAAGAATTTGGTTTAGTTTGCCGCACATTTCCCTTGTCTGAATGTCTGACTGGTTTCTTACTTCCAACAGTTCGGTCGCAAAAGGTTCGGGTAATACTGGGGGGCATTTAAGTCCTTTTCCGCTGATGTATGTGCGCCCGGGATTGTTCGGATCGTTTACCCTTATTCCTGCCTTCAAGTCGTCTTCTTGGAGGCTGATAAATTCTATGTTGAACATTGGGTAGATCCCTCTTTTAAGCGCCTCATCACGCCATTCGATGTACCCGTCGGTCGTATAGAAGTCGTTTATTCCGGCAACTTTGACGTTTTCTTCTTTTGCTTTGTCGAGCGCTTCCGTCAGGCTATTGAAGGCGCTGAAAGAGTATGGGGTATGCAGATGTGCATTTACGTTAGGATATTGCATATTGTTCATGTTTAATTTTATGTATTACCACGTGACATTAAATGTTAAGCCAAGCGTTTCGTTTATACTGAAGTGCCCGAACTGGGAATTCCACACGCGCGTATCATCGTAAGTGAGGAAGAAGTACAGACGCATGGATATATACCTGTTTACCGGCATGTTTAGCGTATTTTCCGACTCGAAGTAGGTTTTGCTGTAATTGGTAAAATATTTCAAGCGTGAATCGAGCGTAACATATTTATTGAAATTAAACTTCATAGTCGAAGTGATCGTTGAACCGAAATCGAACAGGGAAAGATTCCTGTCGCCTTTTGGATCTTTGATACCGTGCTGTGCGGGATTGATCAGGTGCGATTTTATGTATATGTACTGGCATGCAAGCGGATTGATGAAGGCAACGAATGTGATTTTCTTGCCTCGTACTTGCGTATATTCTTTTGTAATGTTGTATTGCATACCTAAACCGTACGTGATTTTTACTGGGGAAAGGAAAGCGGATACCGTATCCATCGTGTTTTCACGATAACTGTTCATAAGCGGCGTTGTTATTTCTAGGGTCGTCGAATAGTTCCAGTGTTTGACGGCAGCAATACCGAAATCGGTGTACGAACGCAGGCGATCTTCCAATATTTTTAACGAACGCAGACTGTCGCTCATGCTGTTTGCGATGCTTAGTCGCCATTCCATGTTATGATTGATCTCGACGCGGTTTTTCTTGTATTTGCCTGTAATTCCCTGCACGCTAATCAGGTTTATTGTTCCTATTCCTTTCTCTTTTTTGGTTCGGGTGGTGTCTGTCCAGTTTCCCGAATTGTCCGACTGGGAGAATGATATGTAATGATTACCCTTCCACAGCCAATATTTTTGCTTTGGCTTGTAACCTTCTTTACGATCGAGGAAACTATTCAGGTCGTATTCTATGTCGAACACGTTATTGAGGTTACTTGGTTCGATTTCTATTGCTTTTTCAACCGGTCCTGACAGATCGTTAATGGAATACTTTATATATTCCGGGTGATTGTCAACTATATACAGATAAGCGTTTCGGTCTATCTTATTCTTGCCGGTCTTATCACGGAAGAAATTATTATTTTCAAGACGTTTTTCAACAGGTATGAAAAGGTTATTGACGGATGTTTCTGGCATATAGAGTGTATCGGGCGTTCTGTCGCGGAAATACACAAATGGCAAATCCAACGACGGAAAAACTACGGTATCAGGATACTCAAACTCTAATTTTATGGGAGGGGAATAGTATTGCCTCAAAAGTTTCTTGAGTTTTGTAAGATCTATTGGTTTCGTTATTTGGAGTGAATCGCTGTAAATTATCTTCTCTTCCACATTGATTTCCGGCACTGCTTCTACTGTAACGGTATCTACTTCATGTTTAACAACCGGATTTTCATTTCCTTCGCTGCCGATTGTTATTATTTCCGCCGATTCTATTGTGTCTTGTTCGGCTATGGAGTCATTATCTTGTGGGAAGACGTTTATGGAGATGGAAGCAAACAGAATAACGAATACTGAACGGATACTTAAGATTTTCTTTTCGATCATGAATTTATTAAAACTTTATTTGGCTGCAAAAGTACATGAAATATTTTAATTTACCGGTTATTCTAATAAATTTTCGTGGAAAATATACGAAAAGCAGGTTATTTTCAAAAACTTTTTTGTAATTTTGCACTTTGAAAATAGGAAATTGGCCCCGTAGTTTAGTTGAATAGAACGACAGATTCCGGTTCTGTAGGTCACAGGTTTGAGTCCTGTCGGGGTCACGAAAAAGCGGACGTTATAATAGTATTTTTCCTGATGAAATTCCTTATACGATACTTATTTGCCGCCATTATTTTGCTGGCGATTGCCTGCAGTACTACTAAGAACATTCCTTTTGACCGTTATCTTCTTGATAGAATAAACATCCAGACTGATTCTGGCGTCATTGACAGGGAAAATCTCATAGAATTAATTCGTCAAAAGCCTAATGATCCGAAATTTGGATTGAAGGTTTACAATCTTGCCGGTAATGATTCGTCTTGGTTTGGAAAGATGCTTCGTAAAGCCGGTGAACCTCCTGTTATTTTCGATGAGCGGTTAATGAATCAGAGTTTCGTTGAGTTATCTATTGAAGCGAAGAACAGGGGTTATCTTAATGCCACGGTTGATGCTGTGATAGACACTGTTGGTCGCAAAGTTTGTGTGGAATATCATGTCCACGAGGGCGTTCCTTATCGGATTCGAGGCTATGAAATCGCACTTGGGGACGATATTATGAATAATGTTGCGAAAGGTGTTCGTAATGTTGCGATAAACAGGGATTCACTTTCGATTAAACGCCGCAACGATCGGAAAAATAAACGTAAGCGTCAATTTTTTAACCTTGACCGTGAAATTTCTCTCAGGGAGGGTTCGATTTTTGACATGCGACTGCTTGAAAATGAGATGAACCGTGTCGCTAATCGTTTACGCAACGGCGGATATTACAAATTAAGTCCTGATAATCTTCATTATCTCGCGGATACTGCTTTGTGCAGCAATCAAGTTGACCTGAAAATGATACTTAAAGACACTGCATCGGCTCAACTTTACCGAATCGGGCGCGTTAATGTCTTTAGCGGTTACGATCGTAGCGGCGGACGTTACAGGGCTCATGATTCTCTGATTTATAATAACATAAACATATATTATGATCGCCTTAAATTCCTTCGTCCTTCTGTAATTGCCGGCAAAATTATCCAGCGACCCGGCGGTCTTTACCGGCAACGTGCCGCTGATGCTACGTACAGCCTCTTTCAAACCCTTGATTGTGTAAATAATGTACGGGTTGATTACGTTGATAATAAATACATTGACTCAACTCTGCTTGACTGTAACATATATCTTTCGCCGGCTGACAATCATTCGGTGCAGGCAAGCATTAATGGCACAAATAAGGCTGGAGATTTCGGAGTAGCAGTCGATGTTAATTATAGCAACCATAATCTTTTCAACGGTTCTGAAAAATTAGACATTAAATTTAAGGGATCTTATGAGTTTGTTAACAATCAATCGAATAACTATTCCGATCGTAACTTTTTCGAGGCTGGAGTTACGCCCACTCTTACCTTTTCTGAGATACATCTGCCTGTAAATAGGTGGTTAAAGGAAAGATTTATCACTCAAACAATGTATGGTGTCGGATTTAACGTCCAACGTCGTCCGGAATTCCAGCGAAATTTCTTCAACCTTCACTGGCAGTTCCGATGGTCTGGAAGAAATAACATACTTACACAAACATTTAGCCCTGTTGAGATTAATTATGTTTACATGCCCTGGAAATCTGACGCCTTTGACCTGTTTCTTGCAAACCATCACGGTCCTGTTACTCGATACAGTTACGAAAACATGTTCACTTTTGGCTCTTCTTATGGATTGATTTACACAAATAACGGAAATGGAAAGTATGGACGAAAATTATATACCATTCGTCTTAATGTTGAATCCTCCGGCAACCTGTTGAACCTTCTTTTCAGTCTTAATGACGGGAATAATTCTCGACATGAAAAGCCTTATAACATACTTGGCAATCCTTATGCACAATATCTTAAGGGAGATATAGACATTGCCGGCGTTCTTCCGTTCGTTAACGGCAATAGTTTAGCGCTTCATGCTGGTTTTGGTATCGCTAAACCTTATGGTAATTCATCGGTACTTCCTTTTGAGGAAAGATTTTACGCTGGTGGACCTAACCACGTTCGAGGTTGGAACACTCGTCGTCTTGGTCCCGGATCACTTCGCATTTCTGACGGAGAGGACACTGCTCTTCAGATGGGGGATATAAATTTTATATTAACTGTTGAGTATCGTTATCGCGCTCTTGGCTGGTTAGAACCCGCACTTTTCATTGATTGCGGAAATATCTGGACAATCGACGATTATCTTGATCAACCTGGCGGCAAATTCAACATTAACAGTTTTTATCGAGAGATTGCTGTTGGTGCAGGGCTTGGTTTACGGTTTGACTTTAAGTTTCTTATATTCCGCATAGACGCCGGCAAACGCATTTGCGATCCTTCTCTGCCTGTTAGCGAACGCTTTGTAGTCACTCGCGATCCATTCTTTAGGAATTGGAAAGGATATGTCGCCATCGGCTATCCATTTTAGTTACATCTCGACATTTCACATCTACATCTCAGCAATTCACATCTACATCTCAGCAATTCTTAGTTACATCTCGACAATTCACATCTACATCTCAGCAATTAACACCCACATCTCTCTTAACCCCACAAAATTCTCTTTAAAAACACCCTTAACCGAGACATTTCACATCGCTAAATACAATTTTTTGCTAACCACTTAAAAAGTTATACAGAAAATTTTGTAAAAATTCTGCAACACCTCTCAAATTCTCATCGACACCTCGCCAATCATCACCAACATCTCTCCGATTCTCACCGACACCTCGCTAATTATCATCGACCCCTCACCAATTCCAACCTTATTTCCTTCTTTCATTAACGCCATTAATGTCTTTAACGCCATTAAAGTCCTTAATCTCTCTGAAAACCTTAAAATCATTAATGACCTTAAAGACATTAACGACCTTAAAGTCCTTAATTTCACAAAATATTATGCAAATTTCGACAAGCACCGCACAATTCTCATCGAGACCTTGCAAATTATGACAGATACCGCGCCAAATCTAATCGAGACTATGTTAATTCTCATCGAGACTATGTTAATTCTCATCGAGCACTCGCTAATTCTCATCGAGAACTCGCCAATTCTCATCGAGGACTTGCAAATTATGACAGATACCGCGCCAAATATAATCGATACTATGTTAATTCTCATCGAGACTCTGTTAATTCTCATCGAGGACTTGCAAATTCTCATCGAGAACTCGCCAATTCTCATCGAGAACTTGCAAATTCTCATCGAGAACTCGATAATTCTCATC
>JAISYU010000044.1 GCA_031269685.1 Dysgonamonadaceae bacterium | reverse complement strand
AAAGCGCCGTTTGCCCGACACATCGTTATTCCCGAACGCGAAAGTTTATACCGTACATGGAATCGCGGCATCCGTTTAGCGCAAGGCGAATACATAACGGTTTGGAATGTCGATGATGTACGTTTCCCAAACAGTATTTTGCAACAGGCAGAGGCGCTGGACAAAAATCCCGAAACCGCTATTGCATATGGAGATATTTGGGTGTCAAAAGTATATGGCGAGTGTAGTGGTTTCTGCACAAGCAGCCCTGTGAACAATTATAACAAAGATTTTTTCAAACAATATCATATTTCCTGTTTCCAGATGTGGCGGAAAGCCATACATGAAACAATCGGTTATTACGACGAACAATTCAAATGTGTTGCCGATTTTGATTTTCAAATACGCGCCGCGATCCATTTCCCATTTGTGAAAACAAACGACATTTTAGGAATATATCTTGAAGATCAACCACACAAATTAAGCGCTAATGGCTTATCAAATATGGAAAGAAATATTGTACATTTGAGATATGGCGCTTACCAACATTTGAATCTTGTTTTATTAAGGCAAGCAAAAAGGCTGTATAAACAGAATAAATTGTTGTTTTTCGATGAATGGCACGATTTTACGGAACAGGCGCCTTTCGGCAAATTTTATAAAGCAGTTGGTATTGTCCGTGCTTGTTTCGGTTCTTTTTATTGGTTATGTAGACAATTCACCAAAAGAAATATTAATCTCATTAAAAATTTATGTTAACAACTATTTTTACGGCAACTTATAAAGGAGAACATTTCTTACCTGAATTGTTTGAATCGCTTATGCGGCAAACTAACAAGAATTTTGAATGGATTCTGGTAAACGACGGTTCACCTGATAATACCGATGAGATAGTAAAAGCGATGAAGGAGAGAGCGGATTTTGCTTTTCATTATTTTAAGAAGCCCAATGGTGGAAAAACAACCGCCGTCAATATGGGTATCCAATTTGCTCAGGGGGAATTGTGGTTGATTGTTGACCATGACGACTTTTTGAGTGATGATGCAATAGAAGTTATAAATCGGTATTATCCCCGGATTAAAGATGATGAGAATATTTGTTCCGTCACATTTTTACGTCATCATCACGATGGAAGACCGATAGGCACACAAGACAATCCCGATAACCTGATAAGTGATTTTTGTTCCTATCGTACCGTCTTGAACATTGTCGGTGATAGAGCGGAGGTCGTAAAGACTGATTATTTCCGCAAGTATTGTCCCATACCGACCTTTGAAAATGAAAACAATTGTCTGGATGGATACATCTGGTTAATGCTGGCAAAATACTATAAAACGCTGTTCATTGCAAATAAAAAACCTGTCTATTATTGCGAATACCATTCCTCCGGACGTTCTACAAAAGTCTATAATACTCCATTAGGAGATATGTGCATACATAATCTTTTTGCTTCCATGGAGCAGACCAATATTTGGCAGAAATTTCTTACTTACGGGCGTTATTGGTATAAGTTTTTCAAGGCAGAAAATATTACGTTTTGCAAGGCATATAAAGACTTGTATTATAAATGGGGAGTAGTTGCTTTGCCGTTGGGAATATTAGCTTTGTTTAGAAAAACTAAATAATCTAACAGATGATTTTGATAAACACTCATATTTCCCGTACTTTTCATGTTTCCCACGATGTAGTTGAGGAGTTTGAGAAAGCCATTCTGTCCGACGGAGGAATAAAAGGAGTAAAGCCCGGCTCGCAATCGTGGTTTCGCCTGGTATATTACGCTGATAAGATTACCCGTAAAGTCGGGATACATCTTATTGACATACTTACCCGCCTCTTTGTCCTTGACTCATCGGACAGGGAAGATACTTATTTTTCGGTATTGATGGGACAGGATTTCATCAAGTTATATCCTTACGTATTCTTGAACAGGAAAAAGCGCTACGTTTATTTCTTTGATGCGTGGACAGGGGATCAATCGAATTTTGTTGATTTTATCAGGCGATGCCGGATAGACAAAGTATTCGTATCATCCTCGCAGGCGGCGTCCGACCTGAACAAAGAATTGGGACGCCCAATCACAACATGGATTCCCGAAGGCATTGATGTGAGTGTATACAGGCAAGCGCCATACGATCAAAAAGATATTGACGTCATTCAGATCGGAAGAAAATATGATAAATACCACGAACAGATCTTACCATTCTTAAGCGGCAGCAACAAAGTATATCTATATGAGAAAACGAAGGGCGCCGTTATTTTCCCCGACCGCGAAGAGTTTATCAACGGGCTGGCGAGGGTGAAAATATCCGTCTGTGTTCCGTCAAACATCACGCATCCTGAACGATCGGGAAATATAGAAACCATGACGAACCGTTATTTGCAATCCATGGCATCCAAGTGCCTGATTGTCGGGCACGCGCCTGAAGAAATGATATTTCTGTTCGGCTACAATCCTGTCGTGGAAATAGATTACGATGCGCCGGTAGGGCAGTTGGATACAATTCTCAATAATTATACGGATTATATTCCGTTGATTGAGAAAAACTATGATATGGTAATGAAATATCATACATGGCAACAACGTTGGGAGCTAATAAAAGTTAGAAATAAATGAAAATTCTCCATGCCATATATATAATGATGACCGGCGGCGCCGAAACCATGCTGGTTGATATTGTTAATCAACAAAGTAAAACTAACCAGGTAGTTTTACTTGTAATCAACGACAAGGTAAATGAAGAGTTGATTGGGTCAATAGACAGGAATGTGAAGATATATCGTTTGGGGCGTAAGGAAGGCAACAAATGGCAACTGCTGTCTTCTTTTTTTACAATCGGCAGGATATTAAATACAGAAAAGCCGGATGTTATTCATTGCCATGATAACAAACTGTATCCTTTTTTCGTCCGTTGGCGGCGGAAAACATGCTTAACTGTGCATGGGACTAATCTTTCAATGCTTTTTGTGAAATGGTTTGCGGAGCGGTTTGCCATATCTGAATCTGTACGAAAAGACATAAAGAACCGCACAGGAAAGGATACTGAAGTTATTTACAATGGTATCGAACTTGAAAAATACCGGATAAAAACGGACTATACGTTCCATTCCGGTGATGAATTTAAAGTCATTCAAATCGGTCGCTTAAAGCCCAAGATCAAAGGGCAGCACATCTCCATCCTGGCAATGAAAATGTTTCTTGAAAAATACCAAGATGTAAAAGCAAAACTTTATCTTGTTGGCGGTGGAGACGGACAGCAGGCGCTTGAAGATCTTGCTTGTGGTGAAAACACTGTCTTTTGCGGAGAGAAAGATCGTGCATGGATTCAGAATCATCTCAAAGATTATCACCTACTTATCCAGCCCTCCCTTTACGAAGGCTTTGGCTTAACGGTTATAGAAGGATTTGCGGCGGGGCTTCCGGTGATAGCGAGTAACGTTGACGGACCGAAGGAAATTCTCGACAGCCTTGATGCTGGTTTGTCGGCAGAGGCGGACGATGTGGGAGACCTGGCTCGTAAGATAGGTTTTGTGTATAAAAGGTATCTTTCCGACGAGATACTGAACACAAATTGTCTGCTTGCGGATAGAACTAAGTTGGAAGTATTTGATATCAACATAACTGCAAAAAAATATTTGGAAAAATACAACCAAATGAACATGAAAAAGACAAATATCCTGATTACTGCGCCCAGCCTTGACGCCAGAATTAACGTAAGTGGCATCTCTTCAATGGTTAAAACGATCATTGAGCATAATACTGAGCCTGAATACCATCATTTCCATTTCGGAAGGAAAGATGCAAATCCGGGTAAAATCATGCCCATATTGCATACATTACGGCAATTAATCATCTTCCCGTTTGCTCTGATGAGATATAAAACAGACTTGGTACACCAAAATTTCCCTTTTGATCCGAAAGGTATACTGCGCGAATCGGTAACAAGATTATGGTGCAGACTTTTCCGCATTCCCGTCGTGCTGCATGTACACGGCGGCAAATTCCTCACCGGCGAAACCCCTGGCAGTATCTACCGTTTCCTTTCTAAGAAACTGTTTCAAGGAAGCCGTATTGTCGTTGTCCTCAGCGATTTGGAAAAAGAAGTTATATGCAAAGAATACGGGTGTAAAAATGTCTGCGTCCTTGAAAACTGTATTGACTGCGCCCAATTCAACTTTTCGAGCAGGACTATTCCGGCGATCCCCACTTTTATCTTTATAGGCAGGATACATGAAAGCAAGGGATTGTGTGAGATATTGGAAGTCTTTGAACTCATGGAGGGTGATCACATTCCGTTCCGCTTCATTTTATGCGGCGATGGCAGCCTGCGCGAAACCATCGTACCGAAATTCAGCGCCCTTCTTGGCGATCGTTTTGAATACAGGGGTATTGTGTACGGACAGGAAAAGGTTGATGCAATCAGGGAGGCTGACTTCTTCCTGCTTCCTTCATGGTTTGAGGGTATGCCGGTAGCGTTGCTTGAAACAATGGCGGCAGGCGTTACGCCGGTGATTACCTGTGTCGGTTCGGTCGGACGCCTGGTTCATCACGGAGAAAACGGTATCCTCATCGAAAAACACAATGTGCCGGACATGTACGAAAAGATTAAATACCTCCTGGCGCATCCCGCGACATGGGCTACATTTTCCCAAAACGCGAGGCAGTCGGTTGAGCGCGATTACGACATTGGCGCCTATGTTAGCCGTTTGAACATTATATACGCACAAGCCCTGCGTAATCCCTAAATTTTTGTACAGTAACGATTACTTCGCCAAACACTTTGGGAGATTTGCTGCAGTTACAACTACTTTTACTTTTACAAAACCTTTGTAAAGGATGCCTTACATAAAAAATACAGCGCCACAATTCACATCGTAGCGCTGAACAAAACAACTATGCTTTATATAAACCCTTTTAATTACTTACATTAAATTTATGTTTCCCTGATCCTGCCTCTTTCCTCTGTCCGTCAGGCAGGATAATCGTAGCCGTAGTATTCGCGGGAATCGTTACATCGAGCGAGAATTTTCCTCCGCTGTTTGTCCATGCTACTGAAATTTCCCCGTTGATAGATTGATAATTGCCGCGCGCCCATGTAAGCGTTTCCACCGGTTCCGGCTTGATGACGAAATGCCTGAAGCCAGGTTTCTGGTCGTCTACCTGGATACCAAGTATGTGACGGTAGAACCATTCTCCAACTGCGCCTATCGCTACGTGATTCATGGAGTTCATTCCTGCATCCTGGAAACCTCTGCCGGCAACGTAACCGTCCCACCGTTCCCATATCGTGGTAGCGCCCTGGTCGATGGAGTAAAGCCATGAAGGGAAACGATGACTCAACAATAGTTTCCACGCAATGTCACTGTATCCGTAACGACTCAACTGCTCCATCAGCATCACTGTGCCATGGATACCGGTTGATATTCGGTAGTCGTAATATTTCACCGCCTCAACCATCCATTTTGCCGCCTGTTCACGAAGGTTTTCCGGTAGCAGATCAAACTGTAATGCGATTGCGTATCCTGATTGTGTATCTCCCTTGATTTTGCCGTCAGATGAAACGAAATTCCGTACAAATGCTTCGCGGATGCCTTCTGCCAGGCGCGAGTATTGTGCACATTCGGAAGGTTTTTTACCAAGCAGGCGAGCCGAACGGGCAACAATATCAGCCGATTGTGCAAAGTATGCAGTGGCGAATACCTCGTTCGGGATGCTGCCTTTGTCTTTTGGATAGTCATCGAGGGATTTAATCCAGTTACCGTTAAGCCAGTCGTTATAGTCGTTAAAACGTTTGTTTTCCCATATTAATTGCGGATTATGCCGGTGTACAAAATCCACCCACATCTTCATTGACTCGTATTGAGCGGCAAGTATAGTGAGGTCGTTGTAATTTTGGTAAACTCTCCAGGGGATAACCGTTCCGGCGTCAGCCCATCCCGGAGCGCCGAAAAAGTTCCGCCACGTACCGTCATGAGGTGCAATATCGGGGTATCGTCCGTCGTCAAGTTGCGAGTCTCTTATGTCGCGAGCCCATTTAGTGTAAAATCCTGCCATGTCAAGGTTATATATAGCAGTCTGGGAAAAAACCTGTGCATCAGCCATCCAGCCTTCGCGCTCGTCACGTTGAGGGCAATCGGTGGGAATAGAGATAAGATTACCCCAAAGTGTCCAGCGTATATTCGACCATAGCCGGTTTAAATCCTGATTTGAACATGCAAAATCACTTTTAATCGGCGAAGACGACGCAACAACCACACCCGTGATGTTATCCGGCTCAGGTTTCTCCGTCAATCCCTCTACTTCGACGTAACGGAAGCCGTGATAGGTGAAACGTGGCTCATAAACAATCGTTTTACCGCCGGCAGGGCGATAAACGTCTATCTGTTTGGCGTCGCGAAGATTATCGGTGTAGAGAGTACCGTCGTCGTAGAGACATTCACCGTAGCGGAAGCGTATTGAATTGCCCGGATTGTAAGGAATTGAGAGCCGAACCCAGCCAGGCATATTTTGTCCGATGTCAAATACATATTTATTCTTGCCAACTTTATGCACCGATACTGCTTTTATCTCTTCTATAACCGAAATTGGCTCGTTGAGTTGTGCAACTAAATTCCATTTGTCGTCAATGTAAGTAGAAACCGCACGCCATGCGGCATCGTTGAAGCCGGCTTCCGTCCATCCTGTCTGCTCATAAGAGGCATCGTATACTTCTCCGATAAAGTTCGACGCTTCACGGATCGGTCCCTGTTCCCATATCTTCCAAGTTCCGTCGGTACCTGACAGTTCAGTCGTTCCATCATCGTAATTTATAAGCAGTTGACCGATAAATTTGCGAAATAGACCGTATCCGCCACGATTTGGATACGCCCAGCGTGCGCCTGCGAACCATCCGTCGGCAAGCATCGCGCCAAGTGCGTTATTTCCTTCGCGCAACAGTCCGGTTACTTCAAAAGTTTGGAATTGCAGATGGCTGTCGTAGTCGGTAAACTCAGGGGCAAGGCAATGATTGCCAACTTTTTTACCGTTTATGTACGCTTCGTATATTCCTTGTGCCGAGACGGACCAAAATGCGCTTTTTATCTTCTTATTTATATTAATTTCTTTACGTAAAAGCGGCGATGGCGGAATGTTATCGAAATAATTCTTACGATTGCTGGGAATAATGTGTCCGTCTGTTACCAGGCTCTGTTTCCATCTGTAATCAACATCCACAGTATCGGACGCTTTTACGGGTTTGTTAAGCGCGATGTTTTCGGCGTTACGCAGTATTTCTATTTCTGCTACGCCAAACTGGAATCTGTCGTTTTTGTCCTTTTCAGATGTCGCAAGTTTCTTTACATTGAGCCGGATATAGCGTGCTGAAGCGGACGGTGAAAGTTTTTTGTAATAGAATTCACCCGAATTTATGACGATGTCTTGTCCGGTTTCGTCTATGACGGTGTGAAATCCGCCGAAATCTGCATTATCCGACACTTCGACGGTGAAACGTAGCGGGAAAATGCGTTCGTTCTTTTTGCAGGGATATATTTTTACTGCTTCGAAGGGTTGTTTTCCGCCGAGATCGATTACTATTTGCTTTTCGGTGTCGGGATTTGGCGCATGTTCCGAGCGATAACCCGACGATTGGTAGTACTGTTCTTCGAGCGGCACGGGCACTGTCTTTTCCCCGATCCACACTCCTTTCCAGTCTGCGGAAGTTAAAGGACCGACGAGGAAACGCGCGACCGGACTCCATTCGGAAATCTTACCTTTCTCGTCCCAGATGCAGACTTTCCAGTAATATAATGTATTTGTTTTGAGAGTTTCGCCGGAATATTTTATTTGATTTGTTTCTTTGCCTGTAATTTTACGGCTGTCCCAGACATCGCCTTTATTCTGAGCGAGAGTGGTTTCGCTGGTTGAGACAAGTATCCGGTAAGCCTTTTGACGTTTGTTAATTCCGTCGGAAGTTAGTTCCCAACTTAATCTTGGAGCGGGTATGTTAATTCCCAACGGATCTTTCATGTATTCGCAGCGCAGGTTTACAATAGAAATCGACTGCGCATAAATGACCGTGATACAGGTCATCAACAGTAATAACGTGAAATTCAGTTTTTTCATAATTATTTGAGGTTTATTTACGGCTGCAAATGTATGAACATTTTCCGAGACTTCAAAATTATTACCATGAATTCGTCAAAGTTTGTTTAATTTACCGTGGTTTTCGACTTTTATGTTACGATATACAAAAAGTTTACATCGGTAAATATTTGTTTTAAAAAAAGCCCGTCCTGAAACTTGTTACGGTTTCAGGACGGGGGCATCACAAAGATTATATTTTATCTTCTAACTTCTCATGGTACGATTGCAAAGTATATTTCCGTCCATGGACCTCCCTCACCACGGGTGTTAAGCCATCGTGCTGCAAACCAGACGCTTTTACCGCGTTCTTCTTCTGTAAAAGTCAGGTCCAGAGGCGAGTCGGTGTCCAGTTTAGAGACGGTAAGTTGTGATATATCAGCAGGTTTTTCGTCTGCAATGACATACACAAATTGTAATTCGTGTTGACCTTCCGGTTTAGCCCGTTTAGTTTCGGATTCACCGTATTCTATTATCAGGTGACGGATAAGTTTTGTCAGAACTCTCAGCCATGGGAAAGTTTTCGCCACCTGCGACGGAGTGTGGGTCTGTTTCGGAACCGTTAATCCGAGGTCTGATTTATCTTCGTCGGTAACTTTCGGGTTGAACCGTATGTACTGATTGACGAATCCCCTCGTTGCTTTTCGCGCTGCTAAGGCTTTCTGCTTCCTGTCGAGGCGGTCTGTCTTGCCTGCGTTTTCGCGCTCGGCGGTCTGGTTCGCCATGTGGAAGTCCGCTACGATAATTCGCAGGATTTCAAAGGCTTCTGACGGGATACCGAATCTCTCTCTACGCGCCGCTACAACATCTACGAAGTTAGCGAGCCATACTGCCAATGCAAGGAACGAATGAGGGATGTAATCCTTGTGGGTTGTGCTTGTTGCCATACTTTTTTATTTTTTAAAATGTTTATTTGTAATGAGTTAATTAATATTTGCATACATATCGCTACAAGTTGCGTCTTTGTCTACGCACTTTGCATCTTTGTCTACGCAAGTTGCGTCTTTGTCTACGCACTTTGCATCTTTGTCTACGCACTTTGCATCTTTGTCTACGCAAGTTGCGTCTTTGTCTACGCACTTTGCATCTTTGTCTACGCACTTTGCGTCTTTGTCTACGCACTTTGCGTCTTTGTCTACGCAAGTTGCGTCTTTGTCTACGCAAGTTGCGTCTTTGTCTACGCAAAATGCGTAGACAAAGATACGAGTTGCGTATGAACCGCTGCAAGTTGTGTCGATGTATCTACAACCTGTATCCGTATCGTTATAATATGTGAGGTTTGTTCTCATATTGGCGGCAAAATTAATATAAAGTTTTCAGACTACCAAATATTTCATATAAATTTCTCGAAAAAGTGTATTTTTTTTGCTGTAAGCATGAAAAAAAGGGATAAATTCCGTAGTAAAATCATCGAGATTTCCTGTTATTGGCAACAGGAAGCGCTATAATTCCAAACAATCCGAAGAGTGCGGTAAAGATAATTGCCTGTACTGTATGCACTAAGAAGGCAAATGCAGTCGCACCGTTAAGCGTTACGCCGAATGCCACAAGGACCGCAATGACCATCCCATGCCATGCGCCCATACCGCCCTGTACCGGTACCGCCATCGCTATACTGCTCAGACCGAAGGCTATAAAGCCGCAATTAATGCCCAGATCCCGCGTGAAGGTGAAGGCATAAAAACATATATAAAAGTAAAGGAAATAACTCGCCCATATCAATACGGTGTGAACGACAAACAACCACTTCTTTTTCATACGACTGAGACTGATAACGCCTTCCCAGATACCCGAAATGAACTGTATTGCCTTGCAAATGACCGCCGATGTACGGTACTTTTTAAATATAATGAATATAATGAGCGAAATTCCGGCTATGACGGCGTAAAACCACCACGAAGTCAGCATAACGTAGAACTGACTGTAGATTCCCGGATGTTCCCTGAGGAAATTTTCAAAGAAATTGACGTTCATCGCGAACGCCGCAACGAGGATTACAAAGACGGCTATCGGATCAAATATCCGGTCGGATATCATTGTACCTATCAATCGGTTAAGCGGTATCTTTTCGTAGCGGCTTATCATCGTGCAGCGCCATATTTCACCCAAACGCGGGACAGCAAGATTGACGCCGTAATTACCTAACACAGCGTAGATAAGGTTTGACTTGCGCGGGGTGTAACCAAGTGGACGAATGAGCAGATCCCACCGTAAAGCGCGGAAAATGTTGCCGATAACGCCGAACGGTAACGACAAAAGTATTATCCTGTAATCCACATCGCGCTTCAATGCCTCGATTATCCGGTCAATTTCTACCTGCCTGATTATAAGCCACAAAACAATGACCCCAAACAGTAGCGGAATGATGGTCTTTGCAGCAGTCGCGAGAGAAGATCCGATTTTTATGCCCATATATTATATTGTGTATCTTTTTCAAGGCGCAAAATTATGTGAATTTTTTTGGATTTACAAATAAAAAAGAACTGAAATTTGTAGTTTATATAAAAAACTATTACCTTTGCAGTCGGAATTAAAGAAAGAACTTTATAAAAATTATTGAAAATTATGAAAATAGGTATTTTTCCAGGATCTTTTAATCCGATACATATCGGACACTTAGCCGTCGCAAATTATGTCGCAGAATTTACCGGACTCGATGAAGTGTGGTTGCTCATTTCTCCCAAAAATCCACTCAAAACAATACCTGACCTCCTCGACCAGGAACTAAGACTCGACCTCATCGAAAAGGCTATCGGGAATTATCCGAAAGTCAAAACATGTACCGTAGAGTGGGAAATGCCACAGCCAACTTATACCATCAATACACTGCATAAACTGAGGATAATGTACCCCGAAAATATATTCTATCTGGTGATGGGTTCCGATAACTGGGACACTATCCACCGATGGAAGGATTATCAGATTATCCTTAATAACTTCAAAATACTGATCTATCCGAGACTCGGATTCGGTAAATCCCTTTTCGTACATCCTAACGGGAAATTTATCAAAGGCGCCCAGAAAATCGAAATCTCATCGTCGTTTATACGTAAATCTATGTCCGAAGGTAAAGATGTTAGATTATTTATGCCAAACGGCGTGTATGAAACACTGATAGAAAAAAACGCTTTTCCACTCATAACTAAGGAAGAGATAATTATCCCCGAAACACCGGACGAAAACATCGGAGAATAAACCGTAAACACAATGAGTACGCACGAATTAAGCGAACAGGAAATCTTCCGGCGCCGCAGTCTGGACGAACTCAGGAAGGCAGGTATCAACCCCTATCCCGCATCCGAATTTCCTGTAAATGCAAAGGCAAAAGAAATCATCGAAACGTTCAACGATGATCAGCCAAACAGAAATGTCGTAGTGGCAGGACGCATTATGAGCCGACGTATCATGGGAAAAGCATCTTTTATCGAATTGCTTGACACAACAGGAAGGATTCAAGTCTATATCACCCGCGACGATGTTTGCCCCAATGAAGACAAAGAACTGTATAATACGGTTTTTAAAAAACTTCTCGACATCGGCGATTT
Source organism: Dysgonamonadaceae bacterium (assembly GCA_031269685.1). Classification (GTDB taxonomy): domain Bacteria; phylum Bacteroidota; class Bacteroidia; order Bacteroidales; family Azobacteroidaceae; genus Azobacteroides. Next base: position 3,926 of record JAISYU010000044.1, on the reverse strand, counting down.
TATCGGTATCAAAGGATATGTGTTCCGTACACAAATGGGAACGATCTCTATTCATGCCCAAAGTCTTACCGTCCTCTCTAAATCGTTGCGTCCACTTCCAATAGTCAAATACAAAGACGGCGTAGCATACGATGCCTTTGAAGACCCGGAACTCCGATACCGCCAACGTTATGTCGACCTCGTCGTCAATGACAGTATTAAAGATATTTTCATTAAAAGGACAAAGATATTCAATTCGATGCGTGAATTCTTTAACAAACGCGGATACATAGAAGTAGATACGCCTGTCCTGCAGACTATTCCCGGCGGCGCAGCGGCACGACCCTTCATCACCCATCACAACGCCCTTGATATTCCGCTTTACCTCCGTATCGCGAATGAACTTTACCTTAAACGTCTCATAGTAGCAGGATTTGAAGGAGTGTATGAGTTTTCTCGCAACTTTCGCAATGAAGGTATGGATCGTACGCACAGTCCTGAATTTACCGCAATGGAAATCTATGTATCATACAAGGATTACAACTGGATGATGCAATTCACCGAACAGATGTTGGAACGTATTTGCCTGGATACTCTCGGAACTACAGATGTTACGGTAAATGGTACGAATATAAGTTTAAGCCCTCCCTTCCGTCGTATTACAATGACAGATGCTATCCGTGAAAATACCGGAATTGATATTACCGGCATGGACGAAGGTGCTCTGCGTAATGTTTGTACTAAACTTGGCATAGAACATACTCCTTCTATGGGCAAAGGCAAACTGATAGACGAAATATTCGGTGAGAAATGTGAAGGTAAATATATCCAGCCGACATTCATTACCGATTATCCGAAAGAAATGTCGCCGCTCTGCAAACAACACCGCGAAAACCCCGAACTGACCGAACGCTTCGAGCTGATGGTCAACGGAAAAGAACTAGCAAACGCATACTCCGAACTAAATGATCCTATCGACCAGCGTGAACGTTTTGAAGAACAGTTACGCCTGTCGGAAAAAGGAGACGATGAGGCAATGTTTATCGACCTGGACTTTCTCCGCGCCCTGGAATACGGCATGCCCCCTGCATCCGGTATGGGAATAGGCATGGAACGCCTCGTAATGTTACTAACCGGACAAACCTCTATCCAAGAGGTACAATTCTTCCCACACATGAGACCTGAATCGTTTAATTAATTTCTTCTTCTTATTTATTATGGAATCACTCGGAACAGTTGGAATCATGGGTGGTGGTAGTTGGGCTACCGCATTAGCCAAGATAATATCCATGACACAAACCGATTTCTGCTGGTATATGCGCAGGGCTGAACAAATCGAAGAGTTCAGGAAATACGGTCATAATCCCGCTTACCTTACCGGAATCAACTTCAATCTTGATCATATCACGTTCTACAGTAATATAAACGAAATTGTACGGCGTTGCGACACACTGATTTTCGCTATTCCGTCGCCCTTCATCAAGATGCACCTCAATAGACTGCGCGCATCGTTGAAGAACAAGAATATCATCTCCGCTATCAAAGGCATTGTCCCCGATGAGAATATGCCTGTGACGGATTACTTTGCACAAAAATACGATGTGCCGGAAGAAAACATTGGAGTACTTGGAGGACCGTGCCATGCCGAAGAGGTTGCCCTTGAGCGCCTCTCATATCTGACTATCGGCAGTAAAGACAAAGCAAAGAGCGAATTAATGGCGCAGATATTCAACACTCATTTCACACGTACTTCCACAAGTTACGATGTGATTGGCATAGAATACGCTTCTGTTTTGAAAAACGTATATGCCGTTGTAGTCGGAATCTGTCATGGTTTGAAGTACGGCGACAACTTCCAGGCAATATTTATAGCCAATGCCATCATCGAAATGGCGCGGTTTATAGACGCCGTTGCTCCTAACGGACGTAACATTTCTGCTTCCGTTTATCTCGGCGACCTTCTTGTAACCGCCTATTCACGCTTTTCCCGCAACCGTATCTTCGGCACTATGATCGGCAAGGGTTATTCTGTAAAAACCGCCCAACTTGAAATGGAAATGATTGCCGAAGGTTATTTCGGAACGAAATGTATTAAAGAAATCAATTCCCGATACAACGTCGAAATGCCCATTCTCGATGCGGTTTATGGAATACTTTATGAAAACAAGTCGGCAGTTCCGACGATACGTAAACTGACTGATAAATTCAGATAACCTGTCATCAGATTGAGTAAAACGTTAAGATACTTATTTATTTTTGCGGCTATCCTTATAGCCATCGCTTCTGTGTGGGTTACCAACCGTTTGACCGACCAACTGAAAGAAGAAGAGCGCAAGAAAATAGAACTCTGGGCAGAGACCATTGGAGTTATGACATCGCAGGCTATTTTCAATGAGGAGTATTTAGTGACACTTAACAAACAGAGTTATAAAGGCGTAAAGCAATTTATAGACAACGCTTTTGTCAATTACGATACCCTGCTCACTGTACGAATTGTCGGCGGCAATACCACTATTCCCGTCATCATGACCGATGAAACAGGCGAAATATGGACATTTAGAAACGTCCTTCCTCCCGAATTGGAAAACATAGTTCCCAAACAGGACACAACCGCAGCCGCACAGGAATATTTCGACTTTTCTACGGTAATCGCCAACAACCGCGAACTACTTACCCGTAAACTTAAGGAATTTTCCCGGAAGCATGAGCCAATAGAAATAAAAATCAGCGATGACTTTATACAGAGAGTCTATTATGATGATTCGACTGTGCTCAAGCAACTTCAAATTTTTCCATACGTACAGTTGTGCGTCGTATTTATTTTCATTCTTGTTTCATTTATCGCGTTGAACAGCACAAAGAAAGCCGAGCAAAACCGTGTATGGGTAGGGCTTTCCAAAGAAACCGCACATCAATTGGGAACTCCCATCTCTTCTCTCATGGCATGGCTGGAATATTTGAAAGCCAAAGATGTTGAACCGAAACTGCTTGCCGAAATCGACAAAGATGTCCAGCGATTGAAGACTATTGCCGAAAGATTTTCCAAGATTGGCTCTGTTGCAAAGCCTGAACCGATGGATTTACGGGAAGGTGTTACCGGCGCTGTGGAATATCTTTCTCGCCGAATTTCATCGAAAGTTGTTATCAGGACAGATTTCCCCGAAGAATTACAGATTAAAGTCCTTATCAGCGAATCACTTTTCGGATGGGTCATTGAGAACCTTGTAAAAAACGCTGCCGACGCGATGGACGGGCAAGGCACGATCCATATTTCCGCAGTTTTGAGAAGGAAAAAGGCTCTACTGAACATAACCGACACCGGCAAAGGCATCCCTAAGTCGAAGTTTGAGACGGTTTTTCATCCCGGCTATACTACTAAGCAACGTGGCTGGGGACTTGGGCTATCGCTTGCAAAGCGAATCATCGAATCTTATCACAAAGGCAAAATTTACGTCGCTAAATCTGAAGTCGGCAAAGGAACTACTTTCAGGATCGAATTAAAAACGGTAAATGCTTAGTGATTAGCGGTAAACGATAAATCTTTCACTCTTATTTCCGTTAGGCACATTAAAGACTTTAAAGATTTTAAGGACATTAAGGGAAATTTCTTTCTTAATTCTTCACTTTTAGTTCTTGACCTTCAAACTTTATTCCTCCTTATTTTACTTTATAGAACGATCTCAGTAGCAATGTCAATGATTTGCCTGAATTAACCTTATTACTTTATTAATTGTTGGTAAATCCCACCGTAATTTACCATTAACTATTAACAATTAACCACTAAATACTTACTTTTTCGCGAGTTCTCGGAACAATCTTGCAAGTGCACGGAGCGCGAACGCCTTTTGCCTGGCATCTTCGGCAGTTGATTTTGTATTCATAACAGCAGAAAAATTACGTAATGTTTTTTATTCACTAAATATTTGTAGAGAAATTTCTTCATTTTG
>JAISYU010000042.1 GCA_031269685.1 Dysgonamonadaceae bacterium | reverse complement strand
GGTATAACAACCAAACTGATGGGGTAATTTATATTAATGATGTACTTTATAACTATAAGGGCGACATGCCTGGCGGCACTGTTGTGAATGTAAGAGAAGGAACTGTCAGTATTAGTCCTGATGCTTTTTACAATTGCAGCGGACTGACTTCAGTTACCATTCCCAATAGCGTGACAAGTATTGGAAATAGGGCTTTTTACGGTTGCAGCAGCCTGAATTCAGTTATTATTCCCAATAGCGTGACAAGTATTGGAAATAGGGCTTTTGAACGTTGCAGCGGACTGACTGAAATTACTATTCCCAACAGTGTAACAAGTATTGGAAATTATGCTTTTGAAGGTTGCAGCGCTTTGATGGCTATTGATGTCTCTGAAAATAACACGGCTTATGCGTCTGAAAATGGAGTACTGTTCAATAAGGCAAAAAGCGACTTGATTAAATATCCTGAAGGAAAACAGGATGCAAGTTATAATATTCCTAACAGTGTAACAAGTATTGGAGAGTATGCTTTTTCCTCTTGCAGCGCACTGACTTCAGTTACTATTGGAAACAGTGTAACAAGTATTGGAGGTTTTGCTTTTTACTATTGCAGCGGACTGACTTCAGTTACCAATCTTAACCCGACGCCGCAAAGCATAAACAGCAATGTATTTCAAAACGTTGATTTAATTAACGCCACGCTTTATGTTCCCGCCGAATCCGTCGAAGATTACAAAGCCGCAGAAATATGGAAGGATTTCAAAGAGATTAAGGCATATATTCCTTCGGCAATAGAATCACCGACAGTGGGAAGCAGTATAAATATTTATCCGAATCCTGTCGTTGAAAGTTTCCGCATCAACGGCATCACTGCTCCGACCGAAGTAATAGTAACCGATCTCAGTGGTCGAACGGTATTACAACAAACCATCAACGCCGGTGAATCTGTCGCAGTCGGTAATCTTCCGAAAGGAGTTTACATAGTTAGAATCGAAGGTAAGACGGTGAAGGTCGTTAAGCGGTAAGAATATTATTTATCCGCAGCACAAAAAGAAACAGGCTGTTCCAATAAGGGCAGCCTGTTTTTTGCTGTTATGAAAAAAATATATACCTTTGCAGCCGATTAGATAAAATAAAAGATGTTTCTATTTGCAAATACATATTGGTGGTGGCGCTTATTCTTATATTAAGGGTGAGTTACGTTTAATATGACTGTTAATGAAATCCAAAGAAAAGGTCTGTTGTAACTCTCAACAGATCTTTTTTTACAATATAAACAATAAACTCCCGAAATAAGGAAATAAAAAACTAAATTATGAAAGAAGTACTCAACAGCCTCTTCGGACATCAATACCTTACCAGAGATGAGGCAAAAACTATTATGGCTAACATGGCGGCAGGACAATACAGTGACTGCCAGATTGCAGCCTTTATCACGGCATATATTATGCGCAGTGTCAGTGTCGATGAGATTCTCGGTTTTCGTGAAGCCCTGCTTGAAATGAGGATAAATATCGACGGATTACAGGAATATAACCCGATTGACATTGTAGGTACCGGCGGAGATGGGAAAAACACGTTCAACATTTCAACTGCTGCCTGTTTTGTAGTTGCCGGCGCCGGTTATAAGGTAGTAAAACACGGGAATATCGGGGCAACTTCGGTCAGTGGAGCATCTAATGTGATGCAGGAACATGGTGTTGTTTTCTCAAAAGATACAGATCTTCACCGCAAATCACTTGATTCATCAAACTTTGCGTATCTACATGCCCCGCTTTTCAGTCCTGCGCTTAAAGCGGTCGCACCTGTCCGCAAGGCTCTTGGTGTCAGAACATTTTTCAATATTCTCGGACCAATAGTTAATCCCTTGCTTCCAAAGAGACAGGTCTTAGGTGTGTACGATCTTAAAATGGCGCGGCTATATAATTATATCTACCAAAAGAGCGGTAATGATTTTACGATTGTTTACAGCCTTGACGGTTACGACGAGATTTCCCTGACGGGAAAGTTTAAGGTTATCAACCGGTTTGGGGAAAATATTTACCAGCCGGAAACTTTTGGGTTTCCGAAAGTAAAACCTGAAGAACTTGTTGGAGGATATACGCCCTCAGATGCTGCCCGAATCTTTGACAAGGTGCTAAATAACAGGGCTACAAAGGCACAGAAGAACGTGGTTATTGTAAACGCTGCGGTGGCGATAAATACTATTGAGCCGAAATTTTCTTTTGAAGAATGTATTTCGATCGCCCGCGAATCGCTTGAGCAAGGCAAGGCAAAGAAATCGCTTGTTAAGTTTCTGGAATTAAACAGGGGTTAGATGGAAAATATTCTTGCAAGAATCACTCACAACAAACGCATTGAGGTAGAGCGACAGAAAGAGGTGATTTCCCTTCGCTACATTGAGTATAACTTAGGTTTTCGGAAGAGGAAAAAAGTTAGCCTCAAGGAATCGCTTTCCGGGTCGCCGACGGGTATAATTGCCGAGTTTAAGAGGCGTTCCCCGTCGAAAGGCTGGATAAACCGTGACGCCGATGCAGGTAATGTCGTTGCCTCGTATGAATCTGCTGGTGCGGCGGCTATTTCCTGCCTCACGGACGAGCAATTTTTCGGCGGAGGTTTTGATGATTTCCATATTGCAAGAAACGTTGTGAAGACAATACCCCTTTTGCGTAAGGACTTTATCATAGACGAGTACCAGATCTACCAGTCGAAGGCTATGGGCGCCGATGTTATTCTGCTGATAGCGTCATGCCTGACGCAAGATCAGGCAGTCCGATTCACAGACATCGCCCACAGCCTTGATATGGAGGTGCTTCTTGAGTTGCACGATGAAAATGAGTTACAGTATATCACATCCGATATAGACGTTATCGGCGTCAACAACCGCAACTTGAAAACCTTTGTAACCGGAATCGACCGCACTGTTGCGTTATCGAAGCACATTCCTGAAAATTTCATAAAAATATCGGAAAGCGGTCTCAGTGATCCGCAGACGGTTACAGATCTGCGCAGCGCCGGCTTCCGCGGCTTCCTGATGGGGGAAATTTTCATGCGGACAGACAATCCGGGCGCAACGCTAAAGCAATTTATCAGTCAGGTACAGGTAAACCTTTAAGAGATGAAGATAAAAATTTGCGGAATGAAAGACCCGGTAAATATCAGGCAGATGGCTACACTGCCGGTAGATATGCTCGGCTTTATATTCTATGAAAATTCGCCGCGATATGCAGGTAATCTCGCACCGGAAGCCTTAAACCCGGTGCCGCCTGAGATCCTCAAAGTCGGCGTATTTGTAGATTCCGATATGGATTACATACTTTGCAAGGCAAAACAGTACAACTTAGATATGATTCAGTTACACGGCAGTGAAACACCTCTATTCTGCCGCGGGATACGCAACTGTGGATACCGTGTTATAAAAAATATTCCGGTCGGCGGAAAAGACGATCTGTCGAATTGCCAACTGTACGAAAACTCCTGTGACTACTTTCTCTTTGACACCAAAACACCTCAACACGGGGGCTCCGGACGGAAATTCGACTGGCAGATCCTTTCCGGTTACGACAGTGATACGCCGTACTTTTTAAGCGGAGGGATAGGGGAGGACGAATTTCGCAGTTCCGAACTTAAAACCTTCTGCGCTTCAGCCAGCAATCTTTATGCTATTGACTTAAACAGCCGCTTTGAGATTGCTCCCGGAATAAAAGACATCGAAAAATTGAAGTCGGTGTTGACATAGACCGGCGGCGCGTCAAGGCAAACCATCGTCCGAGTTTAAACTGAGCGGCGACATGACGGTGTTTTCTACCTTGCCTGTGTTTGGCGAGGCTTTTGGTGCATTATCGCTGCACATTGTGAAAACGATAAATGCGAATGGAATGAGAAATAATCTTTTCATAATGCTTAATTGTTATTTTGGTAAACAGGTATCACACTTATCTGACGGATGTTTTCCGGGTCGGAGTAATCATACTGGTAAAGCCCGTCATCGGCTATCATCATCAGTATATCATTGTACGGAATAAGGTCATAGCCATCCATGCCTTTGAGATGGGTCAATTTATTGGCGATCAGTGTCTGTGGGTCATCGGTTATCCTGAACGCTTTCAAGCCGTCGTCACACAGGAACAGTATTTGCCGATCGCTGTCAATCCCTAATCCTTTCGGGTTGTTCATCGCATAATGCACCAGTGGCTGAGAAGGTTTATTGACGTCGGTAACATCAACAATGAACAGTTCGTTTATATCTTGACCGCATAAGTTGCCCGACCGTACGGTTATATATGCCAGGTCATTGTCCACAACTACCGGATCACACCCGTCAATATGCAGCACTATCGAGCAGTATTTGGGTTTGACGGGGTTCTTTAGGGAATAGATTACCATACCGCTGGGCATACCGAGGAAAAGGTTATCCTTGTAACTGAACATAGTTTCCACCTGGTATAAATACGGCAACGTTCCGCTAAAAGCCTTCTCCGGCTTGCCGCTCTTTAAGTCAAAGATCTCCATATTGCTACCCGACGCGGCGTAAAGATGATCCGCATAGAGCGCAAACTTCGACATTGACCCGTTAATGCCTCTTGAGTAGCCTGTAGTATTAGTTACTTCGTACTCTTGGGATACATACGTCTCTGCGGTTATTTCTTTTGTCTTCAGTTTCCAGCGGACAACAATTCCCGGCTTACGGGAGCCATCTGCGTTGTATATTGTTTCGCATCCCATGTTGTTATTGACGGGCGGTAACGCTTCGGGGAAAACATTTTCAAGGCGACCTTCCAGCTTCGGGTCGGTGGGGTTGGATATGTCGAACCATACAAGATCTATCAGTGCATCGGCATATAACCTGTCATCCTGAACGGCAATATCGGCATTGCCAATCAGTTCTATGAATCCCACCGACACAGGCGATGCGGGGTTATTGTTATCTATGATATGAATTCCTGCTTCCGGTTCCGAGATAAAGAGGAATCCCTGGTAGAAGCAGATCTTTCCGTGACTGTTGATCTGTTTCGGCTGCTTGCTTACTTTGACTGAATTGCGGAACACCGATTCCGACATGAATACCGGCTCGTTCACCTGATATTCGATAGTTTCTCTGACGGAATAAGTGCACGCCGACAGGGAGATGATTGCAAGGAAAAGTATATTTTTCATATTGTATTAATTAACTGTTTTGTCTTATGTTAGAAGCCTAACCTCAATCCGGCATTGACGCCGAACACAACCGGATGTTCGGTTCGTGCGCTGACGGGTTGATGATTATCGAAGTAGTAGCTTAGCTTCGGTTCAATGAATACGCTGTAGTTTCTCAGTATCCTGTAATCGACGCCCGGAGCAATGGACAGGGAATACTGTAAGCCGTCTATTTTTTCGTTGGCTACCAATATCTTTGTCTTGTTGTTGAGTATTATATCTTCCTGCCTGTAGCGAGAGTATATACCTTTTTCTACCATTCCTCCGGCGGTCAGGTATATGTTCCACTTGCCGGATCTGCTGCCTGCGAGTTTAGCCTGCACATTGACCGGTATCCCGATGTAGTGCAGGTAGAGTGTTGCCTTTTTGTTCCGCCCTTTATTCTTGAAATCCGTTCTGAGCAATGAATATACGATCCCTGTCTCAAGGGAAAATACTGTATTAAGTTCCTTCCTGAAAGACACTCCGAACGAGACAGGGGGACGGTGAACGGCTTCCGGGAAATCTTCCATGTCGAGCCTTTCTTCCGTCCTGGCTGGATATTTATTGAAACCCTCAAGGGAGGATGCTTCAGATCCTGTGAAATAACTCTTATTGCTGCCGTTCTCCGTAAGATACCCATTGCCGGATCCGAACAGGAGACCGATACTTGTTTTCTTTTTCCTTTTCTTTACGGTCAGGACAATATCTTCCTCATTGCGGGGGCTTATATTCCCGCGCTGCTTTTCGTCTTTCCTGCTTATTGTCTGGGGCGGTGTTTTGTTGCTGCTTTCGGCTACCGGCTGCTCCACCTGTGCGGGCATGACGTTTTCGGCGATAGCCTTCTCTGCCTTTGCTTTTACCATCCTCACATGGGGAATATCTTCCGGTGTAGGGGCTTCTATTTCCTGTACCTGATTGCAATGGTTTACCGTTAAAACTTCTTTGCTGACAGGGGTATTGAGTGGTAACATGATGAGCAGCAAAACGGCGGCGGCAGCGGCAGCAGCAGCGCTCGGCAGCCATATCGCGAGGCGCTTTCTTTTCCTGCGTCGTACGAGTGTAGCCTCTATCCTGTTCCACACTTCATCACTTACCGGCATCTCTAAAGCGTCTGCGCTTTCTCTTAGCGACTCCTTAAAGAGTTCTTCCTTATTAGGCTTTTTCATAATATATATTCTTCCCTTTTTTTAGTTAAACGGGAAAAGGGGGAAAACGTTGCATATGATTCGCAAAAAAATATAAAAAAGTTATTAATTAATAACCGGGAGGGAAATACCGCACTGACCTTAATACCTTTAAAGTCCTGACAGTCATTGAATATCCCTGCTCTCCCCCACCCTGTTTAGCGAGACTCTGCGACGAACATATAATAATGTGCAACGGTATATAATAATAATGTATACCGAAATACGACGGCAATGTGCAACAGCATATAATAATAATGTATACCGGCATGCACCGGTAATGTGCGACGGCATATAATAATAATGTATACCGGCATGCACCGGTAATGTGCAACAGCATATAATAATAATGTATACCGGCATGCACCGGTAACGTGTGCCGGCATATAATAATCTCCGACGCTTGCGTAGGGACACATCCGACGCCTGCGTCGTGACACCTCCGACGCTTGCGTCGTGACATCTCCGACGCCTGCGTCGGGATATTTCCTGCGCCTGCGTATGACAAAAATGTTTGCAGAGTCAAATATTATTCGTACCTTTGCACCCGGATTCGGTGTCTGCCGGCATACGGTACGGCAAGGCGTCGCCGGTTTTTATTAATGTTTTAATACTTGTTTTTATGGCAGTTAGATACGTTTTGGAAAAAAATATCCTCTCAAAGGATGATGAGGGAGACTTCATTGCACAGGTGGTCGACCGGCGCACTTTTACCGAGAAAGACATCGCAGAAGAGATCGCAGGACGCAATATCGGGATCAGCAAGCCTGAAGCGCTGGCAATGCTTGAGGCGCTGGCGGAGATCGTTAAGGATCGGCTCGGAGAAGGATATTCGGTTAATACCCAACTGGTTCATTTTCATCATACGATACCGGGCGTATATCGCGAAGGGGAATTTCCGTCGGAGGCTGTCGTCCGTGTTACGCCCTCCAAGCAGGTTGCGGAGAAGATGAAGGAGGTACGGCTAAGTCATGTGGAACCGTCGCTCAGGATGGGTATTAACCATATTGATGATGTGTTCTCAGGGACAGCCAATGATGTGATTACGGCTGGCGGATCGGTGAAGGTTTTCGGTTTTAACATCAAGATTGCAGCCGGTGAGCCGGCGGATGAGTCGGTATGCGTGGAATTTGTCGCCCCTGATAAAACATACCGTGTGCCGGCGACGGGCGTGGTGGTTAATAAGCCGTCGCAACTGATAGTCGTCGCGCCGGGGAGTATGGTTGACGGAGAAAAAGTGACTCTCAGGATCACGACGAGGTATTCAAGTAATGGCGGTAAACTTCTGAAGGCGCCACGAACGGTGACTTTCAAAAAGACGTTGCGGGTTGTAAACTCTTAGCCCCTCATTCTTAATTCTTAACTCTTAGTTCTTATCTTTTCCGCGACCTCCTCCATAAGCCATTTAGGGGTGGAAGTAGCCCCGCAGATGCCGGCTGTCTTTGCATCCTGCAACCATTTAATGTCTATCTCGTCGGCAGATGAAATAAGGTGCGTGTTAGGATTCGCCTTCCGACATTCCCCAAGCAATACCTTGCCGTTTGAACTCTTTTCGCCTGCCACAAAAAGTATCACGTCGTGCATAGCGGCAAACCGGCGGATGTTTGGTATGCGGTTCGCAACCTGGCGGCAAATCGTGTCGTAATAACGAAATTCCACGCCTTCGCCAATATTTGCCTTAATCAAGGCAACTATTTCACCAAAGTCGTCGACAGACATCGTGGTCTGCGAAAAAAGGCATATACCCTTGCTAAAATCCAACTTGGACAAATCGGATGCCCGCTCGATGACGATAGCATTTCCCTCAGTCTGACCAACTAATCCGTTCACCTCGGCATGTCCCGTCTTCCCGAAGATAACAATCCGACACCGCGAATGGTCCATCTCAAGGTATGACTTACGTATCTTCTTCTGCAATCTTAATACTACCGGGCAGGTGGCGTCAATTATGCGAATCCCGTTAAGGGCTGCAATACGGTAGGTTACAGGTGGCTCGCCGTGCGCACGCAACAGCAGGCGGACGTTACTCATGCCCGCAATCCGCTCATGGTTTACCGTCCGTAAGCCCTTCGCTTCCAGCCGCGCTACTTCCCTGCTGTTGTGTACGATATCCCCTAAACAGTACAACTCACTGTCTATCGACAACTCCCGCTCAGCCTGCGAAATAGCGTTAACTACCCCAAAACAGAAGCCTGAACCCTCATCTATCTCTACTCTTATCATATACGCTAAATGATTGCCCCGCAAAGTTACATAAAATTTGAACTATTTGCATTTACAAAACTTATTCGTACCTTTGCACCCTGAATCATCTAATCATTTTATATTTATAATGAAAAAAACCTTGTTTTATAGCCTTATTATGGCTTGCCTCCTGACGGCGAATACCATTTCCGCGCAGGAAAGAAAAACGCCCGACTGGGCTAAGGAATCTCCCGAAGAGAAGGAGAAACGCCTCGAATGGTGGACTAATGACCGCTTCGGAATGTTTATCCACTGGGGACTGTACGCTCTTCCCGCCAGGCACGAATGGGTACAGCACAATGAGCGTACTTCTTCCGCCGACTACCGTAAATACTTTGAACACTTCAACCCAGACCTCTATAACCCCGCCGAATGGGCTAAAAAAGCAAAGGAAGCCGGTATGAAGTATGTGGTAATAACTACCAAACACCATGAAGGATTTTGCCTCTTTGACAGCAAATATACCGACTACAAGGTAACTAATACGCCGTACGGGAAAGACCTTATAAAACCCCTGGCAGATGCATTCAGAGCGGAGGGACTGCGAGTCGGGTTCTATTATTCCCTTATCGACTGGAATCATCCGGATTTCACACTCGACAACATGCATCCCGAATGTCCCAAAGTTAAAAATTCACGCAGCGATAAATTTGTAATGGATACCATTGCCGCTAACGAACTGAACAAAAAACGCGATATAAAGAAATATCAGCAGTACATGAAGAATCAAATTACCGAACTGATGACGAACTATGGGCAAATAGACGAACTATTTCTCGACTTCTCCTACGGAGGGAAAGGTCACAAGGAATGGGATTCCGAAGGACTGCTGAAACTTATCCGAAAACTGCAGCCACAGATAATAGTAGATGACCGGTTAGACCTCAACAACACGAAATGGGGTTACGACTTCGTGACTCCCGAACAGGTGATGCCGTCAAAATGGGAAACCCGGAAAGATCCTTCTACCGGAGAGTATGTACGAGTACCATGGGAGACATGCCAGACTTTCTCCGGCTCGTGGGGATATTACAGGGACGAAACTTCCTGGAAAAGCATCCCGCAACTAATATCAATGCTGATAGAAGTAGTCGGCAAAGGCGGGAATCTTCTGCTTAACGTCGGTCCTACTGCTCGCGGAACCTTCGATTACCGCGCCAACGACCGCCTTCAAGGTCTCGGACGGTGGATGGAAGTCAACAGCCGCTCGATTTACGGTTGCACACAGGCGCCCGACGAATTAAAACGTCCGGCAAATACCCTCTTAACCTACAATCCCAAAACAAGAATCCTTTATATACATGTCCTCAACTGGCCAACATTCAAGGCGCTGACGTTAGAAGGCTACAAAGGAAAGATAAAATATGCCCAAATCCTGAACGACGGTTCGGAAGTGCTATTCCGTGAACGCAACGAGAACGTGGAACTTTCCCTGCCCCTCGCTAAACCGGACACGGAGATACCTGTAATAGAAGTATTCCTGAACTGATCGCAGGTAAAGCTCATGATAAATCAAGAGCAACAAGTATATATTAAAATGTATAAAATATATCTGAAACTGAATTGTCAATGCCAAACCTGAATATTATGATGATGCACGCTTTCATTTCTCATCCCGACGATCGGCAAAACTATCAGGATTTATCCATACGCTGATGTTAAAGGGTGGAAAGGAGCAAAAATCCAGACCCTATTACCCGAATTGTGACACGAAAATCTATAACTGAAAAAAAAGACCGCACGTAAACCTTAAATAAAGTTTCGTACATGAAAAACAGGTCGAAAATAGGTAAAACGGGAAAATTTGCACAAAGTGACAAAGAAAAATAGCCCCAATGTCGCAAATGCTATAAAATAAGCCGAAATTGCTACAACTTATTCGGAAAAAAGTCCATACCTTTGCACCCGAATTAAAAAAGTGTTATTTGTTCCACTGTCACTGATGAAGTGGCAGTGGATTTTCGAGAAAGATTTATAAAAAATATGCATAAGTATTTCAAATTTTTATTTTGTTGTTTTCATTTCGAGCTGACACCTGCCCGTGACTCGTCGATGTCGGCCGTGTACAGGGGAGTATCCCTCAAAATTGGGGGGATACATCCCTTTTATACGAAGGTTTCTCACAAACGCGCGGGGAATTTCCCCGCGTGTGCGGGAGAATCTTTTAAACAAATAGATGCTATCAAGGTCGCGCAAGGAGTTCCTTCGGTCGCGCAAGGAGTTCCTTCGGTCACGCAAGGAGTTCCTTCAGTCGCGCAAGGAGTTCCTTCGGTCGCGCAAGGAGTTCCTTCAGTCACGCAAGGAGTTCCTTCAATCGCGCAAGGAGTTCCTTCGGTCACGCAAGGAGTTCCTTCAGTCACGCAAGGAGTTCCTTTAGTCACGCAAGGAGTTCCTTCAGTCGCGCAAGGAGTTCCTTCGGTCACGCAAGGAGTTCCTTCGGTCACGCAAGGAGTCCCTTCGATAACTGAAAAAAAAGACGTTTCATATATAATATTGTATAATAAAAAAATTTATTCGTATGTATTCACATGATTATTTACCACAATCCTTCGACGGATTATCAAACTGGTTGATTAATTTTATTGACTACCTTGCAGTGAACCGTGAAAGGTTCGGAATTTCCTCCGATGATTTTGACAGGATCCGTCTCAAAGCGGCAGAGTATAATATGGCGCACCGGAAGGCGGAAGATAAAAACGCAAGCAGTCCCGACAAACAACTCCGACACGACCTGGCGATTGAAGTTAGAGCGGATGTTCGCGATTTTGTTAACGAACACCTGCGGTTTAACAAAGCCGTAACAAGAGATGACAAAAGGAAACTCGGACTGACCGTTCCGTCGTCATCCAGGACTCCGGTTAAAGTGCCGGATACTTTCCCCGAAGCATCTATTAAACTGCCCGCAGAGGGTGTGGTGGTTGTAAAATTCAGGGATTCAAAAACCAAACTGAGGGCGAAACCCGCAGGCGTGCAAGGCGCTGAAATCAAATGGATATTGCTTGATAAGAAAGCGGAAATAAAAGAAGAACTTATCTATTCTAACTTTGATACGAGCTCGCCATACAAATTCTCATTTGAAGATCATGATAGATATAAAGTACTGTCTTTTATCCTCCGATGGGAAAATAATCGCGGCGCAAAGGGTCCATGGAGCCCGATTTATTATGCCGTAGTTCCATAACAGGCTATCAATCTCTAATTAATACATTGATTTACTTATGTGTATGTTTCTCAGAAAAATAGCGAGAAGCGGAGGAAGCTGTGGCAGAAAACTCGTCTGGACAGTTGATAAAGGCGTGCTGACCATTAAAGGGGAAGGCAATATGCGGGATTTTTACATAGACAACGTGCCGTGGAGCAAATACAGGCTGGTGATAAAGGAGATAGAAATCGGAGAAGGCGTGACTTATATCGGAAGTTATGCCTTCTTCGGATGTGAGGCGATTACAGAAATCACGATTCCCGCCGCAGTGAACGGGATAGAAAAATGGGCGTTCGGATATTGCGGCGAATTGGCGGAGATAACCTGCCTGAACATCAATCCTCCAATCATAAAACCGGCAGTGTTCGACAAAGTCAATGTGGAAAGTATGAAACTGTTCGTTCCATACAGTGCACTCGGCGCATATAGCATCTCGCCCGTCTGGAAGGATTTCGGAGCAATCAAAGATGTTAGATTCAAAAAAACAGGGAATTTACGTAACAAGTGGACGATGTGACGATAACCTGTTAATGAAAAAAAATATATCTATATAATAATTATAACATTGAAAAACCCTCTCTTGATTTCAGTCGCGATCCTCCAATGGGTCGCGATTGTTTTTTAAATAATAAAATAAAACTGTATAAAATTTGTTATATTAAGATATATTTTATACCTTTGCAGACCAATAAATATTGTATTATGAAGAAATTAATAGTTTTCTGTTTTATTATCACACTGAACATTACCGTAACTCCGGCTAAAAATGAGGAAAAAGTGGAGCAAAACGTGCCGGAATGGGCAAAAGAATCCCCCGAAGAGAAAACCAAACGGCTCGAATGGTGGACTAATGACAGGTTCGGGATGTTTATTCACTGGGGGCTGTATTCAATGGGCGCCCGACATGAATGGCTGATGCACTATGAACGTATCCAAATCGCTGACTATAAGAAATATTTCGACCACTTTAACCCAGATCTCTATGACCCGTCAAAATGGGCGAAACTCGCAAAAGAAGCCGGTATGAAATATGTAGTCGTCGGCACGAAACATCATGAAGGATTTTGTATGTTCGACAGTAAGTTTACCGACTATAAAGTGACGAATACTCCTTACGGTAAAGACCTTATCCGTGAACTCGTCGATGCCTTTCGCGCAGAAGGATTGCGAATCGGATTCTATTATTCGCTCATTGACTGGCATCACCCCGATTTTCCTTACGATTGGATGCACCCCGAATGTCCTCATATTCCGGGCGGTACGATGATGCAAATAGATTCCGCAGCAACCGAAAAGGCTAATCAAACAAGGGATATGCAGAAATATCAGCAGTATATGAAGAATCAAATTACCGAACTGCTAACCAATTACGGACAGATCGATGAACTGTTCCTCGATTTCTCGTACTACGAAAAAAGACACAAACAATGGGATTCGGAAGGATTACTCAAAGTAGTCCGTAGCCTGCAACCGCAGATCATAGTCGATGACCGGCTTGACCTTAATCATACTACCTGGGGTTGGGACTTCGTGTCGCCGGAACAAGTTATGCCGGAAAATTGGGAGACCCGTAAACATCCTATAACACAGGAAGAAGTGCGTGTGCCGTGGGAAACATGCCAGACATTTTCCGGCTCATGGGGGTATCATCGCGACGAAACTTCCTGGAAGAGCAATAATCAACTGATAACGATGCTTATAGAAGTAGTAAGTAAGGGCGGCAATCTACTGCTGAACGTCGGTCCTACTTCGCGGGGGATACTCGATTACAGAGCCCAGGAAAGACTGTCGGGTATCGCGAAATGGATGGAGGTTAATAATCGCTCAATATACGGTTGTACACAAGCTCCCGAAGAATTTCAACGCCCACAAAATACCATGCTGACGTACAACGCTAAAAATAAGATCCTTTATATTCATGTTCTCAAATGGCCCACTTTCAAGTCGCTGATATTGAATGGATATAAGGGCAAAATTAATTATGCGCAACTGCTCAACGATGGCTCGGAAATCCAATTTCGTGAACGGGGGGAAAACGTGGAACTCTCTCTACCACTCGCTAAACCTGATACGGAAATTCCTGTCATAGAAATCTTTCTTAAATAGATTCTAAACAATTTTTAACAGTAAAGATTTGTATATCTGAAGATTTATTCTTTCCTTTGTACTTTCAAACAAGAAAATTATACTTCTCAAATTTATCAGGCATATTAAAAAAATAAGTATAGTCATTATGAAACAACTGTTTAGTATGTTATTCGCAAAGAAAAATAGTGTCGCATTATGCGTCGCTCTTTTTGTTGCAAATGCTCATGCTAATATAAATGACGGTAATAATCCAATGCCTGTGGATGTTAAGATTATCAGGGAAGAACTGAATCTTGTCGCAAACAAAGTTAAAATCAAAGAACAAACGCTACTGATAGATTCTGCGCTGCTGAAATTGGAGATAGAAAGGGAAGAAGCTATGCTGCCAGCCGATGAACTTTACGACGGAGAATGGAATAATGAATTCGTGCGAGCATATTCCAACTGTCAGATCCCCGATTCATTCCGTATAGATGTAACTTCTTTCGTAAATCCTTTCAATGGTAAGATAACTTCGCATTTTGGTATCCGAAGACGCCGCTTTCATTATGGCACCGACATAAAATTGCAGATAGGCGATACAGTAGTTGCCGCTTTTGACGGTAAAGTCAGGATAAGGAAGGATCAAGGGAGACGTAAAGGTTATGGGAAATATATCGTACTGCGGCACTCTAATGGTCTTGAAACGATTTACGGACACCTGTCGGGATACCTTGTCGACCTCGAAGAAAATGTAAAAGCAGGGCAACCCATTGCTCTCGGCGGTAACACAGGGCGCTCCTCAGGCTCTCATCTGCACTTTGAATGTCGCTTCCTCGGAATGCCGGTTAATCCAGAAGAAATCGTCGATTTTGAAAATGAATGTACGTTTGACGAATCTTATCTTTTTGTGAAATCCAAAGCTCAAAGATACAATTATGCCTCTGCACGACAGGCACAGCGCAGACAACGACTTCATGCGACAAAACAAAAAACGGCAACACCTGCCGCCAAATCAAGTTATTCTCCTTCTACAAAAAAATATTTAGATATAATATCCGACGGGAAATTGCACTACCATCGCGTCAAAAACGGAGATACTCTTGGGGCTATTGCTGCAAAATACGGGACTACTGTCTCTAAACTGTGCAAATTGAACGGAATAACTTCAACTACCAAACTAAAAATAGGTAAAGTTCTGCGTTGTTCTTAAATCCGGCATACACCTGCAAAATTCTGTGTTTAATCAAATTATTATTTGATAGCAATTCAACATCGTATACTATGTTTATGCTTTCTCGTCGAAAATTTAGAGGGAGAGGATGGTGATTTATGAAAAAAAGTTGTAATTTTGCAGGCTCAAAGGAGAAAGATCATTTATATAAAAAATAAAATTATGTCAAAAGTAACTGTAATTGGCGCTGGGAATGTAGGCGCCACTTGTGCAAATGTATTGGCTTTCTATAGAATAGCCGACGAAGTAGTAATGCTTGATGTGAAGGAAGGCGTAGCAGAAGGCAAAGCGATTGATATGTTACAGACTGCTCAAACTCTTGGTTTTGAAACTAAAATCACAGGAGTTACGGGTGATTATTCTGCTACTGCCGGTTCCGACGTTTATGTCGTAACTTCCGGTATTCCCCGCAAACCGGGTATGACGCGCGAAGAACTGATTGGTACAAACGCCAAAATCGTTAAAAGTGTAGTGGAAAATTGCCTTAAAAACTCTCCTAATGCAGTATTCATAATCATTTCCAATCCGATGGATACGATGACTTATCTGACGCTTAAAGCGACCGGACTTCCTAAAAACCGTGTTATTGGGATGGGTGGTGCGCTTGACAGTTCGAGATTCAAATACTATCTGAGTCAGGCATTGAAATCAAATCCGGCACAGATAGAGGGAATTGTGATTGGCGGACATGGCGATACGACTATGATTCCGCTAAAACGTTTTGCTACTTGCAGTGGTGTCCCTGTTTCGTCATTGCTGGATGCTGCGGCGCTTGACAAGGTTGTTTCCGACACTATGGTAGGTGGCGCTACGTTGACGGGGTTACTTGGGACATCTGCCTGGTATGCGCCCGGAGCTGCCGGAGCATACGTTGCTTCGTCTGTCTTGAATGATTATAAGCGACTTATTCCGAGTTGTGTATATCTGGAAGGCGAATATGGTCAGTCGGATATCTGCATAGGTGTTCCGGCGGTGATTGGTCGTAGCGGAGTGGAACGGATTGTCGATTTCAAATTGAACGACGAGGAAAAGGCACTGTTTGAGAAGAGCGCCGACGCCGTGAGGAAGACGAACAATGTGTTAAAAGAAATAGGCGCACTGTAATTTGTTTCTAACATTATTTGATATTATTACAAGCGGGATTCTCATCGGGGTAATCGTATCCGCCCCGATGGGACCTGTTGGTTTGTTCTGTGTTCAACGTTCGCTCAACAAAGGGCAATGGCACGGCTTTTTCTCAGGCGTAGGCGCTGTAATGTCTGACCTTTTTTATGCCGGAATAACTGCTTTGGGCATGGGTTTTGTGATTGATTACGTTGAAGATCACGAAATAACATTGCTTATGGTGGGCAGTATTTTGATGTTGTGTTTTGGTGTTTATATTTTCCGTTCAAACCCGGTGAAAAACCGGAAAAAACCTAAGGAAACGGGTAATTCTTTCTATACCGACATAATTTCGTCATTTTTCATAACCCTTGCTAATCCTCTGATTATCTTTGTTTATATAATCCTTTTTGCGCGCTATAATTTTATCCGTCCCAACGAAAAATGGTTTTCCATAATGCTTGGTCTTGCAAGTATCGCGGTTGGCGCTTTGTTGTGGTGGTTTGTGATAACGTTTATAGCAGGCAAATTCCGCCGTTTTTTCAATGCGCGGGGGATTTGGATAATGAATATGGCTGTAGGATCGGTAATTATCGCACTTTCACTTTGGGGTCTGGTCTGGGGAATTATATCTGTTATGTCCTGATTTGTATGGAGTAGCGCGCATGCAAGCAAACTCAATTATCAGAAAGTAAAAGCCGGCAAACAAACGGGGATTCTTTAACTAAACATGAATTGAAAAGTAAAGCGGCTAAGCAAATTTATTTTTGCTCAGCCGCTCTTCTTGTTACAGTGTGAGACTTGTGATTTACCGCTTCACCACCTTCAATGTTTTACCGTTTACACGGACAATGTAAACACCGTTTGGAAGATTACCTGCTACGACAGATTCACCGCCTTCGACAGTTTGCTGTAATACAATGCGACCACTAAGATCGGTTATTATTACTTCGGTTGGCGCAGTGATTCCGTTGATGCGGAAACTTTCAGTGACAGGATTAGGATAAACATTTATACTGCTTCCCACTGCCGGTGATTCTATTGCCGAAGGAATATATGCCTTAATCTCTTTGAAATTCTTCCATGTGTCTGCGGCTTTGTAATCTTCAACAGAACTTGCTGGAACGTAAAGCGTGACTTTACTTAAATCAACGCCATAAAATACATAGATGTTGTCTATGTTTTGCGGCGTCGGGTTAAGATTGGTAACTGAAGTCAGTCCTGTACAATCGTTAAAAGCATAACCTCCAATACTTGTTACACTGTTTCCAATAGTAACTGAAGTCAGTCCGATGCAAGTGGAAAAAGCATAACCTCCAATTCTTGTTACACTATTGGGAATAGTAACGGAAGTCAGTCCGCTGCAACTGTTAAAAGCATAACCTTCAATAATTGTTACACTGTTGGGAATGGTAACTGAAGTCAGTCCGCTGCAATGGGAAAAAGCCCCCTCTCTAATGCTTGTTACACTGCTTGGAATATTATAACTTACATCCTGTTTTCCGGCAGGATATTGAATCAAGGCGCTTTTTACTTTATTGAACAGTACTCCATTTTCAGACGCATAAACCGTGTTATTTTCAGAGACGTCAATAGCCGTCAAAGCGCTGCATCTGAAAAAAGCCCCATCTCCAATACTTGTTACACTTTCTGGAATGGTAATGGAAATCAGTTCGATGCAATGGTAAAAAGCAGAATTTCCAATACTTGTTACACTGTTTCCAATAGTAACGGAAGTCAGTTTGCTGCACTCGTAAAAAGCCATATCTCCAATACTTGTTACACTGTTGGGAATAGTAACTGAAGTCAGTCCGCTGCAACTGTTAAAAGCATCATGTCCAATACTTGTTACACTTTCTGGAATAGTAACTGAAGCCAGACTGCTGCAACCGTTAAAAGTATAATCTTCAATACTTGTTACACCGTTTGGAATAGTAATATCAGTCAACTTGAAGCAATCTTCAAAAGCCCCCTCTCCAATACTTATCACGCTGTTGGGAATGGTAACTGAAGTCAGTCCGTCGCAAGAGATAAAAGCCCAATCTCCAATACTTGTTACGCTGTTAGGAATGGTAACGGAAGTCAGTTCGATGCAATGGTAAAAAGCCCAATTTCCAATACTTGTCACGCCATCCCCAATTAAGACTGTTGTAATTGAAGAACTGTAAGCATACCATGGAGCATAATCAGGATAGGAATAATCAGGCATCGCCCCTTCACCGCTAACAGTTAATGTACCATTAGACATATCCCAGGTTAACGGACCTGTTGTTCCGCTTTGAGCGAAACCTGTTGCGCTCAACATGAAGAGCGCAATCATTACTAAAAAGATTCTTTTCATTTCTTGAATAATTAATGTTGTTTGTAAATGTTCAATTATTTTTCGCCTTCCTACGACCTTTTTCCTGAGCCTGAATAAGCCTGTAACGTTCAAGCACAGCATTCAACTCACTGATAAAGTCCCTGTAAGCGTCGATACCGTTTACCATGACAAGGGCTTCGATGAGATAGATGATGTCATGAAGCGCCTTATCAGTATCCTTGCGTGCAGCCTTCATATTGACCGGGGGACGCTGAGATACCTCAACGTAACGGTCGGACATCAGATCCTTGAACTTCCGGTTCTCGACGTTAAGTTGCGTCAGCCAGTCGTTTATCCGAAGGTCATTAACCAGCGAAGGATAATCGCCGAACGAAAGTTCGCGGAGAAGGTCGTCAATCGCGGCAGTCTCTTC
>JAISYU010000099.1 GCA_031269685.1 Dysgonamonadaceae bacterium | reverse complement strand
AAGATCACCAGGTCATCCCTGCGCTTGGCAAAAGAAAGGAACAGGGCGAGGAGGAAAGTCATTACCACGATCCACTGCGAAATCCACACTTCCGACACAAAAGCCCCTGCAAGGATACGGAGTACAAACCCTGCGGAAAGAATAAACACATCAAGCAGCGCCACGTGTTTCAGGCGCAGGCTGTAGGCAAGGTCAATAAGCAGGTAAAGCAAAACGACGGGCAGCACTCCAGACCCTCTAACCGGCAACAGGAACAGTAAGCCGGCAACCAGACAGCATGTCATCACGATATAAGCCTTAGCCGTAGATATGGCGCCAGAAGCCAGCGGACGGTGACGCTTCACGGGATGGAGGCGATCGTCATTCATGTCACGAATATCGTTGAAACAGTAGATTGCGCTCGCTGCAAAGCACCATGCGGCAAAAACAGCGATTGTAGAAACAATACAATCAACGTCCGTCATCAACTGCCCGCTGAAAAACAGGAGCAGGAATACGAACAGGTTCTTCAACCATTGGCTGGGTCGGAGGAGTTGTATATAATCTTTCATAGAAACTGTATTCGAATATGCGACTGCAAAGATAGGTAAAATAGTTAAGAGTGAATAGGGGAGAATTAAGAATTATGAATAGATAAATAACACTGTCGCATCGTAAAATAACATCAAATCAGAGGTTAATGGTAAATTACAACAAAATTAATCGTTAACCACTATAAAAAGCGATTAACGGTTAATAACAGCGGAATTATCCACTAATCATTAGCCGTTAACCACTCTTAGTTCTTAACTATTTAGTTATTGTCAAGAATCCACGCATCCTGGAAGTCGGGATAATATTTATCCTTAATCCGGTCACGTTCGGCTGCTGCACTCGATTTGTCGTCGAAAGTGGCGACGATAACCCTGTACATCTCACGTGAATTTTGTGCAAGATAGACAGTGTAACCGTCTTTCTCCATACGACCCTTCAAAGAAACAGCGTTGGTCTTGTTGGAAAAACTTCCGATAACCACATTGAATTGCTTGATCGTACCGTCAAGCACGGTTACCTTCTCCTTCTGGGCATGAGCCGTAGACTGCTGCTGCGGTTTCTGTACGGGGACAACTTCATCAACCGTCTCAACCTCTTTCTGTTTTGCGGCTTCGTAGGCAGCTTTGTATGCACTTTCCTTCGATTTACACCCATTAAAAATGACAAACAGGCACAGTGCCGGAACTACTAAATAAAACTTTGCTTTCATAATCCTAATAATTAATTTTTTTATTGTTATAAATTAAAATCTCCAAAATGAAAAATTATTGCCCTCCGAAGAAAGAATTAAGCTCCCGTCAGTTAATTCTTTTATCAGAAACGGCTTTACTATCTTCCTTACATTACTGTCATTTAGATCAGGAACGGTATCCCATCTCAATTCACCAAACGGAATATACGCACCGTTTAACAGTATTTCTATGTTGATCGTCGTGTCGCCGGAAAGTCCATAATAGCCGAAAGTATAGTCAAACCTGCTTTCCAAGGGATTGTATATTTGATACTGGAACAATTTGTTCTGGAAATTAAAGAACACCGTGTCAGCAAATTCCATTCTCCATTTGCCCTGCAACTTCGATTCCATGCTATTGTCTATCCTCAGGAAAATATTGTCGCAGGCGATAAATAAAACCATGCAACAGAATGCTATAAATAACAGCCTGATACTCCACAATCCCGTATTTTGTTTTCTTTCCATCACAGTAACCCTTTCGTTGTAGGTAATTCATACTTAAAAATATCACGGCGAACAGCCATCTTAACAGCCTTCGCAAACGCCTTGAAAATGCCTTCTATCTTATGATGTTCGTTATTCCCTTCAGCGCGTATGTGAAGGTTCATCTTCGCCGCATCACCAAGCGACTTGAAAAAGTGGGGAAACATTTCGGTCGGTACATCGCCTATATGTTCACGGCGAAACTCAACATCCCAAACTAACCAGGAACGACCCCCAAAGTCTAAAGCCACAGTACACAAACAATCATCCATAGGCAAACAAAAACCATAACGCTCCGTACCGCGTTTGTTTCCCAAAGCGTTGTATAACGCCTCGCCGAGCGCGATCGCAGTGTCTTCAACCGTGTGATGTTCGTCAACATGAAGATCGCCTTTTACCTTCACAGTCAGGTTAATACTCGCATGGCGACCTATTTGGTCAAGCAGGTGATCTAAAAAGTTAAGACCGGTTGAAATGTCGGTCTTTCCACTACCGTCAATGTTTATTTCAATAAAAATGTCCGTCTCACGCGTTGTTCGCTTTACGGTAGAACACCGCTCCCCTGCAAAGATAAACTCTGCAATGTGGTTCCAATCGGTAGTTGCCAGAGCAAGGAAAGGTTTAAGTTCCCCGTCAAGGACAGATTCATCATTGACCAGTATCGCCCTACAGTCAAGATTCTTTGCAAGCTCTACATCGGTTTGCCTGTCGCCGATTACAAAGGAGTTTTTTAAGTCATAATCCCCGTTCATGTATTCGGTTAACATTCCCGTACGCGGCTTACGGTTTGGACTGTTGTCTTCAGGCAAGCTCGGGTCAATAAATATCTTGTTAAATTCAACACCTTCATTTTTTAGCGTCAGCAACATCTTTTCCTGTACGGAATCAAAGTTTCCGGCGGGGTAAGAATCCGTTCCAAGACCGTCCTGGTTGGATACCATGACAAGTTCAAAATCAGTGTTCTTGCTGATAAAATACAGGTTACGCATCACAGCCGGTAGAAATTCCAGTTTATCAAGAGTATCCACCTGAAATGTCTCAGCCGGTTCGACTATCAATGTCCCGTCACGGTCTATGAACAATACTCTTTTCATATCTTGCAGGGAAATGTTTTAAGGGCGTCAATCAATGCCCGGTTTTCTTTGCCTGTACCGACGGTTATTCTTAAACATTCGCCGCATAGTTTGACTTTGCTGCGATTACGGACGATTATGCCCATACCGGTCAGGTATTGGTAGATCCGGTTGGCATCGACTACCTTTACAAGTACGAAATTAGCATCGGAATGGTAGACTTTCCGTGTAACATCCAGAAGCTTAAGTTTGTCGATGAGAGGTTGGCGTTCTTTGAGTATTTGTTGCACCCAAAGGTTTTTCTGTTTATCGTTGATCTGTTCCAATACTGCGTTTTGGGTCAGGAGATTGACATTGTACGGGTATTTCACCTTATTAAACAGTGCTATAATTTCACTGTTTGCCAATGCGAGCCCGCAACGGACAGCAGCAAGCCCCCATGCTTTTGAGAATGTCTGGTAGACTATCAGGTTGGGGAACTTGTTTATCTCTGGCAACCAGCCTTCGGTTTGTGCAAAGTCGATGTATGCTTCGTCGATGACGACAATTCCTTGGAAATGGTTCAATATTTCCATTACTGCGGATTTGTCCATAAGGTTTGCCGTTGGGTTATTTGGGGAGCATAGGAAGATTACTTTGGTATTGTTATCAGTAGCATCGAGCAGTTTATGTGCGTTCAGCCGGAAGTCATCTTCGAGATCGACCGCGCGGTATTCTACATTATTTATGCCGGCGCATACTTTATACATCCCATAAGTCGGTTCTATTGCCGCAACGTTATCTTTCCCCGGTTCGCAGAATATCCTGAAAGTAAGGTCTATGCTTTCGTCCGATCCGTTACCGACGAATATTTGTTGGCATGTTATATTTTTTATTTTAGCGATATAATTTTTCAGTTGGCGTTGAGTTGGGTCGGGGTATCTGTTGTAAGGGTTGTTGTAAGGGTTTTCATTTGCGTCAAGGTATACTGACGCCTGTCCCTGAAATTCATCTCTTGCAGAGGAGTATGGTTCCAGGTTATATATGTTGGGTCTTACTAATTGTTGAAAGTTCATTTTCGACTGTAAGTTTTGTAAAATACGGTGCAAAGGTACTAATTTTTTTATTAACGGGATAACATTTGTCTTTAATTCAAGCATAAACATATTAATTTCTCATGGATTAATGCGTTTGCTGCGGTTGATAATCAGTTCAAATGCATTAAATAATCAATAACGATCTGTACAAAACAATACGGAAATATTGTTCAATTCTTATGCGGTGACGGCTGCCTGAATGATGTAGGTTATGCAGCCTGCGAGGTATCCTGTTAATGCGAGCCAGGAGATTTTTTTGAGATACCAGATGAAGTCTATTTTTTCCATTCCCATTACGGCGACTCCGGCGGCTGAACCGATGATGAGGATGCTGCCTCCGGTGCCGGCGGCGTATGCAAGGAATGACCAGAAGTAATGGTCGACGGGGAAGGCGGAGTACATCTTCATTGCGGCGGCGACGAGTGGGACGTTGTCGACGATGGAAGAAAGTATGCCGATGATGGTGGTGATGACGTAATATTTTGCCGGCTCGATCAATGGGATTCCATCGAGTGTGGTGGTTAATAGTGCGAGTTGCCCGCAAGAAGAAAGGGCGTTTACGGACATCAGTATGCCGAGGAAAAAGAGTATGCCGGGCATGTCTATCCGTCCCAGTACATGGTTGATGGTGAGTGTGGTGTTGTCGCGATCCGGGTTACGTTTGGCGATTATTCCGGTGATTGTCCAAAGTATGCCGAGTCCTCCGATTATTCCCAGGTATGGTGGAAGGTGGGTTATTGTTTTGAATACAGGGACGAATATGAGTGAGCCTGTGCCGAGCGCCAGGATGAGGATTTGTTCTTTGCGTGATACGTTTATTTGTTGTATTGCGCCGGATTGTATTTCGGGTCGTGTGACGTTTCCTTTCATGGCGAATGTAAGTATTGCGAGTGGCACGGCAAGAGATACGATGCTGGCGACGAATGTTGTGCTGATGATGTTTCCGGCTGTGATTTTCCCTGCTATCCAGAGCATTATTGTAGTAACATCTCCGATAGGGGACCATGCTCCGCCGGAGTTTGCGGCAAGGATTACTATTCCTGCGTAGAACCATCTGTCTTTTTTATCGCCTATAATTTTTCTGAGCAGCGCAATCATGACTATTGATGTTGTCAGGTTGTCTAATACGGCTGAGATGAAGAATGTGAGGATACCTATTATCCAGAGGAGGGTAGTTTTCTTTGTAGTGTTTATCCTGTCGGTTATAATGCGGAAGCCTCCGAAAGTATCGATAGTTTCGACGATGGTCATTGCGCCGAGCAGGAAGATTAGGATTTCTGCTACTTCGCCAAGGTGGTGGACGAGGTGGCTATGGGTTTCCGGCATGTAGCATACGGCGAGCACCCACATTATTACGCTCAGCAGTAGGGCTGTTGCGGATTTGTTGACATGGATAATGTGCTCGGTTGCTATCAGGATATAACCGACGATAAAGATGATGATCATTGCTGTAAACATATTCTTTGTTTATTTATTTTTTGGGGCTGCAAATTTAGCGTTTTTTTCGTGATTTTGTATCTTGTGTTACTCTTTGCGGTGGTTTTTTTGTACTTTTGTCCTGCTGTTTTTATTATTTACAGTGTTATTTCTATGAAGTCAAGGAAGATTAATGTGTCGGAAGAGGACAGGATTGTTCGGGATGCGTATGAGCGGTTGGTAAAGACTTATGCCGGTTCCAACCACAGGGGTAAGTTTGAGATTATTGACAAGGCGTTTAAGATTGCGTGCCAGGCTCATAAGGGAGTTAAGCGGGAGGATGGCATGCCGTATATTACTCATCCGCTTTCGGTGGCTCAGATTGTCTGTGAGGAGATAGGTCTTGGCTCTACTTCAATATGTGCGGCTTTGTTGCATGATGTTGTAGAGGATGCTGATTATAAGGTTGAGGATATTGAAAAAGTATTTGGGGGAAAGATAGCCTCTATTGTTGATGGTTTGACAAAGATTCCCGATGAGTTTTCGACTGGTTCTGTTCAGGCGGATACTATGAGGAAACTTTTGTTGACTATGGCAAGTGATATTCGTGTTATTCTCGTTAAACTTGCCGACAGGCTGCATAATATGCGTACTCTTGGCATTTGCAGTCCGGCGAAGAAGTATAAGATTTCTGGGGAGACCATGTTTCTTTATGCTCCTCTCGCTCACCGGCTGGGGCTTAACACAATCAAGTCGGAGTTGGAGGATCTTTGTTTTAAGTACGAGCATCCGAAGGAGTTTGAGAATATAGAACGGAAACTTGAGGCGACATCGGGCAACAGGGAAGCGATTTACGAGCATTTTGCGTCTCCTCTTTACCCGGCTCTTGACAAGTTGGGGATAGTTTATAAGATGCAGGAGCGGGTTAAGTCTTTACGTTCGATTTGGGATAAGATGCAGGCGAAGAAGGTAGGTTTTGAGGATATTTATGATATTTTTGCTGTCAGGATTATCTTCAAACCATTGCCGGATATTGACGTAAAGAAGCAATGTTGGGACATTTATTCTGTTGTTACGGACTTGTATAAGTTTAAGCCTGACCGGATAAGGGATTTTGTCAGCCAACCTAAGGCTAATGGTTATCGTGCGTTGCATTTGACGGTTATGGGTCCTGACGGTCATTGGATAGAGGTTCAGATTCGCAGCGAGCAGATGGATGATATTGCCGAGAAGGGTCTTGCTGCCCACTGGAAATACAAGGAGTATAAGGAAGACATCAATCCTGCCGACGAGCCAGCCGAGTTGGACAGGTGGCTTGGCACTATTCACGACATTCTTGAGAATCCTAATCCTGATTCGCTTGATTTTCTTGACACTATCAAGCTTAATCTTTACGCTTCGGAGATTTTTGCTTTCACTCCGAAGGGAGAGATACGCACACTTCCTCAGGGGGCGTCTACTCTTGATTTTGCTTATGACATACATTCCAGTGTTGGGGATCGTTGTATTGGGGCGAAGGTCAATCACCAGTTAGTTCCGTTGAGTTACAAGCTTAATTCCGGCGATCAGGTTGAGATCATTACCTCCCGTTCTCAGATTCCTCAGCCTGAGTGGTTAAATTTCGTGGTATCGGCGAAGGCGAAGACTAAAATAGATATTTTCCTCAAGAAATTGAAGAAGGCGAAGATCGCGGAGGGTGAGCGGATTGTGGATAAGTTTCTCAGGGACGGCGGAATGGAGCCTACTCAGCAGATACTTGACAAGGTTACGTTCATTTTCGAGTTTCGGAAGAAGGAAGATTTTTATTATGCTGTCGCTGCCAAGCAGATAGAATTGCCTGAGAATCCGCAGAAGATCTTTAAGGAGAAATCCGGCAACTTATTTTTCGGTTATTTGAAGAAATTTATTGGAGTTAAGGCATCATCCAAGGGCAAGGAGACGAATATCCTTACTTCCTCTCCCACCGAGAAAATAAAATACGACCGAAAGAAGACTTATGTCCTTGACGAGGAAGATTTTCAGAAGAAGTATTTGCTGCCGGAGTGTTGTAGCCCGATACCTGGCGACAAGGTTCTTGGCTACGCCCGCAGCGACGGTTGGCTTGAGATTCATAAAATATCATGTGAAAAGGCTTTACGTTTAAAGAGTCAGGATGGCAAGAATATTATTTCCTGTCTTTGGGCGGGTCATAAGGCAATTTCTCTTCCGTGCAGGATAGAGTTGAAGGGTATTGACAGGATGGGCATTTTGATAGACATTTCCAAGATTATTACCTACGATATGTCGGTAAATGTCCGCCGGATGATGATAGACACCAACGATGGCATGTTTTCCGGCACCATTGAGGTATCTATCCATGACGTTGACGACATAAACAATATGATTTCCAGGCTTCTTAAAGTAAAAGGCGTCAGTGATGCAAAAAGAGTTGAGGGTTAGGGGTTAATATTTGGGAAATTCCTTTACCGCCCGCTTCGTTTCCGCATTTTTTCGGGTGAATTTTTGGCTTATTTACGGAAAATCCAAGCCTTGTCGAATGATTTTTCATTTCGACATCTTATATTTTCCGGTTTTCTTTTGAGATTTGTTTTATGGCACCATGACAGAGAAGATAGGGCTCCAGGGTCCCTTTTCCCCTCTGGTGTTTTCCCACCTCAAAGTGAAGTATACGATCTTCCCTCTGTCGCTTAGGGCAAATTCGAGCAGGAATGGGGATCTTGTTTTGGATTTTGAGAGGGTCAGGACATTCCTGTTGACAGGTTTTTCGTTGAGTATGGCATATTTTATCTCGGCTCCGCGTTGACCTGCCGGTTTTGCGCTGTGCAATTTGTCGCCTGTTTTGTAAAAGAATACCCTTATTCGACACAATACTGAAGTATCGAGTCCGTATGACGGGGCTTCGTTTTCTACTTTTGAAGGAGTTCCGTTCCCTTCGTACCTTGTTGGAAACGACATATTTAACAGGTCGTCATTTGCCACGCTTGGGGTCGCTTTGAGGATGGAGTAGAGTTTCCGGTAGACTTTTGTGAAATCTTTTTCTTTGTCATGTAACTCAGCCGTTACGACAATGTTCCTCGAATTTTTATCTTTCCAGGCATTAAAAGCGTCATTAAACGCCGTAAATTTGGGAATGACTTCATTATCGAGTAAATCGCCGCCTGGTGTTCCGGGATTTAGTCCGAATCTTTCCCTGTTTGCCTGTAATGTTACGTACTTGATGGTTGCAGAGGACTGAGTGTTTAACTTTTGATGTCCCCGTTCCATCCAATTTTTCCTTTTGCTCATAATTTTTGATGTTTTGTTATTTATATTAATAAACTCTTTAAATTATTTCTTAAAATTGAATTCTTATTCTCACACATATAGTTCTTACTCTCACACATATAGTTATTATTCTCACCTATATAGTTCTTACTCTCACACATATAGTTATTATTCTCTCGTATATAGTTCTTACTCTTACACATATAGATATTATTCGATCTTGTATAGTTCTTACTCGCACACATATAGATATTATTCGCTATTGTATAGTTCTTACTTACACACATATAGTTATTATTTTCTTTCATATAGTTCTTACTCTCACACATATAGTTATTATTCACACGCATATTACTATTACGAATTCTTATATGATTATTAATCAATGCCGTACACTCATCCCGCAGAGCGGTACACTCATCCCGCAGAGCGGTACACTCATCCCGCAGAGCGGTACACTCATCCCGCAATGCGGTATACTCATCCCGCAATGCGGTATACTCATCCCGCAAAGCCGTATACTCATCCCGCAATGCCGTATACTCATCCCGCAATGCGGTACACTCATCCCGCAATGCCGTATACTCATCCCGCAAAGCCGTATACTCATCCCGCTTTGCGGGATGAGTATACCGATTTGATGCATAATCATTTAAAAAATCAGCATGAGTATACATAACTGATGAATGATTATTAAAAAAGTCAGTATGCGTATACATAACTGAAGTACGATTATTCCGTAATACAGTATAATCATACTGAAAAGCAGTACGGGTATACCATAATAAAGTACAGATAAAATTTTTTAAATATGAAAAGCAATCCATAGACTTTGACGGCAAACACGTTGAATTTGCCGTCATTGTTATGGACATTGTCTCCGATGTCGATATACTTGATTGATATTCAAGAAATTTCGTCTTCATATTATATAATTTCATTGACAAAATATATTATTATGAGCCGCAAAGATATAAAAATTATACGGATAAGCAAAATTTGGCGATAAATAATTAAAATTTTTTTTACTACCTTTGCAGAAAATTTAAAGTAATGAAAATATCCGAAATCATATCCGAAATTGAAGCCGTCGCACCGCTGTTCTTGCAGGACGATTTCGATAACTCTGGAATACAAACCGGTGATATAGAGCAAGATATAACAGGAGTTATTGTCTCTGTCGACGTTACAGAAGCGGTGCTCAAAGAAGCGGTCGACCTCGGGTGTAATCTCGTTATATCTCATCATCCGCTGATATTCAAACCCCTGAAAAAAATATCCGGAGGAAACTACATAGAACGCTGTGTCCATTTTGCGTGTAAAAATAATATCACCGTTTACGCCTGTCATACCAATCTCGATAACGCAGCCAAAGGTATTAACTTCTATCTGGCTAAGAAGTTAGGGCTGCAAAAGATTCGTGTCCTCAGTCCCAAAAAAAATAACCTCCTGAAACTGTCGGTTTTTGTCCCTGAGAATCATGCGGAAAGCCTAAGAAACGCATTATTTGCCGCAGGCGCAGGTTTTATCGGGAATTATGACTCATGCAGTTTCAATATCAACGGAAAAGGCTCGTTTAGAGCCGGAGAAAATACAAATCCGTTCGTAGGAAACAAAAATGAACTGCATTTTGAACCGGAAACCCGCATAGAAACAATTATTCCGGCAGGTATAAAATCGACAGTTATCCGAACTTTACTCAAAGTCCACCCTTACGAAGAACCAGCCTTCGATATTTATCCGCTCCTAAACGATTGGAACGGAGCAGGATCGGGAGCAGTCGGGGAATTGCCGGAAGAGATGAGCGAAATTGACCTCCTCGAAAAAATAAAATCAATATTTAACCTCAATGTAATAAAATATTCGCCCCTGAGAGGCAAAAAAATCCGCCGAGTCGCACTGTGCGGAGGCAGCGGCGCGTTCCTAATCCCCGATGCAATCGCCTCCGGCGCCGAAATTTTTATTACCGGCGAAGCAAAATATAATGACTTTTACAATGTGGAAAATAAGATTTTACTTGCCGTTGCAGGGCATTATGAAACGGAAGTTTTCACAAAACAGATGTTTTATGATGTTATTTCAAAAAAAAATATTACCTTTGCAGTCCATTTCTCAAAAGTGGATTCAAATCCTGTAAGTTACATGTAATCAAATATATTATATGGTCAAGAAAGAAACAACAGCCGGAAACGCAACAAAGAAACCGGCAGAGAAAAAATCAACCGCCGGAAATACAACAAAGAAACCGGCAGAGAAAAAATCAACCGCGGCTGCAAAAACAAAAACTAAAGCCGTAAACGATTCCGAAGTCGCTGAAACAGAAGTGACCCAAATTGTAGTAAATGAACCGGAAATTCTGCCAACTGATGTCGCTAATTTGTCCGTTGAACAGAAATTATCCAATTTATATCACCTGCAATCAATACTTTCGGAAATTGATAAGATAAAAACGCTCAGAGGTGAACTCCCCCTTGAAGTACAAGACCTCGAAGACGAAGTCGCCGGATTGCAAACGCGTATCCAAAACTACCACCTCGATATAAAAGATATTGATACGTCTATCGGACAGCAAAGAATGAAAATTACCGACGCAAATGCGCTGATAACCAGATATAAAGAACAACTGGATAATGTCAGAAATAACCGCGAATTCGATAACCTGTCAAAAGAAATCGTTTTTCAAGGGCTCGAAGTAGAACTCGCAGAGAAAAAAATCCGCGAGTTTACCGCGAAATCTAAAACAGTGACAGAAGAAATCGCAAAATCTAAAATAGCCCTCGAAGAACGGCAAATCGACCTGAAAATAAAGAAACAGGAACTGAACGAAATCGTTTCCGAAACGAAAATTCAGGAAGAACAACTGCGCGAAAAGGCAAAAAAACTCGAAACTACTATCGAACAACGCCTCCTGACCGCCTTCAAACGTATCCGAAAAAGCGCACGAAACGGTCTCGCGGTGGTTTATATTCAGCGCGACGCCTGCGGTGGATGCTTTAACAAGATACCACCACAAAGACAGTTAGACATAAAACTGCGTAAGAAAACAATAGTCTGCGAACATTGCGGACGTATTCTGATTGACCCGCAACTTGCCGGCGTAGAATAATCCAATTACGAAATTGTACTCAGGTAATAAATAATCTGTTTACCAAATTCCTTTACTGAAGTGTTTTCCTCGCCCGATGGCGAAAGGATAAGTATATCATGTATATGGAGGTTGCTTTTGTGGATACCCACCTTCAACAAAGCATTCGCCGAAACAAGCACATATTTCATCAAAGGATTATCATTCCTAACCATATCCACAACCAAATCAAAGATATTCCCCTCAAGCATGGTTTCAATAGCAGAAACGGTCTCACTCTTGGTAAAGTTTATATCCTTTTCCGTAACAATAAATTCTATATCAAAAGGATAATTGGCTATCTTTCTATATTTGAAAGCGACTGCCAGAACTCTTTTACCAGATAACTTAAGTATCTTGACGAAATCCTCTACATCAGCGCAATCTTCAACATCGAAAAGAACCAACACAGTATTGATACCCTTAAGATTTTGAAATTTACGCTGACGGCGCTGCAGATTAAGCCGCCGCTTTATTTTCCTGTTTAATAGATATTTGCAAAAGAAATCCATACGTATGATACGCAGGCTTCAGTTCACCTGAAACTTCCGGTTTCCTGTCTTGAAAAAATCAACAATCTGACTTGCCGCCGCAATACCGGCATTATTATTCGCTTCAGCAGTCTGCGCCCCAATCTTTTTTGGTGTAGTAAAGTAACGATTAGGGAATTTCACTTTCAAGTTAGCGTTGTTGAAGGGAATAATATCGGTAATGTATCTAAAATCCTTACGTGCAGCCATAAACTCTTCGAGATCAGTCTCATTGATAACCTCCTTGCGGGCGGTATTGATAAGCGTAGCCTTAGGAGGAAGATTTTCCAGCAGGGCGCGGTTAATAGAGTTCTTCGTTTCCGCCGTTGATGGAATATGCAGGGAAACATACTGACAGGTGGCATACAGTTCTTCTGCCGAATTGAGCGGTATGACTCCATCTTTTTCAATTATTTCGGCAGGACAGAATATATCGTACGCAAAGATTTCCATACCAAACCCGCGTGCAATACGGGCAACGTTGCGACCAACATTACCGTAAGCATGGATTCCGAGCCGTTTACCTTTTAGTTCCGTACCAGGACTACCGTCGTAAAAGTTACGCGCAGAATAAATCATCAGTCCGAATGTAAGTTCGGCAACAGCGTTAGAGTTTTGCCCCGGAGTATTCATTACCACTATATTTCTCGCGGTAGCGGCTTGTAAATCAACATTGTCGTAACCTGCTCCCGCGCGCACTACGATTTTCAGGTTCTTTGCCGCTTTGATCACCTCTGCGTCAATAATATCGCTTCGGACAATAATGGCGTCAACATCGGTTACAGTTTCGAGCAGTTGCTGTTTTTCCGTATATTTTTCCAGCAGAGTAGTTTTATAACCTGCTGTTTCGATCACTTGTTCGATCTTGCCCACAGCATCTGCGGCGAAGGGCTTTTCGGTTGCAATAAGAATATTCATATTTTGTTAAAAAGATTATGGGGGCAAA
>JAISYU010000017.1 GCA_031269685.1 Dysgonamonadaceae bacterium | reverse complement strand
TTTATAAAAAAGTGCATAGGGGATCAATTTTGGCATGTTTAATCGACAAAAACCACACAAAATTATCCGTCCGGTTACTTATACGAACCCGGAATAACGTTGTTTTTCCCCGCCTGCTTCGTAAAATTTGTTCCCCCGACTAATTTTTTACCCCTTCTACCGGTATTGTCGCCGGAAATTCGGGATATTTTGCCTGTCACTTCATAAGTGACAGTGGTTTTCCTAAAAAAGAAAAGATGGAAACTATTTTCAAATATTACTGTTATTCTCTGTCATCGGACGGAACTGCGGGGAAAAATTCCTACCTGCAGAAAGTCTCTCACGGAGTCCGAGAAGAAAATCTCACCTGCAGAAACTCTCTCACGGAGTCCGAGAAGAAAATCTCACCTGCAGAAACTCTCTCACGGAGTCCGAGAAGAAAATCTCACCTGCAGAAACTCTCTCGCGGAGTCCGAGAAGAAAATCTCACCTGCAGAAAATCTCCCAAAAAATATTTTTATTCATTTTATATTAATTTCAAATTCCAATTATTATGATCAAACTTAAAACGATTACCGTTAGAGTGATGCCCAACGCGGCTCATTATTATTACATGAAGATCATCAAGACCGAACTTTCTGCAAGTCCCGCCGCCCTCAAAGATGCGCTTGGGGACAAACTTGCAGTCTTTATCGCCCTCTTCGAAATTGAAGAAGACCTCATGTTGTGGACGAACCAGAAAGACCTGACCGAACAGATTGCCGTTGCAAACAAGCGGCTCGACAATGCACTGACCGGATTGAGGACACTTGTCCGTTCGCTGGAGTTTATAACCCTTGCCTCAACCTCGCAACCGGCGAACAGGATTTACAAGATGCTACAGGGATATGGCGACGTAAACCATAAGCCGTACGACGAACAGTCGGGCGATGTGAGCGCTATCCTCAAACAACTGCAGTCCGGCGGGGCGTTCTATCAGGACGTCGTATCGCTCGTGCAGCCGGCTCCGGCTATACAGGCGATGATCTCCGAACTGAACCTGGCGCTGATCGCTTTCCAGGCGCTGCTCGACCAGCGCGACGCAACACAGCAGAGCAAGCCGGAGAAAACATTCACCGAAATACGAAAGGAAATCGACTTCGTATACAATGAAATAGTTACCATCATTGACGCCGGCGCCGTGATGAACGTTTCCCCTGCATTCGCAGCGTTTATCACGAGGATGAATCCCGAAATAGAACGTATCAACGAGGAATTTCATCACGCCAAACACGACATCGCACACTGCCAGCCGGAAGAAATTCCCGCGCAGCAATACACAGGCTATCCGGTCAACCCGACCCCAAAAGTGTTGTACGTAACCTCCAAAAACGGCACTGTCCGCCTCGAACTTGGCAAAGATTACGACCTCAGGTACAAGGATAACATCGAGGTCGGTAACGCTCAGTGCACTATTCGCGGTATCGGCGCATACAAAGGCGCAAAGACTGTGTCTTTTATCATTAAAAGAGTATGAGGAGTGAAGATCTAAATCACCCCCAGTGAAGCGAAGCGACTGGGGGTGAAAAAGAGAAAAAAGAAATAAGAAAATTTTTTACAAATAACATTAATTTATTCAAGAATATGAGAAGAAGTATTTTAGTAATTACAGCGCTCTTCATGTTGAGCGCAGGCGTCGTAAAGGCGCAAGTAACAATCGGATCGACGGCTAATCCACATTCGTTTTCTATCCTCGAACTCGTTAGCGGCGGCGAGCGTGGGCTCAGGCTGCCGCAGATGACGACTACCGAGCGTGATTTGCTTCAACTCGGTGACCTGACGGGCGACGTTGCAGCGAAAGCGCAAGGATTGCAGATTTTCAATACCGACACCAAGTGCGTCGAGACATGGAACGGTACGAAGTGGATTCAGAGTTGTGCACCGGACCCGACTTGCGAAGAGGATCCGTTGTGCGAGGCGCTGAAAAGTTTCACCGCTACTCCCCTAAGCGATGCCGATTTGGTTATCGCTCTTCCAGATCCCAATACCGGTGTGTCATTTAATATGAAACCGGTCACCGGCGGCGTGTTCTATATGGGAGTTCAGTTCACTGACCCTGATAAACCTAACTATGATCATGCTGATATGGTGGACGATCATCTTGTGAACAATCTGTATGATTCAGGTTCAGGATACGAAACACCTGTCCACAAAGTAGGGGTGAGCTCTTTTTATATGGCAGAGTTTGAGGTTACGCAGGAATTGTATGAGATTGTTATGGGCGTAAATCATTCTTTGTGTCAATATCTACCTCTTGATCGATCCCAAGCACCTGTTGATCAGTTTAACTGGTACCACGCAATAGCCTTCTGCAACAAGCTAAGTATATTAACGGGCAGAGAAGAGGTTTACACAATCCCCGACGTAGATTTTGCCACTTTATTATATAGCGAAATACCGGTACAGCACATGAGTATAGAATTCATCGAATTCGGCGGCTTCGACCCTAACTGGGATACACCCTGGAATAACGTTGAATGTGATTTTACCAAGAACGGTTTCCGTTTACCGACAGAGGCTGAGTGGGAATATGCCGCCCGAGGCGGTCAGAAGAACGAATATACCCGTACCCTGGGAGCCAGCGGTATTCAGTTTCTTTACAGCGGCAGCAATAATATATACGATGTAAGATCGTTCGACCCAGATTGTCCAGATGATGTAGGGGGAAACCTACCTAATGAACTTGGCATTTACGATATGAGCGGCAGCTTAATGGAGAGGTGCTGGGATTTGTCCGGCTACAGTAATTGCTGCGCAATTAATCCCGAAGGTCCGGCTTACCCGTATGACTACAAGATGAGCCGCATTTTGCGCGGTGGCTTCTTCAGCGAAGACCCCTCAGAAGGTCTTACAAACGCCCGAGTGTCTTATGTTTTTTATTCCCCAACGTTCTACTATCACAACTTGATGGGACTTAGGGTTGTGACGAGCCATGTGGAGTGAGTAAGGTAAAGGAATCAACATGAAGCGGTCAATCTTAACAGGTTGACCGCTTTTATTTGCTATATCCTTTGTATGGAAATCTTATTCGCAAACCCCTACATCAAATTCGGATTTTGAAAAACTAATCGGCGACGATGAAAGCAAAAATCTATTCTCAAAAATGAGCCATTTTGGGTGCGACAAATCAGCGACATAACGCGACATTCGTTACCTGTTTTTATTTTTCGCAAACAGGTAACGATTTGGTAACGAAAAAGAGCCTGAATGATAAACAATTCAGGCTCTTCGATTCCTTTTACACAAATTCACTGCTTTTTCCGTGTCAGTGATCCATCTGGGGCTCGAACCCAGGACCCCATCCTTAAAAGGGATGTGCTCTACCGGCTGAGCTAATGAATCTCCGGTTAATTGCTCGAAAGCGGCTGCAAAGGTAGGTATAATTTTTGAATTAGCCAAATTTTTCGCTAAAAAACTTGCATAATCATGATTTTTTCCGAAATTTGTACGGTTTATAACATAAATTTATTCGCTAATATGCTCCGATATTCTCTTACAATTTGCCTGTTGATAATAAATTACCTGCTTATTTCCGCCCAAGGGAAAAAAGTTTTGATGGATTTCCTGAAAAATGAAAATCTTCGACATGCCGCTGTCGGATTTAAAGCGATGAACCTGAAAACAGGCGAAACTGTGGCGACATTCAACGAAAATA
Organism: Dysgonamonadaceae bacterium; assembly: GCA_031269685.1. GTDB lineage: Bacteria > Bacteroidota > Bacteroidia > Bacteroidales > Azobacteroidaceae > Azobacteroides. The sequence continues at coordinate 4,776 of JAISYU010000017.1, read as the reverse complement.
TGGCGCTCACGCCTGCCTCCAACATGAAACTGATCACTACCGCCTCCGCCCTCAATATTTACGGCAAGGATTTCCGGTATAAAACGACCGTCATGATCGATGCTCCGGTCAGCGATTCCGTCTTGAATGGGAATTTGTACGTCATCGGGGCGGGCGATCCTACTCTTGGCTCGGAATTTACCGGTGAAAAAGACCGTGAAGATTTCTTAATCGGTTGGCTTGCTTCAATAAAGAAAAACGGTATCAATCGTATCTCTGGCAATGTCACGGTCGTTGATTCATTGTTCGGATATGACGGGATTTCTAATAAATGGCTTGTTGAAGATATTGGAACCGATTACGCACAAGGCGTTTACGGGATCTGCGTTTTCGATAATATATTCACTGTTACGCTTCCAAACGGTGTTACAGAAAAACATTCTCTTGCCGATCCGGGAATGTTCCTGGCTGATTATTTGATGAATTTCTTAAAAGATAACGGTCTGGAAATAAATGGTAATGCAACTACTTACAGACTTGAAACCATGAAGTCTTTAATGTCGGGAACCGTGTTTAATCTCCCCGAAAACTTGAAAGAAATCGGAGCAACGTATTCTCCGGCTCTGAGTGAGATTGTCCGTGAAATAAATGTTCACAGTAATAATTCCTATGCGGAGCACATTTACCGGAAACTGCTGCTCGACAGCGTGAACGTTAAGGAATTATGGCAAGCGAACGGTTTAGATTCAACAGCATTGATAATATATGACGGATGCGGTTTGTCCCCGCAAAATGCCGTATCGGCAGAATATTTGACGGCTTTGCTTACTTACATGTACCGGCATGGCGGAGGACGCGACGGAGAGTTCTACCGTTCCCTGCCGGTTGCTGGAGAAGAAGGTACAGTTGCTACTTTTCTGAAGAACACGAAACTTGCGGGCAAAGTGCATCTGAAATCAGGCAGCATGAGTGGCGTTCAATGTTTCTCGGGCTATGTGGAAACCAATGGCGGACATTATGCGTTTTCCTTGCTCATCAATAATTTTGCGGGCAAGAGAAAAGATTTGATTAAAGCCATCGAACGTTTCCTGGTCGCGCTTTTCCCTTGATTATTTTCAAACAATTGTCAATACGCCCTCGCAAAAACAACTCTCTGTGCGGATGGATTATTTGTTACCATGCACTTCCCTGGTGTTTTGTCGCCATCAAAAGGAATACAGCGAATTGTCGCCTTGGTCTCTTCCTTTATAAGCGCTTCCGTTTCGGGCGTGCCGTCCCAGTGTGCAAGGATAAACCCGCCGTCTTTGATTTTCCGCTTAAAATCGTCATAAGTATCGACTGTAGAGGTTTGGGAAGCACGGAAATCAAAGGCTTTTTGGAAAATATTTTCCTGAATGAGAGTAAGTAATTCTTTAATTGTTGCTCCTATATTGTTAATACTGACGGTTTCTTTTGTCAGTGTATCGCGGCGGGCAATTTCAATCGTACCGTTTTCGAGATCACGACCACCCATCGCCAAACGTACCGGTACACCTTTCAACTCGTATTCGGCAAATTTCCATCCCGGCTTCTTATTCTGCGAGTTGTCGTATTTCACACTTACTCCAAGCGATTTCAGTTCGTTAATCACGGGTTCAAGTTTTGTACTGATTTGTGCAAGTTGTTCATCGTTTTTGTAAATGGGAACTATAACAACCTGGTATGGCGCAAGATTCGGAGGCAACACAAGACCGTTATCGTCGGAATGAGCCATGATAAGCGCTCCCATCAAACGGGTGGAAACTCCCCAGGATGTAGCCCATACATAGTCGCGTTTGCCTTCTTTATTCAGGAATTGCACGTCGAATGCTTTAGCAAAATTCTGTCCGAGGAAATGCGAAGTACCTGCCTGCAAGGCTTTACCGTCCTGCATCAAAGCCTCGATGCAATATGTGTCAAGCGCACCTGCAAAACGTTCGCTTGCGGTTTTAGTTCCTTTCATAACGGGCACCGCCATGTAGTTTTCCGCGAAATCAGCATAGACATTAAGCATTTTGCGGGTTTCTTCTTCAGCTTCTTCGCGGGTTTCATGCGCTGTATGCCCCTCTTGCCAGAGAAATTCGGCGGTACGGAGGAAGAGGCGCGTGCGCATTTCCCAACGTACGACGTTCGCCCATTGATTACAGAGGATCGGCAAGTCGCGATAGGACTGAATCCAATTTTTATATGTGCTCCAGATAATAGTTTCCGAAGTCGGACGGACAATAAGTTCCTCTTCCAGGCGCGCTTCGGGATCTACTACAACACCTTTCCCCGACGGATCGTTTTTGAGGCGATAATGTGTAACAACAGCGCACTCTTTCGCAAAACCTTCCACGTGGTCAGCCTCCCGACTGAGGAATGATTTTGGGATAAACAGCGGAAAATATGCATTCACGTGTCCCGTAGCCTTAAACATATCGTCAAGTTGCCGTTGTATTTTCTCCCAGATAGCGTAACCGTAAGGCTTGATGACCATACAGCCGCGCACTGCGGAATTTTCCGCAAGATCGGCTTTAATCACCAAATCGTTATACCATTGCGAATAATTCTCGCTCCTCGGAGTCAGTTCTTTAATTTCTATTGCCATGTTCTATGAAATTTTTTATTAAATCTTTAGTTTCACGTTTTGCTTTTTCCAGGTCGTCATTAACAACGACACGGTCATAACATCCTGCAAGGCTTAATTCATATTCCGCTTTTGCTATCCGGTCATTAATTACATCTGCACTGTCGGTACCACGATGTTCGAGTCTTCGACGCAATTCTTCTACCGACGGTGGACGGATAAAAATCAGCAAAGCGTTATCTCCATACAGTTTCTTTATATTCAATCCGCCAGCGACATCAACATCAAGTATAACGTTTTCGCCGTTATTGAGTTGAATTTCCACCTCAGACCGGAGTGTACCATAAAATCGGTCGGCATAAACTTCTTCATATTCAAGAAAATCACCATTTGCGATCCGCACACGGAATTCTTCGGGTGAAATGAAATAGTATTCCACTCCATTTTGTTCGTTTCCCCGTGGCGGACGACTTGTTGCGGATATGGAAAATTGCACCGGTAATCCACTTTCAATGATATATTTAATGATCGTCGATTTTCCCGATCCTGAAGGTGCGGATAATATTATAAGTTTTCCTTTAGAGTGCATTTAATACCTGTTCTTTTATCTGTTCCAGTTCGTCCTTCATTTTAACTACCGTCTTTTGGATTTCCGCGTGATTGGATTTGGAGCCAAGTGTATTGATTTCGCGACCGATTTCCTGTGCGATAAAATTAAGTTTACGTCCCTGGCTTTCACCGTTTTCGAGTGTTTCCTTAAAGTAATTCAAATGGTTTAAGAGACGTGCCTTTTCCTCGCTAATATCAAGGCGTTCGATGTAATAGAACAGTTCCTGCTCGAACCTGTTACGGTCTAATTGTTCAATTAAGTCGGATTTAGCATGATTTTCCTTCATCCTGGCTTTAAGTTTCTCTATCCGTTCACTTTCGCACCGTTCAATATCTGGAATCATGCTTTTGATATTTGAAATTTTCTCACGGAAGACTCTTTCGAGCATCAATCCTTCATGTTTTCTGAAATTGACAACGTTATTCAGAGCCTTTTCGATACAACATTCCAATGCTATCCATTCCCCGCTGTCCATGCCGGAAGCGTCTGATTTGGTTGTATCCGGTTGTTTAAGTACAACGGAGAGCCAATCGGCGGGCATATCTATTTTGAGAGTTTCTGCGATTTCTTTTATTTCCTCGAAATACGACATTACAGCCTCTTTATTGATCAGTCCCGAGACCTTTTCCGTAATATCCGTCACGAGGGTCAGTTCTACTTTCCCACGTTCGAGCGCTGTTTGGATCATGCTTCTAATTTCGAGTTCTTTTTCCCTGTAAGCATTTGGGATACGTGTAATTATATCGAGTTGTTTACAATTCAGCGACTTTATTTCCACGCTTATTTTCCTTCCGCCATACTGTACTTCGGCTTTACCGAATCCTGTCATTGATTGGATCATATATCAGAATTTTGCGGCAAAAGTACATAATTTTTTCCAATTACCTGCCGTTTATATTTCTATATTAGAGCAAACACATTAATTAATCCCGCAACTGTTGCATATTCCCGTTAAATATCGCACCTTGCGTCTGCAGTTTAGCGACGCGCGTCTACAGTTTAGCGACGCGCGTCTACAATTTAGCGACGCGCGTCTACAGTTTAGCGACGCGCGTCTACAAAATGGCGACGCACGTCGCAAAGATTCGGATGTATATCTTAAAATTTTATATTAATTTCTTAATAATCTATCAATTATGTCTCAAAAACATTACTTGCCTAAGGCTTATTCCGCACTATCAGCATGGCTGATTACGTTTATCAACTACTTGGCAGGAAACCTGCAGAGGTTTGGAATTACGCCTGAAGAATTTGAGCCTGTCCGAAATAAGGCAGCGGAGTATAATTTGGCTCATATAAAGGCTGAAGAGCCTAATGCGGGGAGCGCCGACCGTCTAAACCGCAAGAAAAAGGCTGAAGAAGTCTCTACCGAAACTCGGGAGTTCGTCAATGAACACCTGAGATTTAACAAGAATGTTACCGAAGAAGACAAGGTAAATCTTGGGCTTACGGTACCCGATCCAGAACCCAGTCCTGCGCCGCCTCCGAAAACCGCTCCGAAAGGTACTGTGGATTATTCCAAACGTCAGAAGCATCTTCTGAGGGTTAAGGACAGCCACTATTCCGGTCGGGCGAAACCGGATCATGTTCGCGGATTCGA
>JAISYU010000102.1 GCA_031269685.1 Dysgonamonadaceae bacterium | reverse complement strand
CTGCGTATTGTTATCCTTACAACAAAAGATCAAAGCGTGTATTGGAAAAATGCGGATTCCAATACGAAGGGTTGCTTCACCTCGCCGAAGAGCGTTATGACGGAGTTGTGCTGGACAATGAGTGTTATGCAATGATTAGAAGTTAGGAGATAAGGAAAATCAAAAAGTATAAATATACAAGTGTATGAAAACAGCAATTATCTACACATCCAAACACGGAACAACCGCCAAGGTTGTCCAAATGATTGCCGAACGGTTGACCGGCAATCAGGTCTCAATCATTGACCTGAAAAAAGAAAAATGTCCCGATGTCAATTCTTTTGACGGGATTATTTTAGGGACGTCCATCTATGCAAGCGCATCATCCAAAACGATGCAGCGTTTCTGCAAAGAAAACATCGAAGCATTGAAACAAAAGCGATTGGCGCTGTTTGTTTGCGGAATGGAACCGGACAGCGCCAAACAGCAACAGGAACTGGCAAATGCCTATCCGCAGGAATTGTACGAATACGCCGTATCCAAGTGTTTTGCTGGTGGCGAGTTTCTGTTCGAGAAAATGAATTTCTTTGAACGCACTGTCATCAAGCGGATAGCAAAGACGGACAGAAGCGTTTCAGCTATAAAATCAGATGAAATTGATAAATTAATAATGGAGATTATAAATGCTGGGAGTTAATCCAAATACATACGGTTGGATAAGAAAATTCGTCAGAGGCAAGAAAAATCTGATACTCACTGTCGGATGCTTGTGCGATGACGAAATGGTTATTAATGTCTTCGGCGAGAATGGAGAGATTGCAAATCAACCTCCTCCTTATTATGAAATTGGCTCTATCACAAAGACTTTTACGAGTTCTTTGCTTGCAAAATACCTTTCGGATGGCAAAATTTCATTGAATGATTCTATTAGCAGCTTTATTACAAATTTGCCTGTCGGCTATTATCCCGATTTGAAACGTCTTGCCACCCATACATCAGGGTATTCCGCCCTGATTCCATTCAATGCACGGAGCTTTGCAAGAACAGTAACCGGCGCATTGATTAACGGCGGTACAAAAGAAAATCCGTTATCTGGTTCGATGGACTTCTCCAAAATGAAAAGAATAATCAGTTCGACAAGATTAAAAGATAAAACCTATCCATACAGTTATTCAAACTTCGGTTATGGAATACTTGGATACATTTTAGGAACAGTATCACAAAGAGGATACTGGGACACTATGAATGACTTTATTAAACATGAATTTGGATTAAAGAAAACATATTTAGGGATTAACCCTGACAACAACATTCATGGGTACAACCGGTGGAACAGAGATTTGGGAAACTGGTTGTGGAACAGAGATGATATACTCGCTGCTGCCGGCGGTATGAGTTCGACTGCCGACGATTTGCTGAAATATGCAAAGGTGATAATGCAGGAAGAAAAAACATATTTGAAAATCTGTTGCAAAAAACACGCAAACGCCTCTAAAAAGTTGGATATTGGTCTTGGCTGGGAATTGCAGGCGGGCAGTAAGATTGTTTGTAAAGATGGTGGAACAGGCTGTTTCACTTCATTTTTAGGTTTTGATACAAACAGCAGGATCGCAGTTGTTGTGCTTTCTAATTATATTTGCCTTAGTATAAACAAAATAGGTTTATCAATAATCCATCAATTATCAAACAGTAACAATAAAGAATGAAATCAAAAACAAATTTATCAGCGAAGCAGGCGGAATGCCTGAAAATGATGGAAACAGCTTCGGTTGTTTATTTAACGAATATCGACAAAGATAGTTTTCCCACAACCCGTGCGATGCTCAACCTGAAGAATCCGAACGAGTATCCCGGACTTGTCGCTATTCACGAAGCGGAAGAGAATCCGCTTACGGTCTTCATGATCACCAATACAAGTTCGCGAAAATTTGCCGAAATCGGGCAAAACGGTAAAGCAAGCCTGTATTATTGCGAGCCGCAAAAGTTTCACGGCGTGCTGTTGCAAGGTACGGTAGAAATTGTTACCGACAATGAATTGCGGCAACGGGCATGGCAAAAAGGTTGGGAGATGTATTATCCGGCGGGCGACAGCGATTATACGCTTTTGCGATTTGTGCCTGAAAAATTGAAAACATACGCTGATTTTACAGTTACAATGGAAAAACTATCATAAAATCTGTAAAAAATGACGTCTGATATGCAACTAAAAAAATACAATCGTCCGATACTGTTTTACGGCACAGCCGTTTTAGTTCCATGGTTATGCTGGTTTACATGGGCATGGTTAAGCCACAGTCAATGGCAGGGAAATCGGGCAGTAGTTTTTTGTGGGAGTGTCCTTGGGTTGATTGGTTTGTGCGCTCCAGCCGTTATTGCCATGATTTTGATACTTCCCGACAGGGAAATGAGACGGGAGTTTGTTTGCGCAACTTTCCGGTTGAAAGGCATCCGACCTTTTTTCTGGACATTAACGATTCTCCTTTTCCCGTTAAGCATACTTGCCGCTCAAGCAATATCCCTGCTTTTCGGATACAGCCCGTCTCAATTCAGGATTGTAGAACACCTGTCTTTTACGGCAGGCATTTTTCCCGCGTGGTTTTTATTGATATTGGCGCCTGTTCTGGAAGAATTTGGCTGGCATACCTACGGAATACACTGTTTAAGAAACCGTTTTAACCTTCTGGTTACATCCCTTATTTTCGGTATTGTCTGGGGAATCTGGCATATACCCTTATCTTTTGTAAAAGGCTATTATCAGAATGTTCTTGTGGAAACGGGCGTGATTTATTCCGTCAATTTCCTGGCAAGCCTCATCCCGTATGTGGTTATAGGCAACTGGCTGTATTACAGGACTAACAGAAACATGCTGCTGGTGGTACTGTTTCATCTGCTGGCAGGATATTCCAATGAAATATTCCAAACACATCCCGACAGTAAAATTATACAAACGGTATTGCTGTTGATATTTTCGACAGCCCTGGTATGGAAGGAAAAAACATTTTTCTTTGACAAATCGCATGAAAAGATATTAAGGCGCTAAAAAAATGAATATAATCCTTGAAACCGAGCGTTTGATGCTCCGAGAAATGATAATAGAAGATTTGCCCTCACTTGCGGACATTCTGCAAGACGGGCAAACGATGTACGCCTATGAGGGCGCATTTAATGATGACGAAACGCGAAATTGGCTTGACAGGCAACTCGCCCGTTATAAAGAAGATGGCTTCGGGCTTTGGGCGGTCGTTCTCAAAGAAAACGGTAAGATGATAGGTCAGTGCGGTATAACTTGGCAGGATGCCGATGGTGAACGGGTGCTTGAACTCGGTTATCTCTTAAACCGCGCATACTGGCACAAAGGTTATGCCACCGAAGCTGCTGCCGGGTGCAAGCTATATGCGTTTGAGGCACTGAACGCCGATGAGGTGTATTCCATTGTTCGTGAGACAAACATCGCTTCTATGAATGTCGCTATTCGCAACGGTATGACTGTCAGCGGACGCTTCGTGAAGCGCTATCGTGAAGTAGATATGCCGCACTTGATATTTTCTGTTCGCCGGAATATGCCGGTTGGTAAATTTAGAAGAGGAAACAAGAATGAATACTTAAAAATGAAAACAATAGAAGAAATTAAGGCGACAATAATAGCCCTGGAAAAACAGGCGTTAGAGCTGTGGAACAATGGAAATCCCGATGGATTTCTGGAATTATCTTCCGACGATGTGATTTATTTCGACCCGACTTTTGAGGAGAAATTCACGGGCAGGAAAGCGCTGGCAGATTACTATGAAGGCTTCCGGGGAAAGAATAAAATCGACTCATACGAAATGATAAAGCCTGTTGTGCAGGTAATGTCCGACAGCGCAGTTTTAGCATACGATTATGAGGCGCAACGGGACGGTCAAACATACAGGATGCAATGTACCGAGGTGTATGCGTCGGACGTATTCGGTCAATGGAAAATTATACATACTCATTGGTCTTTCGTTTTGCCACAGCAGTAAAGAAAATGAAAAATAATGAAGTTAAACGAAATAATATTATGGAATATATTGTCATCGAAAAGTATGAAACGGGCTGTAACTGTAAAAAACGTCAAATTATCGGGAAGATGAAAGTAAGTATATCGTTCTTGCTTCTTGTATTGATACAGTCTTCTGTATGGTCGCAATCCGATTATCAGCGAATCCGAATTTCCAACGATATTGAGGTGATAAGATTATCCGAGAAAGCATGCGTTCATGTATCCGTTTCAGAGATAGAAGGTTTTGGAAAAGTATCTTCCAACGGTCTGATTGTGGTAAACGAAAAAGAGGCTTTTCTTTTTGATACACCTGTAACCGATTATCAAACTGAAACATTGGTAACATGGATTGCCGATTCGCTTAAAGCCCACGTAACGACGTTTGTTCCAAATCATTGGCACAATGATTGTCTGGGTGGTCTGGAATATCTTCATTCAAAAGGTATAAAATCTTTCGCCAATCAATTAACGATAATACTGGCAAAAGAAAATGGAATGCCTGTCCCGCAACAGGGCTTTGCCGATTCTCTACGGTTGAATTTACACGGGACAGATATTTACTGCCATTACCTGGGCGGCGGACATTCGGCGGATAATATCGTGGTCTGGATACCTTCCGAAAAAATACTGTTTGGCGGATGTATGGTAAAAGACATTCATTCGAAAGGGCTTGGCAATCTTTCGGATGCGAAAATTGAAGAATGGCTTCCGACCATTCAAAAAGTGAAAGCAAAATTCCCCAATGCGGAAATTATCATTCCGGGACACGGACAGGTTGGAGGGAAAGAATTATTGGAACACACAAAAATACTGTTACAAAAATATCACAAAGATGAAAATTAGAATTATCCCGGTATTATCAATTTGTATTGTAATACTTGTTTGGTGCAATGCAGGTATGGGGCTGTTTTACAGCGACGACGGCAAACCGGAATTTGTTGAAAACATTTATGGTGAAACAGTACAATTGTTTGGGAATGGGATTTATGCAAATAACTCCATGCTGAAAGCCACTACTGCTAAAGGTTCTGATTTAGTGATGCTTTTGGTATCATTAGGACTGCTTATAGCCACGTTGAAACGGGATTCAGGGGCAAAAGCGAAACTTCTGCATGGAGGGCTTCTTGTGTCTATCCTCTACTATTCGGCAACAACCGCCTTTGGCATTACTTACAGCCGTATGTTTCTGCTGTATCTTATAGCATTTTCTGTCGCGTTTTTCACATTTGTTCTCAGTATGATTGACATGAATACAACAATTGAACCAGTGAATAAAGACAGGAAGTATGTCGGAACCGCCATTTTTACAATAATTGCCGGATGCACGGCGCTGGTATGGTTGATGAGCATACTGCCCACTTTGTTCACAGACACACCTTTGGACATCATAGATATATCCACTACCGAACCGACGTTTGTTATTGATATTGGTCTTATTTTTCCAACCTGTCTGATCGGGGGTATTATGCTGTTGAAAAAAAAGCAGGCAGGATATATCCTGTCACCGGTTATGCTCATTTTTTTTAGCGGTTATAGCCGTTACGGTAATCGGTCAATCCGCAATACAGTTATACTATGGAGTGGTTATTTCCATTCAACAACTGATCGGATACGTCGTTACTTTTGTAGCATTTGGGTTCATTGCAACAATCATAAATACACGCTTTATGCTAAAATGTTGGCCTAAAGAATAGTAATAATCAATATAATCTTAGAATATTATATTGGAAATTAGCAAAATAGAGGACTCGAATTTAATAAAAATTGAAGGACTTTTCGACTACGAATATGAAAAATATGCGGCTATTTTATGAAGCATGGGGTTCAATATTTCCAAATTGCCCGCTAACGGCGGGCGAAATAGATAAAAAACGTCAGTTGCTAATTGACGATTTACGAAGCATTGATGATGAACAGTTTAGGAATGAAATCCTAATTTGGCAGTTATCAACTGCAGAAATGATATTCGCACAATCGGAAAAGCCTCAAAAAGCCAAAGGCTCTATCTTTGCACCCAGGATAACATCAGTGAAATATGGAACAGCGAATATCGACAAGGGAAGATTATCTGAAACGGATAAATATCGTGATTGAGTATATCAATGCTCATCTTGATGAAAACATAGACATTGAACGCCTTGCCGAAGTATCCAATTTCTCAAAATGGCATTTTCAGCGGATAATGAAAGCCTATACGGGTGAACCTGTTGGCGTCTATATTATCCGGGTGCGGGTGGAGACAGCAGCGAAACTGTTGCGCTATTCGGAAATGTCTGTCAGCGAAATTGCTTACCGGGTAGGATATGACACGCCTTCCTCCCTGTCGAAAGTATTCCGGATGTTTTACAGTATTTCTCCGAGCGAGTATCGTAACAATAAAAATTATACAATCATGAAACCAGTTCAATTAAACGAAAAGTTGAATCTGAAAGCGCCAAAAATATTGACGCTGGAGACTAAACAGGCTATCTATCTGAAATTAACGGGCAACTACCAAACCCTGGATTTTGGCGGGGCGTGGAATCGTCTGTGGCAGTTCGTCAAGGAAAACAAACTCTTTTCTGCCGGTATTGAACATATTGCGATTTATCACGACGACCCGAAAGTGACGGAAGAAAGCAAGTTGCGTACCGATGTCTGTCTGGTTTTGCCCGGGAAAGCCGAATCGAAAGGTGAAATCGGCGTAAAAACAATTGAAGGAGGCAAGTATGCGATGTTCCTCTACATCGGCTCTTACGAACACCTGGGAGCGGTTTACGATACCATCTACGCCAAATGGCTGCCGGAAAGCGGACAGAAACT
>JAISYU010000091.1 GCA_031269685.1 Dysgonamonadaceae bacterium | reverse complement strand
AAGTTATACTATTCCAAACAGCGTGACAAGTATTGGAAATAGGGCTTTTTACTGGTGCAGCCGACTGACTGAAATTACTATTGGAAACAATGTGACAAGTATTGGAATATATGCTTTTTTCCGTTGCAGCGGACTGACTGAAATTACTATTCCAAACAGCGTGACAAGTATTGAAGGTAGTGCTTTTTCCTATTGTAGCGGACTGACTTCCGTTACCAATCTTAACCCGGCGCCGCAAAGCATAAACAGCGGGGTATTTTTTGATGTTGCTTTAAGTAACGCCACGCTTTACGTTCCCGCCGAGTCAATTGAATCTTACAAAGATGCAGCAGTATGGAAGGATTTCGGAGATATTATATCTGCATTTTCCGCATTCTATGTCTCAATAACTTCCGGCAATCCAAGCATGGGAACTGTTACCGGAACGGGATATTATGCGGAAAACAGCACAGCAACCATCAGTGCAACCGCAAATCCGGGTTACAAGTTCGTGAAATGGGACGATGACGATACGCAGAATCCAAGAACAATAACCGTGACGCAGGATACAACCTATACGGCTATATTTGAAGCAATCACTTATCATTTAACAGTAAATGCCAACAATCCCAGCATGGGAACTGTTGCCGGAACGGGAGATTATGAGGAAAACAGCACAGTAACTATCAGTGCAACCGCTAATCCGGGTTACAAGTTCGTGAAATGGGACGATGACGATACGCAGAATCCGAGAACAATAACCGTAACGCAGGATACAACCTATACGGCGATATTTGATGTCAACACAAACATACAGCAGACGTCGGATAATGGAGTCAGTATTTATCCGAATCCTGTCACGGAAAGTTTCCGCATCAACGGCATCAATGCTCCGACCGAAGTAACAGTAACCGATCTTAGTGGTCGAACGGTATTACAGCAAATCGTCGAAGCCGGTGAATCTGTCGCAGTCGGTAATCTTCCGAAGGGAGTTTACATCGTCCGTGCAGGCGGCAAAACATTGAAGGTAGTGAAGAAATAAGAATATTATCTATCCGCAGTGCAAAAAGGAAGAGGCTGTTCCAAGAAGGACAGTCTCTTTCCTTTTCTCTAAAACAGTTTAATATTATTGTAAAAACTCCGCTTCATAAGTCAGTCCAATGCGGTGGCGCAGAACATCGAAGCAAACGGCGCGTATGTCCTTAATGTTACTAACAGAAGTTATCAACAAAACAAGCGAATTATTAACATTATTAATGCGTTTTTCTATTCAAACAGCGGAAATTCGGATAAAAAACCTACCTTTGCAGCCCGAAACAAGATTTAAAGTATGAAGAAACTGTTTTCACTATCCCTAATGCTATTCCTTCAATACATGCTCGTCGCAGTGTGGTGGTTGCCATACGCGGCGTACCTTACAAGAGCAGGAATAACAGACAGTGTGAGGGCAATCGCATTGAGCGCCATGGCGGTCGGATTCATGGGATCGTCCGTAATAGGCGCACTTGCAGACAGGTATTTTTCTTCGCAGAAAGTGCTTGCAGTAATTAATTTTGCTGTATCTGCGCTGCTTGCCTGTGCAGGATTCACCGGAAACGCAAACCTTACGATCGGAATCGTCTTCGCCGTCATGCTAATCTATATGCCTACCTGGGCGCTGACCGGCTCTATAGTGCTCAAACACGTACAACAAGAGCAGTTTCCGCGAGTCCGCCTCTTCGGAACACTTGGATGGGTGGCGTCTGGACTGTTCAGTATTGTCTTCGTCAACGTTTTTAATGTCAACGGTTTCGACGGAAGTTCGCTGACTTTCTTTTGCGGAAGCGGTGTCGCATTCATTGCCGCAATGATCGACCTTACCTTGCCAGATACTCCTCCAAACGGTAACAAAGAACGTTTTTCCATTGTCAATATTCTCGGATTCAAAGCATTTACGCTATTCCGAAACCGCAATTTCCTCGTTTTTTTCCTCTGCACATTCACCGCCGTGCTCGGATATGCACTCTATTATACATATGCCGGCTTCTTTTTTGACGAAAGGCAATACAAATATATCGCAGGAACAATAATACTGGGGCAGGTGGGCGAAGTGTTTTTCCTTTTCCTAACAACGCTTATCCTATTGAAAATCGGATTCAAAAGAGCGATGCTTATTGGACTCGGAGCGATGGTTCTGCGATATGCCGCCTTCTGGTGGGGCAGCGTGACGGATAATGATGCGCTATATATTACAGGCGTAATGTTCCACGGCGTAATTTTTGGACTGTACTTTGTTGCAGGGCAAATCTATACCGATAAGATCGCGCCCGTTAACCTGCGCGCACAGGCGCAAGGCTTAATGGCATTCCTGATTTGGGGTGTTGCACTCCTGGCAGGCAATTTCCTGTGCGGAAAACTAATAATAATGAATACCACTGTCAATGAAACCGGCGCCGTATATAACTGGGCGGCAATTTTCGGTACAGTAACGGTGTTTTCCGCTATTATTTGGGTCGTGTTCGCTGTGTTTTATAAACAGGAAACAAAAATTTTATTGAATAAAAGCATTTTTTCAAAAAAAAGTATTACTTTTGCACCTCTTAACAAATAAAAAAAACGTACAATGAAAAAAGTTACATCAAATTCCATTCTTAAGGCAACCCTGCTGTCAGTTGCCGTAGTGTTGTTTTGCTCATGCGAAAATGTTCTCGAAGACCTTACAACATTTGAAGTTCCACTTAAATCACTGGAACTTAATTTCAATGCCGATGTCCTTGATAATTCGGGAGGATACGCACCCGAATTACGAAACAATGCCGTAAACCCGGAAACAAACAAGGATGGCGAATCCGAAACCCGCATATTTAGCGGTAAAGATACCCTTCGGATTAATGCTGAAGAGTTTGGACCATACCTTGAGTATGCAAACCTGGTAAAAACAATCAAAATCTCCAAAATTGAAGTGAAAATCACTTCTGAAGATGGAGGCAGTCTCGGTAAAAACATCATCCTCAGATCCAATTACCTGGGAGATGAATGGACCCTTGCCGAGTATCAGCTGAACACATTATTTGAAGCTGACGAAAAACTGCTCTCCATGCTATCAAAGACTCTTGACGCTATACTGAAAGAGAAAGATGTGGATTTCGAGTTTTATGGAGAAACAGATGCTTCTGTTGGCGGAAAAATAAACTTCAATTTTGTAATCGGCGGCGCACTGATAGTACAACTGCTGGGGAAAAACTGAATTTAGTCAGCAAAATAAAGATTTATCATGACCAATAGACTAACTGACCTTTTGAATATAAAATACCCTGTTATCCAAGGTGGTATGGTGTGGTGCTGTGGCTGGCGGCTCGCTTCTGCAGTCAGCAACAGCGGAGGACTCGGATTACTTGGTGCAGGCTCAATGTCACCGGAAATTCTCCGTGAACATATTCAAAAGTGTCGCGCCGCTACCGCTCAGCCTTTTGGTGTGAACGTACCGCTGATTTACAAGGATGTTGAAGGTATTATCCAAGTCATAATGGAGGAACGGATACCGATAGTAGTGAGTTCCGCCGGAAATCCTAAAACTTGGACAAAACAGATGAAAGACAAAGGTATAACAGTAATACACGTAGTGTCAAGTTCCAAATTCGCACAAAAAGCGGAAGAAGCAGGCGTAGATGCTGTTATTGCCGAAGGTTTTGAAGCAGGAGGACATAACGGACGCGAAGAAACCACAACCATGGCATTGATTCCACAGGTTCGACGTGCCGTTTCACTGCCTCTTATTGCAGCCGGAGGTATTGCTACCGGCTCTCAAATGCTTGCGGCGCTTTGTCTTGGCGCTGATGGTGTGCAGATTGGTACACTTTTCGCTCTTTCAGAAGAAAGTTCGGCATCACCCGAATTTAAGAGAATTTGTACTGAACTGAAGGAAGGTGATACACAACTCGTATTGAAAAATCTTTCACCTACACGGTTGATTAAAAATGCTTACTACGAGAAGATAAAGGCGGCGGAAGACCGTGGCGCAAACACGGAAGAATTACTGGAAATCATCGGTAAAGGTCGTACCAAACTCGGTATTTTCGAAGGTAATTTGATAGACGGAGAACTCGAAATAGGACAAGTTGCGTCACTTATTCGAAAGGTCGAGTCGGTTGAAGCAATTATCCATTGTCTGATTGATGATTACAACCTTGCCCTCGGAAAACTAAAACCGCTATTGTAAGTTTATTTTTATTTATTTTCTCAATTATACAATAGAAGTCAATTTTTTTTCGTACCTTTGCGCCGTTTTTTCAGAAACACAAGACATTGGGAAAATTTGATATTTATAAGGTAGATCTAAAAAATATGCAGGGAGATGTTCAGCAGTATGAATATTTTCTTGATACGCAGTATTTTTTGAATATCGAAGGCGAAGACGTACAGAAAGGCAAAGTCAAAGTCACACTCGTTGTTACCAAGCGTAAAGGTATCTATGAGATGAATTTTCATCTTGTTGGTATGGTGGTAATACCTTGTGATCGTTGCCTTGACGATATTGACTTCCCGATAGATTCCACGGCGCGTCTAATTGTGAAGTTTGGCAAAGATTACGCAGAAGAAAGCGATGAGATTATTGTCATTCCCGAATCGGAGGGATCTGTAAATCTGGCGTGGTTTTTGTACGAGTTTGTAGTGCTGGCAATTCCCATAAAGCACGTTCACGCTCATGGGAAATGCAACAGGCATATGACAGCAAAATTGCACAAACACACACCGAAGACCGATGATGACAACGAGCTGGAAGAGCCGGAAAACGATGACGTTGAACATATGGCTGATCCACGATGGGATGCTTTGAAAAACTTTAAAGAAGAATAAACATAGTAATTAAATAATAAAAAAATGGCACATCCAAAACGAAGAATTGGTAAAACCAGAAGAGACAAACGTAGAGCGAATGACCATGCAGTTGTTCCACAGATAGCAATTGACCCAACAACGGGTGAATATCATCTGTATCATCGTGCCCATTGGTACGAAGGTAAACTGTACTACAAAGGGAAAGTCATCATCGACAAGGCGGCTACTGCTGGGGTTTGATTATGAGTAAAATACGCGCAGTCATAACCGGTGTTGGCGGCTATGTCCCGGATTATAAGCTGACCAATGAAGAGATTTCCACTTATGTGGATACATCCGATGAATGGATTACCCAGCGGATAGGCATAAAAGAACGGCGAATTTTGAAACCACAAGAGGGTGTTGGCATAAGTTACCTCGCTCAGCGGGCTATTGAAGACATGCAAAACAAGCATCCTTTTGACCCGCTTTCTGTTGAGGCGATAATTTTTGCTACTTCCACCCCCGACTACATTCTTCCGAATGCTGCATCGCTCGTCGCTTTCAAGACGGGTATGAAAAAAGCATTCGGATTTGATTTGTCGGCGGCTTGCAGTGGATTTATCTACGCTCTTGAGACGGCAAATAACTTTATCCTTTCCGGTAGATACAAGAAAGTCCTTGTTATAGCGGGCGATGTATTGTCGGTTGTTACCGATACACTTGACCGAAATACTTGCCCCATCTTTTCCGACGCTTGCGGAGTTGTTCTCGTTGAGGCACAGGAAAGCGAGGAAGGTATTATTGACTCGGTTTTGCATGTTGATGGAGATAGCGTAGAAAACTTGCACATGTTAGGAGGAGGCTCTATTAATCCTGCCAGTCATGAAACGGTAGATAAACGCATGCATTACATTTGGCAAAACGGCAAGGTAGTGTTCAAGAAAGCCGTAACCTCGATGGCTGACACTTGTGAAGAAATAATCCGCCGTAACAACCTTACGAAAGATGAGGTGCAGTGGGTAGTTCCGCACCAGGCTAATCTTCGGATTATCGAAGCAGTAGCCAGCCGTCTTGACCTTCCGCTTTCAAAAGTCATGGTCAATATTGAGAAATACGGAAACTCAAGTGCAGGCACTATTCCTATTTGCCTTTGGGACTGGGAAAAAATCATGCGTAAAGGGGACAACGTAATCCTTACTGCTTTCGGAGCAGGATATACGTGGGGAGCAGTGTATTTGAAATGGGGCTACGATATGGGAAAATGAACCTCTTTTTCCCAATATTGTTATCCTTTTGCGGCTTAAAATCAGAAGAAATTATAGCATGAAAAAAAAATATTTCAATATATATTTGGAATTTGACAAAGAAGAAATAAACAGAATAATATCAGATGCGATTATTTCAGGCGCTCCTGCTTATGTCTGTGCGGTAGACAGCAACAGTTTAGTCAACGCTAATGAAAATTCCGAACATCTCGAAGCCCTTAACAATTCCCTGACTAATCTTTCCGACAGTGCATGGATACCACTGCTGATAAACAGAATCTATCATACCAACTATCACAATTATACCGGTGCGGATCTTTTCATAAAATGGGTTCAGTCATGCAATCTTCGCCACTTTTTCCTTGGTTCTAAACCGGACATCTTAGAAGGATTAAAAGATAACTTGCTAAAAATCAATTCATCAATCACAGACATGCAATTTGAGGCTTTACCGTTCAAAGACGTTGAGAACTTTGATTACCTGCAGATTGCAAAAATGATAAACGAAGATAAACCGGACATTATCTGGGTATCATTAGGAGCGCCCAAGCAGGAACAATTTATGAATCGTCTGAACCCATATCTGAACAAGGGTGTTATGATAGGTATCGGCGCTGTTTTCAAGTTTTATTCCGACAAATCCGCAATTAACCGTTCGCCTCGCTGGATAATTAATCTGAAATTAGAATGGCTATACCGTATTTCCCAAGAACCGCGAAGAATGTTCAGGAGGTACGGACATATTTTTTTATCCTTGCCGAAACTTATTATCAATGAAATAAAAATAAGAAATTCATTAAAATAAATGGATACGGAAACAAAGAGTAAGATTGGAGGAGCCAAATACGATCCCAGAGAGATAGAAGAAAAATGGTATAACTATTGGCTTGAAAACAAATTTTTCCATTCCGAGCCGGACGATCGCGAACCGTACACAATCGTAATCCCGCCGCCCAATGTCACGGGAGTCTTGCACATGGGTCACATGCTTAATAACACCATACAGGACGTTTTGGTTCGCCGCGCCCGCATGCAAGGCAAAAACGCCTGCTGGGTGCCTGGAACCGATCATGCGTCGATTGCAACAGAAGCAAAAGTAGTTAATAAGCTTGCACAGGAAGGTATTAAGAAATCCGACTTGACCCGCGAAGAATTTCTCGCGCATGCATGGGAATGGACGCACAAACACGGCGGCATAATCCTCGACCAGCTCAAAAAACTTGGTGCAAGTTGCGACTGGGACCGGACTGCATTCACGATGGATGAAAAGCGCAGTGCGAGTGTGTTCAAAGTATTTTGTGATTTGTATGATAAAGGACTGATTTACCGTGCAGAGAAAATGGTAAACTGGGATCCGCAAGCCAGGACCACTATTTCGGACGAAGAAGTAACCTATAAGGAACAAAACGGGAAACTGTATTACCTGCGGTATAAAATAGCAGGAGAAAACAACTTTGCCATAGTCGCAACCACCCGTCCGGAGACCATATTCGGCGATACGGCAATGTGTATCAACCCGAACAATCCCAGAACCGCACATTTGAAAGGCAAGCGTGTGATCGTGCCGCTGATATGCCGCGAAATACCCGTCATAGAAGATGAGTATATTGATATGGAATTTGGCACAGGCTGTCTGAAAGTTACGCCGGCACACGACAATAACGACTATCAGCTTGGAGAAAAACACAATCTGCCTTCGATCAGCATTTTCAACGACGACGGTACACTTAACGAGTATGGTGCGATGTACGCAGGAATGGACAGGTTTGCCTGTCGTCGGAAGATAGAGAAAGATCTTGACGACGCCGGACTTCTCGAAAAAGTTGAGGCATACACCAATAGGGTCGGATTTTCGGAACGCACGGACGTACCCATAGAGCCTAAGCTTTCTACGCAGTGGTTTCTAAAAATGAATGAATTAGCAAAACCAGCCCTTGACGCTGTTGAGAACGACACAATCAAGTTTTTCCCCGAAAAGTTCAAAAACACATACCGGCATTGGATGGAAAATATCCACGACTGGAACATTAGCCGGCAACTTTGGTGGGGGCACCAAATTCCTGTGTGGTATATCTGGGAAATAGGCGGCGACGATTCTTCTAATTAATATTTTCTCCGCAAAGCCTATTGTTTGTTTAAAAAAAGTAGGTATCTTTGTCGCGGATATGGGGACAAAAGTCATATACAGTATCACAAACAGGATGCCTGATACGGAAAAGTACTCAACACCGTCAGGCATTGTCGGTTCCAAATTATGGAATTCCGAGACCTTTAGATTTAAATCGGAACCATTTAGATTTAAATCTGAGACCTTTGGATTTAAATACGAGCCTTCTGGATTTAAATACGAGCCCTCTGGATTTAAATACGAGCCTTCTGGATTTGAATCCAAGCCCTCTGGATTTAAATACGAGCCTTATAGATTTAAATCTGAGACCTCTGGATTTAAATCCAAGCCTTCTGGATTTAAATCCAAAACCTATAGATCCGAGCCTTACGGCTCTTGCTTTCGTTACTTTTTTCTTGATAAAGAAGAAATAACAAACAAATATTTATCACAATTTTAAATTATTAAAAAGATGAAAAA
>JAISYU010000005.1 GCA_031269685.1 Dysgonamonadaceae bacterium | reverse complement strand
TCAATCAAGTCGGTTTTTTCCATCGAAGAAAGGCACTCACGAATATCCGATTCATTTCGTTGACAGATGCGCGCCGCAACTGCCGTATCCATCTCCGGGTGAAGCAGCAAGTATTGAAGCACTATCAGTTCGTCGACATTCATAATATGACCTTTTCCGCTTTCCTCAGCTACCAACGAACGAAAAGCGGCGTTTAATTCCCTCTTGTAGAACTTTACAACGACAGAATCCCCCATTTCCTGAATTACAGGGGGTTCTTTGCCTTCTGACAGAAGCGCGGAAAACATTCGATTTATTCCAAGATTGCTACGATTCACGAGACGTAAGCGCGTCATCGCCTCAACCAGCAAAGGATTCCGAGCCGCAGGCGGATGATGCAGGATATTATCAGGAGTTATTCCAGCGATAAAACCTCCGTTATTGCTTATTTCCAGACGGTCTTGATACAACTTTACCATAATAGGCCCGGCAATTCGCAGGTCAGCGTGACAAAATGCGTTCATCAATGCTTCGCGTACGGCGATCTCCGGCCACGTCCTGTACTCAAAATGAAATAATCCCTGCTTGTAGGTCGTTATCGGGTTAAACGGCGTCAGCAATTCTTCAATCCGACGCACCGCAAGAATCAGCGAGGTCACTCGGTCTTCCCGAATCGCATAGTCGCTGTCAGAAGCCATTTGTAAAAAAGTCCAGTTATAACCGGGTATGAATTGCTTGATGGCCTCTTCGTTGCCGGCAAGCAACAGAGAGGCGCGAGTCAATTTCTTTTTCCTGAGCAATCCCAAATTCGAAAGCAATTCCGTATCCGGCATGGCAAGCAGTTCATCAGAGGCTCGTTCTTTTCTTGCCGCAGCCCGCAGAGCTTCAAGAGCCGCAGGTGACAATAAGTTGAGGTCTACCGTATGAACAGCCTCCGCCGTGTAATCCGTATCGCCTGTTTCGACGCTTATTTTGCGCCTCATTGTGCCGGTGAGCGGCAGACAGTTTTTTCCGACTCGTATAGTTCCGTGGCCTGATGTATCCGTGTAAGGAGGCAATCCATGATAAACCCTCATCACCAGCAGCCTCCCCGTCCCCTCCGGCACGGATAATTCTTCAAATACGGGCACAAGCCTCGGGTCAGTGCGGTCATACACGGTTTGTTTCAACATATTTACATCTATTTCGCTAGGGACGCCCAATATGGCCTTTGACCTTCCTTTCACTCGGTCGGCCACACCAAAGACGACAACCCCGCCCTCGCCGTTCGCCATGCATACCGCCATGTCAACGACGGTCTTCAACGAATTTTTAAGGCTTTGAGAATCCCATTGCTTGAAATCGAGTTCCTGATCCTCAAGATCATCGGCAACGCAATTATCCAATTTTCCCAGCAGTTCCCCTATTTCAGCAATAGTTCGCATTGTATTCACCGCCATATCCTGCTTCCAATTTCGATTGGTTTGCACATCAGCGCCGCCGCTTTTTTCGCCTGTTCTTCAAGTTCTACCAGGTATTTTGATGTGGTAGTTGATCATCGTAACTTCTACGTCGTACAGCGCAGCCATCATCTTTTACGAGAGCCAGATATTCTCATCCTCATACCGCATTTTAACGCTATCCTAGCTATCGCCTGTGGAAGCGACAAACGTCAAGTATTTGGCGGACAGAACTGTGGATGACGATTTTGGTTTTCTCCTTTTTTGTCATATCACGTTTTCCCATTACTTTGCTTTCATGTTTAGAAGTTGTTCTACAATTTATGAATCAAAAATTCTAAATTCTCCAAATTGGTCACTTGCGTTACACTAAATATAGTATTTGAATTGTCGTGCACGCCAATTTACGTCAGTTAAAGCAGTCAGAATATTCCCAATTTTGTCTGAAAAACGCAATGTTACAGGTAACCCGTCACCATAAATACAGGCATTGTAGTTTAATTTCGTTAAGCAGAGAATATCTCTCATGACAGTATCAATATCACATTTGCCTCGTGATATTGATATTTTCAATGGACGCGCGACTTCTAAGTGATTTGATGTTTCCGTGCTTGGAATAAATCCCTTCGTCCACAGATAACCATTACGTTCGTCAACTTGCAAAGCAAGCCCTCGTAAAATCCCATATTTACATTTACTCGAAGGGGAGTTTTTATAAAGCCTAAATCCGTCAATCTCATTGATTGTTACTCCAACTAAGTTTGTGTCGGTACAGCGTGAAATAGCTTGACTAAATCCAGCCCACTCCTCATCTGAAAAATGCGCCTTCCCGTGAATAAATAGCTCTTTCGGGAAAACACCTGTATTGTCTTTGTAAGCCTCGACGGCTATTTCAATTAACTCTTGAGCGGATTTTGCGTTCAAGTGGTAAGTTTTTTCATCTTCACTCCGCCACGGTCCTATATTTCCACGGAAAACCATTCCATCTCCTGAATCCAAAAACATTTGAGCCGCACAGCAGGCAAAACCTGTTCGTCCTTGTCCTCCCTGAGTTGTTTTAAAAACAAGTCCTATGTAGCAGACATCATTGCGGACATTATAAAGTTTCCAAGGCAAATGTCCAAGTTTATAAAAAACTGACGTACACTGTGTCCACAAAAGATGCGCTTTCATATCGTCATTATATGGGGAACCGTCTTTAGCGTTGAAAAGTAATGTATCTTCAAGCATTATCTGTATTGGAGTTTGAATCTTCTCTGATAGAAACCTTGCCTTCATTTGATCATGGAAATCAGAATCAGCGTCATACATTTTGGCGAAACTTTCAATTTCTTCGTCATCTTCTGGAAAGAGTGATTTTTGCCCGGAACGGTGCTCTCGAATATATTTTGCCGAAATAGTAGCACGCCCGGTCGTTGATTTAGGCCTGCACGTAAGCCATATTTGATGTGGAATAACAATATACCAGAGATCAATTCGACCTTCTTCTGTTTCAAGATATTTCTGTACTGTGGCTAAATATAACGAAACTAATTTATACGTCCTTTCATGCGAATTTTTGGTATTCAGAGAATTTTCAATATCGTTTTCCGATAATTTAAGCGTAACTTCTGGACCAGTAGGCCAATTTAATCCAAACACTGTACTAAAACCTGGGAAGAACGGACGTCCAGCAGATTGTGTAAAGACCGGTTTGTTGATTTCTGCCGCGAAACTTTTATATGCGTTAATTCCGTTTAGTGTTCCAACAATGCCAATTCTTATTTCACCAGAAGATTTCGAGTAGGGACCGAATAAGGTTAGTCCTTCGCGAGGATCCTCGGCAGATTGAGAATAACCGAACTCTACCTTTGGTTCTTCGAAAAATTTTAGTTCATTCATCATCATCCAAAACCTCTTCGAAAATTTCCGTTGGATCAAGCGTTGGTTCAATATAGCTCGTCGTTGCAGTAAAAGTATATGGCTGACTAGTGATAATTAATTGATTACGCGAGCAGCATAAATCAATCTTAATTGACTCACTACCGTTCGAAAAAAAATAAATTGCAGCTTGGAGCATATCGCGCCATTCTTTATTGAAAAAGGAACGTCCCTTACTTCTCCTTGCTTTTACTTGTCGAGGTTCAGAAAGAACCTTATTATGTGAATCGGTAAAAATGAGATGTGCTCGAAAAAGAATACCTTCATATGGGAACTGTGTATAGTATGCGCTGAGTCCATAATGCCAGTGCTTCTTTCCGTATTTACCTGAGAGAAACTTAAGGCGAGATTTTGGATTTCGTCGGCTCTTCGTGTCTGTCTTAAAGAAAAATTTGTTCTTTGTCCTTTTCTGGCGCGTAGCAGGATGTCTGTTTAAATTGTTTTTAAAGAAAAATTCATCAATGTTCCAGTTAATTAAATCAATACATATTTTACCCGGTCTTTTAATCTCAACGTCAAATGCAGTAATATTTTTCGAATTGTTGATAATATCCGACAAGGAAAATTCTTCCGCTTTTATTTTGGTGTCGCATAATTCACTTAAACAGTTTGGACAAGCTAACGTAAGGATTTGATTTTGAATTTTTCGATATGGGAAATGATATTTTTTCATATTTTGCTCAATTTCGACATTGTTATAAACATACAAGTATTTAGGTAAATAAACTGGAAATAAGTTGCTTGCATAACAATCTTCTTCAGAATTTAGTGATATGCTATTTGAAGTTTGAGTTGTTCTCCAACGCCGTAGCGCTTTTTCCATATTATTGGGCGAGTTCGTCATTTTTGGTAAGCTGCATTTTTCAAGATACTCAAGTAATTTAATTAGTCCTGAAGCCCAGTCATTATAAAAATCGATTGCGTTTTGACGTAATATTTCCACGGGGAAATCATCGAAAGACACGTCATCTACTCTTAAAGGCAGAATGAAGTCAGCGATAGTTGCTTTGCGTACGCGATCTGCGACCGCCAATTCTTTATTGATACCGTCTCGTTTCCCTGAAGTCGATTCTTTTGTTGCAACAAACAAGAATTTTATTGCTTCATCACGAATGGTTGTTTCGATTTTTTTCCAAAAATCCGAGGCAGGATCAAGCTCTCGGATATCTACCCATACATCGTAACCGTATAATTCGAGTTTTGTAGCTAACCAAGCGGCGAATTCATTGTCTGTCGGCGTCGCGTGACTTATAAAAAGCTTCGTTCGCATCTTATCCCTTTCTTTTTTATCTTCAGCTTTCATCAGTCACGTATTTCGCGATAATCCCGTCAACATCCGCAATGTTGTAAGACGTTTCACAACACCATTTGCCATAATCGCCCAGGTTGTTGACGGTGGCGATCCATTCTTCGAGAGCTTTGCGTTTCTCCGTGACCTGCCGGTTTACCTGGCCTTTTGTTTCAAGCACGAGCATTCTGCCATTAGTGAGCTTTACCAAGAAATCAGGGTAATATTTCCGCACCACGCCATCGAAGACATAGATTATCTCAAAACCGAGATGGTCATTCTTTACCCACGCGGCGACGTTTGAGTTTTTCTCCAGTACGTAGCTTTCTGTAACCTCCCACGCGCTGTCAAAAACGCAATGGCTGATATGGGAATGTTGTGTAATGAAGCATGGCTTGCTCGTATACCACGTCACCATGTCACCGGTTGAACGCACTTTTTTATTCGTGTCGAATATAGGGACAAGGCTTTCTGTCTGCTTGAGCTTGATAAATCCCCATAAATGCTGAACGATTTTGTTCATATTCATCATCAGGATGATCTTACGCCTCAGCGGTTCCGTGTTGAAAAGCGGCGGATCAATGACAATGGCGTGAGAGGAGAGAAATTCCTCAACCAAACGGATGACCTGCCCTATGAGCGCAAACTTCGTCCCCTCGTTTTGCCACGATGATTTCATCAAGTCGTAAACTTGTCCGGCTGCCTCAAAAATAATCCTCTGCATACGAAGTTCTTGTTCGAGTTTTTCCAAATCAATTTCGGTGCATTTCAATAAATCCGCCTTACCTTCGACTATCGGGGCCAAATCCGCGCGCAGGCGCGTTTCTGATGCATCGAGGTTCAGTCTGTCGATTTTGTCGGTTTCTACCGAAAGAACCGGCTTGAATTTACGGTCTATACGGATGATATTCGGGAAACTGATCCGATACTCCGACTTCTCAGGCAACGGCTCGATCTGCGTCTTGGGTTTAGGCGGTTTCGGTGCGCCCGTTTCGTCCGATTCGTGCGGAAGGAACGTAAAGGGTATGCCAAAAATATTCACATATTCCGGCGTAAAAATATCGCTGTTTTCGTCCAAATCATACGACGTCCTGCGCAGACCGCGCCCTACCACCTGTTCGCAAAGAAGCTGACTGGAAAAGGCACGCAAACCGAGAACATGCGTGACCGTCCTGGCGTCCCAGCCTTCGGAGAGCATACCGACCGATATCACATTGCGTATCTGCTCGCCGCGTTTTCCTTTCTGCCCTACTGTATCTACCGCATCGCGAAGAACGGAGGCGGCTTCCTTTTTGCTAAGTTTCCTTTCCCCTTCTTCCTCGTTGCTATCAACTGCCTCGTTGTTATCGAGCACAATGTCTTCGGCAGCTTCCATTGTTTTGGAGTCTATATGTATCGTATATGCCGGTTCGCACAGTTCATCGACGGGTATTCGCTTGTGGTCGAACGCGTACTTTATTCTGGCGGCTGTTTCAGTTCGGTTCGCGACGGTAATCATGACCGGTGGCACTGGATTGCCTAACGTCCGCCATTCTTTGAACGTTTCCAGCCAGTCTTTACCGAGAAGATAATATGCCTGGGCAAGGAGGTCGGGCAGCGGTTCCTCGGGTTTTGCGGAACGATTGATGTCGTCTCTGACGGTATCATCGACATAAATATGATACAGTTTCGAGCGCAGGCTCGCCGCGTCGGGTATCCCATCATCCCTCACGACGAC
>JAISYU010000104.1 GCA_031269685.1 Dysgonamonadaceae bacterium | reverse complement strand
TCAGTCATTCCGACTATTGTACCGGCATTGTATTGTCCGTTGGCGTTTTCCTTCACGAGTTGGTTCATAGCGTCGGCGTATGTTTCCTTAGCCTTGTCCATACTTTTCCCGACGCTGATAAGGTTTTCCGTGAATCCGACAAACTTGTCGTAAAGTTGTCCGCCGAGTCGCGCTATTTCCAGCACATTATTACGCTGGTTTTCCTGCCGCCATATAAATGAGACCGTACGCAGGCTTGCCAGCAGTGTTGTGGTTGAAACGAGCACTATGTTTTTCTGGAATGCTTTTTCAAATAAAGAGTTGTCGTTTTGCAGCGCTGCGTAGAGGGCAGGTTCGACGGCGAAGTACATAAACACGAAATCGGGAGTATTGAGCAGGTTCTGGTATTGTTTATTGCCGAGTGCATTGATATGGTTTTCTATGCTTTTGGTATGCGCTTGCAGGTATTTGAGTTTTTGTTCTTCGTCGTCTGTATTGTAAAACATTTCATAGTTGACGAGCGAAACTTTACTGTCTATGATGTAATGTTTATTGTCGGGCAGGTTGATGACAAAGTCGGGAATTTCCCGCTGCCGGTCATTACCCTGCAAACTGACTTGTTTATTGTAATGCACGCCATTCTCCAGCCCGGACTTTTCAAGGAGTTGTTCGAGTTGCATTTCCCCCCAATTGCCCTGCATTTTCTTGTCGCCTTTTAGCGCCGATGTTAATCGCTGGGCATCGTCGCTCATTTGGCGGTTGATGTCGATAATCTGTTTCAGTTGTTCGCGGAGGCTTGCTTTTTCACGGGTTTCGTTGTTGTATGTATCTTCGACTTTTTTCTCGAAGTGTTGTATTTTCTCCTTCAGCGGGTTTAGGATTGTTGATATCTTTTCTTCGTTGACCTGCGAGAATTTGCGTGATTTCTCTTCAAATATTCGGTTGGCGATATTCTCAAATTCGATATTGAACTGTTTACGTAGTTCTTCCGACTCGGTCTTTTGGTTTTCGATGCGTTCTTTAGCGATTTCGAGCCTTGCGTTAGCCTCTGCGAGCAGCGCATCGGCTTTGTTTCTCGTGACAAGCCGGACGATGACGCCGGAAACCAGCGCTCCTGCAAGGAAAGATAATAAGAGGAGGATAATAATCATAATAATATATAATCAATTAAAGTTTTTTGGAGAATCTGCCGACCTGTCGGCAACTGTCCCGCAACCTGCGGGAGACTTTTCCCGCAATCGGCGAGAAATTTTTTCGAGGTGAGAATTTGTTCTCGCAGTCCGCGAGAGACTTTCTGCAGGTGAGAATTTGTTCTCGCAGTCCGCGAGAGAGTTTCTGCAGGTGAGAATTTGTTCTCGGACTCCGCGAGAGAGTTTCTGCAGGTGAGAATTTGTTCTCGGACTTCGCGAGAGAGTTTCTGCAGGTGAGAATTTCTTCTCGGACTCCGCGAGAGAGTTTCTGCAGGTGAGAATTTCTTCTCGGACTCCGAGAGAGAGTTTTCCGAGGTTTGAATTTCTTCTCGGACTCCGCGAGAGAGTTTTCCGAGGTAGGAATTTCTTCTCGGACTCCGCGAGAGAGTTTTCCGAGGTAGGAATTTGTTCCCGCAACGTGCAAGAAACCTGTAACAGGTGATTATTTTTTCGTGAGAGCCGATTTATTTCCATTCTTTAATTATCAATTAAAAGCGTGCAAAATTACTCATTTTCACTCAAAGGACAATTATATCCTGAGGGTAAACGCATTTTTATTTTTCAGGATTTTAATAAAAATGCGGCTGCAATGATATTTCGATTAAAATCAGTGAGCCTCCAGCCAGTTTTTCCCCGTACCGCAATCGGCAACCAGTGGAACACTCAATGTTACCGCGTTCTCCATAGCGTTTACTACTATGCGGCGGACAGACTCAAGTTCTTCAGGAATAACATTGAAGTTTAACTCATCATGAACCTGCATAATCATCTTAGAACGGAAGTTTTCCTCCTCAAAACGACGGAAAATAATATTCATCGCAACCTTAATAATGTCGGCAGCAGTACCCTGGACAGGAGAATTAATCGCATTCCGTTCGGCATAACCCCTTACAACAGCGTTCCTGGAATTGATGTCCGGCAAATAATGCCTGCGGTGCATTAACGTTTCCGCATATCCTTTGCTGCGGGCAACTTCAATGCTGCGAGCCATGTATTCCTTAACGCCCGGATAAGTGCGGAAATAACCCTCGATAAGTGCAATCGCTTCCGAACGGGATATGAACAACTGCTCACTTAATCCAAACGCCGAAATGCCGTAGATAATTCCAAAATTAGCTGATTTCGCCCTGCTTCTCATCTCTCGCGTAACGGAAGACAAATCAACATTGTAGATACGGGCGGCAGTGGTGGCGTGTATGTCCTGCTCATTCACAAACGCCTGCTGCATGTTCTCGTCGCCGCTTAAATGAGCCATCACACGGAGTTCAATCTGAGAATAATCCGCAGAAAGGAAAATACAATCCGGGTCGGGAATGAACGCCTTACGGATCTCCTTCCCCGCCTCGTCCTTGACGGGAATATTTTGCAGGTTAGGGTTGGTGGAAGAAAGTCTTCCCGTGCTGGTAACAGTCTGGTTGTAGGTTGTGTGAAGTTTGCCGTCGGCGGGACTTATAAGCTCCGGCAAGGCTTCGGTATAGGTTGAAAGTAATTTGCGTACCTTCCTGTATGCAAGTATCTTTTCAACGATCGGATGACGCGCTTTGAGCTTCTCAAGAACCTCTTCCGAAGTCTGGTACTGTCCCGTCTTAGTGCGTTTGGCTTTATCCGTAATACGCATGTGCTCAAACAAGATCTCACCAACTACTTTAGGAGAATTAATGTTAAACTCTTTTCCGGCAAGGGCGTGCGTTTCCTCTTCCGTCTTAGTGAGGTATTTAGTCAACACTTCGGTCGATTGCCGTAATCCTTCGGTGTCAAGGCGTACACCGTTTTCCTCCATCGAAGCAAGTGTGTGAACGAGCGGTAATTCTATGTCATAAAATAATGCATGGAAATTGTTTTCCTCTATCTGCGGCTCAAATATTGCCTTCAACCTGAGAGCAATGTCGGCGTCTTCGGCAGCGTAATCTTTGACCTGCTCCGGATTCAATTGCCGCATGTTAAGCTGCCCTTTGCCTTTTTGCCCGATTAATTCTTCTATATGTATGGTCCGATAGTTGAGATGCGTCTCGGCAAGAGAGTCAAGTCCGTGACGGCTGACGGGATCAAGAAGGTAATGGGCAAGCATTGTATCAAAAATAGGTCCGGCAACTTTAACACCGTATTTCTTCATCACATTAATGTCGTATTTCAAATTATGACCAATCTTGAGTATCTTATCACTCTCAAGAACATCCTTCAAGAGTTCGATGATTTGTTTCGCCTTCAAACAGTCCTCCGAAACAGGGATATAACATGCTTCACCCTCAGTAAGCGCAAACGATACGCCGACAAGTTCGGCTGTCAGCGGGTTGATGCCGGTTGTTTCAGTGTCAAAAGCAACAGTGCGTTTCAGATAGATAGATTCGACAAATCGCTTGATGTCTTCCTCGTTCTCAAGCATAACATAACGGTGAGGTACAGTAAGTATAGAATCAAAGTCGGTTCGTTCATCCATCATGGAAAACAAGTCCGGCGTGTGGTTGTCCGATGTAGTTGTCTGCACCGTTATTTCCGGCTTAGCCACTTCAGGTGCATCGAACATGTCAAACAGCGTCGGCTGTTGCTGTGCCGCTTTTATAGTTTCCGTTTTCAGATTCTCTCCAAAGATTCGTGAAGAAAGGTTGCGAAATTCCAATTCGTCAAAAATTTTCCGAAGGGCAGGCTCGTCTAATACTCCACGCTGCATATCCAATGGGCTAAATTCTATGGGGACATCAGTCCTGATAGTGGCAAGGAATTTAGAGAACTTTATCTGTTCAACGTTCTCTTCAATCCTGTTTTTCAAAGAGCCTTTTAAATTGGCAGTTTTGCCGAGCAGGTTCTCTATACTGTAATATTCGGAAAGCAACTTCTGCGCCGTTATTTCTCCAACTCCCGGACAACCCGGTATATTGTCGGACTTATCACCCATCAACCCAAGCAGGTCAATCATCTGCAATGTGTTTTCCAGTTTGTATTTCGCTAACACCTCCTTCTCCCCAAGTATCTCAAATTCGTTACTGCCGTATTTCGGTTTGTAGATATAAATATTCCGCCTGACCAACTGCCCGTAATCCTTGTCCGGCGTCATCATGTATACCTCAAAGCCTTCACCCGCAGCCTTGATGGCGATAGTACCAATAACATCGTCGGCTTCAAATCCCGCTATTTCAAGGATCGGAATGTGATAGGCTCGGATAATATCCTTTATGACGGGAACAGAGGCGCGTATGACTTCCGGCGTCTCTTCCCGCTGAGCCTTGTATAAAGAATAGGCGTCGTGCCGGAAAGTAGGACCCGGCGGGTCAAAGGCTATGCCGATGTGAGAAGGTTTCTCCTTTTTCAATACGTCCTCCAAAGTATTCACAAAACCGAGAATCGCCGACGTATTTATCCCTTTGCTGTTAATACGCGGCGTCTTCATAAATGCATAATATGCCCTGTATATCAATGCGTATGCGTCTAAAAGGAAGAGTTTCATATAGTATTTTTTTAAGTTTTAAAGAGATCCGTTGACCTGCGGGCTGTCAAATGCTTTGTAAATAGTTTCCAATATCCTTTCCCTGATTTTCATATTGCTTAACTGCCTGTACGTTCTGGAAGGATAAACGCGGTTAGAAAGGAAGATATAAATCAACTGATTGTCGGGATCAACCCAAAAGCATGTGCCTGTATATCCGGTGTGACCGAAAGTCGAAGCAGGTGCAGATCCGTGGTCAGCCTTGTCCATATCCGGTTTGTCAAATCCCAAACCACGACGGCTGTTAGGACTTTTAGTTTCGGTGAAAAGATGTACCGTTGCTTCGGAAAAGAATGTCTCCCTGCCGTAGTTTCCTTTCCAAAGCAACATTTGCAGGATCTTTGCAAGATCGTTGGCATTGGAAAATAATCCTGCATTTCCACTTACACCTCCCATGACTGCTGCCGCCTCATCATGAGGATATCCGATTAATATCTGGTTTCGCCAAAATTGATCGTGTTCGGTCGGCGCTATGTGACTTTTGTCGAATTTCTTCAAAGGTTTGAATGTTGTACGTCCCGCTCCAATCTTTTGATAAAATTCGGTATCAACAAAATTATCAAGTGTCTGTCCTGCGATATTTTCAACTGCTTCTTTTAAAAGGATAAAATTTAAGTCGCTATAAAGGTATCCGTTCTTTTTTCTTAATGTTGCGTTCGCAATTTCCAGAAGAACGTCTTTCTCAAAGTCGGTTTTGATATAAAAACCATCAGCAACCTCTTTTTCTATTCCTTTCTTTGGTGATTCGGAAACCATTTCCGGGAAAAACCTGAAATCACTGCGCGCATAAGAATCAGAATCATAAACTATATTAAACGTGAGGTTTCGACGTGGAGAAAAAAGATTGCCGTTATAACTGTCTTTGTCGATAAGCAACTGATAAAAAGGCAAAAATGCCGGAAGCCTGCTTTCATGAAACAGTAATGAACGTATCGTTATATCTTCTTTATCAGTATTCTCCAGTGCTGAAACATATTTGCCGATTTTATCCTGTAAGCCGATTTTTTTTGTGTCGTAAAGTTTCATCACAGCCGGTAACGTTGCTAATGCTTTAGTGATGGAAGCAAGGTCGTAAATATCTTCTTTTTCAACGTTATGTGTGCCGGCGTAATCAAAAGCGCCGAAAGTTTTATGATATACCACCGTGCTGTTTTTCGCGACAAGTATTTGACAACCGGGGAAAGCCCTGTTTTTAATACCCTCATTAACTATTTCATCAATTGCCGTCAGGCTGTCTGGCGAAAGGTTTTCTTCTATCGGGCTTTGATATGAGAGTCTTGCTTTTTCGGTAGTTAATCCGCTTCCATATTCAAACAGTCCCTTGACGGTTACCGGCAGTTTGCCAAGAGCGGGAATACCTCCCATAATAAGTTCCGCTGCTGCTTGTTGAGCGCCTTTAGTGTTTTCGTAAGCCATTATAACCGAATTTGCGGAATGTATTGTTTGTTTGAATTTTATCATTGAATACGGTGTCGTGAAAAAACAAAGATGTAATTCTTTTCCTTTTGCAAGCGCTTGAAGAGCAGGTAAGTTACTTTGTTTGGAAGAATGGATGCCACAGATAATTATATCAAATTTTTTAAGTTTTTGGAAAATTTTCTCGATAGTTTCTGTTTGTGCGGACGGTGAAAGGTTGAATGTGGCAATTTCTCCGTAAAGGGCGAGCGATTTCTGGAAATAAGTTTTTGATTCCGTAGAAAATGAAATGATTGCGATGCGTTTCAGTTCTTTCAGCGGAATGGTTTGCTTTTCATTTTTCAGCAATGTAACCGCCTCATTATTGAGTTTTTGTACGAGCCATTGCGCATGATTGGTATTAATCCTCTGCGACAGTCCTTTTCTTTCGACCGGAGTGATATTATTCAGTCCTGCTGCGAATTTATACTGTAATATTTTTATACATTTCTCTTCTATCAGTGAAATCGGTATTTCCCCTGTTTCCACTGCTTTTTTCACTGATATAAATTCAGTTACGGGATTTGTCGGATTCAGCAGTATATCGTTTCCCGCTTTTATTGCTTCTACGCAAACGCTTTGTGACACAGCCTTTGATGCGCCTTTCATTGCGAGGGCGTCGGTAAAAGTCAAACCGTTAAATCCCATTTCGTTTTTTAGCAAATCATTTACGGCTACAGGCGAAAGCGATGTCGGCACGCCGGAAATACCGTCAATTGCCGGTATATTCAGATGTCCGACCATAATACCTGAAAAACCTGCATTAATGTATCCCCTAAAAGGATATAACTCCACACTGTCGAGGCTTTTGCGATTTTTCCCGACAGTTGGCAACGTTTCGTGGGAATCTTCAAAAGTATCTCCGTGTCCCGGGAAATGTTTGGCGGTAGAGATAATATTTTGGCTTTCCAGCCCTTCTGAATATATAATTGCGCGATTTGCAACATCTTGCGGATTTTCGCCAAAAGACCGGATTCCGATAACCGGATTCCGCGGATTGCTGTTTACATCGACTACAGGCGCAAAATTAACATGTATTCCAAGTTCACGACATTCTCGCCCGACTTCGGAGCCATATTTCCGCAGCAGATCCAAGTTTTGCACTGCCCCAAGCATCATATTTTTAGGAAACCTTGGCGTTCCGTCTATCCGCATCGAAAGCCCCCATTCTCCGTCAAGGGCAATAAACAGTGGGATTTTTGAGTTTTTTTGGTATAAATTGATACTCTCGGCTTCGTCGTCGATATTTCCTTTTGAAAACAGTATTCCCCCGATTTTTTGCTTGCTGATATACTGTAAAACGTTATTATTGTAAGCTTTATCTGGAGATATTGTAATCATAAACATTTGTCCGATTTTTTCGTCAACAGTCATCGAATCGAAGACTGAATCCACCCAAACCTTCATTTTACCGGCGTCTGCCCTTTGAAATATAACAGGTTGATTCTGTGCCTGTAAAGAGACGAATATTATCAGGAATAACAATAATATATCAAAATGTTTAAGTTTTAACATTGATTTTTCCTTGATTTTACAAATACAAAGGTAATAAAAAAACAAATGAATCCGTTGTTAATTTAGGTAATCTGATTTTCTACGAAACAATATTTTTTCAGAAAAATGCACAAAATATTTGGTGTATTCAAAATAAGGTATTACCTTTGCACATTCATTCAATAAAAACAGCATTTGTAAAATGACGCTGAATAACAGACATACCGCTCTCCCTGCTAAACGCTTTACCTCGTGTGAAAGCGCTGTAGCTCTGCGTTATACAAAATTGGGGGGGTAAACGCCTATTAAACAACAAGTTACGCTCACTCGTTAGCGTAACGACGCCTATCATTTCATACAGCCTTCGGAAAAAGACAGACCGTCTTTTCCGAAGGCTTTTTTGTGTTGGAACTCCGGTTCATTCCTTTATTTATAAATTCTTAAATTTTATTCAAATGACAAAAAAAAGTTTTTCATGGAAGCGTGTGGCGTTGATATTCGCCATCGCTACAGTAACAATGAGCACGACAGCCGTGGCGCAGGAAAAGGGTGACATGGCTGCGGGCGGCAATCTGACGCTGGGTTCCGGCGACAGTTACACTAACGTGGGCATCGGTGCGAAGTTTCGCTACAACGTCACCGCGCCCCTGCGTCTGGAAGGATCGTTCACGTATTTCCTCAAAAAGGACTACCTGAACATGTGGGATTTGAGCGTAAACGGTCACTGGCTGTTCCCTGCCGGCGACAGGCTGACGCTCTATCCGCTTGCCGGCTTGGGCATCCTGGGCTGGAAGTACAGCTACGATTTTGGTTGGGGTGTGGACGGCAGCGCAAGCGATTCGGACATTGCCTTCGACCTTGGCGGCGGCGTGGATTTCACGCTGACCGGTAACATCTCCCTCAACGCGGAGCTGAAGTACAAAATCGCCGACCACTGGGATCGTTTGCTTCTGTCGGCTGGCGTAACTTACAAGTTTTAACGGCGACATTCAAAATCGCAAATAATCAATTTTTTTTATTTAAATTTCAGTACAAATGAAAAGTTTTAAAGTAAGTTTGAAGAATGTGGCGACGATAGTCGCCTGCTTCGCAGTGTTTATGTTTTCGGGCTGTGACCCGAAAGATCTATTGTCAGGCGACAAGCAGATTGTCACCTTCGGTTTTGCCCTCCCACCTGCGGCGGGCGTGATAGACGAAGCCGCAAAGACCATTGTGGTGGAAGTGCCCGCCGGCACCGTCGTAACGGCGCTTGTTCCGGTCATTACCGTATCGTCCGGCGCTACGGTAAGTCCCGCTTCGGGCGTGTCGAACAATTTTACCAACCCGACTACCTATACCGTGACGGCGGCTGACGGCTCTACGGCAAGTTATGTGGTAACAGTTAACGTCGGCACTGGTGGTACCGACCCCGAACAGCCCAGTGGCACCCCGCAGGAATTGCAGGGAACGTTGAGCCAAAGCCGCACCTTAAAAGATTTGGGTTTCGCCATCGACTACATTGTGCCGAGTTGGTTTCAGGTAAACAACAACGCCATTCTGACTGTAGAGCCGGGCGTTTGCATCGCTTTCCAATCTACAAGCGCATACATCAGTATTTCCGGTGGTGCGACCATTAAAATGCTCGGTACGGCGGCAAAAACCATTCAACTGCGCGGAGCGGGCAACACGAGCGGCACTCAAAAAGGTTCGTTTGGCTATCTGGATATTTCAACTAACGCCGAAAATATTCTGCAATACGTTGAATTTATCAACGGCGGTAAAGACGAAAGTTACGGTGTTGTCCGCCTGAGTGGAACGCTCGGTATGACCAACTGCCTGATCGATGGTTCAAAAGGTTATGGATTTACTACCGGCAGCAGCGCAACAATCAGCGAATTTGCCAACAACACCATCCGCAACTGCGAAGAAGCGCCCGTATGGATTGGACATTCTTCGCAGGCAGGAGCATTCGACAACACTTCTGTTTTGACCGGCAACACTCATAATTACATCGGCATCAGCTATGGAACGCTCGAAACGAATCTTACCATCAAACCGGCAACCGTGCCTTATATGTTCGACAGTTGGAACAGCATCAATAAAACGCTGACCATCAGCGCCGGCACGCAGATTTATATGAATACTGGTTCGTATATCAGTGTTGGCGGCGACCAGGGATTCCTCAAAATACTCGGTACAGCCGACAATCGTGTTACTTTCAATCCGCTTCCTGCGAGTACGGCGGCAAAAGGCGCGTGGGGTCATATCGCGATTAATACCAACAATGCCAATGTAATACAATATGCCGACTTTATCAAAGGCGGTAAAGATAACGATTACGGAGCAATCCGGGTAAGTGG
The DNA here is from genome assembly GCA_031269685.1 of Dysgonamonadaceae bacterium. Classification (GTDB taxonomy): domain Bacteria; phylum Bacteroidota; class Bacteroidia; order Bacteroidales; family Azobacteroidaceae; genus Azobacteroides. The sequence continues at coordinate 18,826 of JAISYU010000104.1, read as the reverse complement.
AACGCTGGGAATCACCAACTCAAAAATTACCAACTCGAAAGGTTATGGGATAAGTACCGGCAGCAGCGCGACAATCAGCGAATTTGCAGGCAATATAATAACCGGCTGCGAGCAATCGCCCGTATGGATAGGACACATTACGCAGGCTTCGGCATTCGACGCTACTTCCACACTTACCGGCAACACAGACGATTACGTCGGCATCAGCTACGGAACAATGGAAAGTGCCACTACGATTAAAGCCACTTCCGTACCTTATTTCTTCGACAGTTGGAACAGCATTACAAAAGGAAAACTGACCATCGAAGCCGGCGCGACATTCTATATGAATACAAACGCTTATGTTCATACCAGCGACCAGGGATTGCTGGTGATCAACGGTACGCAGGCAGCGCCCGTCAAATTTACCCGCCTGCCCGGTTTGGGATATTACTGGCAGGAAATTGAAATTAACGAGGCAAACGGCAGTAAAATTGAAAACTGCATCTTTGAATACGGCGGCTACGATTATGGCGAAGTCGTTGTAGGCAGCGACAAAACGCTAACGCTGAACAATGTGAAATTCAAAGACTCAAAAACCTACGGTATTTACATTAACGGCGGCGCATCGGTAACAGGCACAAACGTAACATTTGAAAACTGTCCGGTAAATGTGCGCTATTATGCCAATTATAAATGGAACGATTCGGCTACCTTGCCGTAAACACAAATAATTAAAGTAGGGGCAAGGCAATCTTTGCCCCTACTTTTTTATCTCTTAAACAATAGAAAGATATGAAATACAAGCTCACAGCACGGAAAAATCCGCAACAGCCGCAATGCCCGCCCAAACTCTACGCCGCACCGGTGAACGACGGCAAAGTGTCGCAGGAAGAGATTGCGGTAGAAATCGTCGCCTTGTCGTCGCTCGCTCGCGGCGATGTGGCAAACGTGATAGACAGCACGATAGACACCATCCCCAAGTATTTGCTGATGGGTAAAAGCGTCAACCTGGGCGATTTGGGCACCTTCCGCATCTCGTTTTCGAGCGAAGGCGTAGATACCGCCGACGAATTTAATGTTTCGATGATTTCGGGCGTAAAAATCATCTTCACGCCGAGCGTCAAATTGAAGAAGCAAATCGAAGACATCCGCTTCGAGAAGGGCGAGTAAAGACGTGGCGTGCCGCGTCTCTACGGCGCCCGTATGCAGATAAAGTTACATACGTATGAAAATTTATTTCCATGCGTATGTAATTTTTTTTGCGTACGTATGAAAATTTTGCTGTGTGCGGAGGGCTATATATATATATATATATATATATATGAAGCAATAAAAATTCTTGAAAACCGTGAACCTAATTTGCGACATCAAATGACACTTGATGTTGTCTGCAAGCCCTCGCTACCATTTTCAAGCAATACAAACATAGAATATTCACAAATCGAATTAATTATAATAAACAAGCGGCTTTTCGATTACGATTACATTCGGGTACCGCGAAAGAGGCAGGGAATTTTTATTTTGCCTAAAAAGCATTACTTTTGTTTCAAAATTTAAGGAAAAGTAATGATCAACTATGATTTGACAAAGATAAAGGCTTTCATTTTCGATGTGGACGGGGTGCTTTCGCCGGAATCCATTCCGTTGCATGTGAGTGGTGAGCCGATGCGGATAGTGAACACGAAAGATGGTTACGCTATGCAGTTAGCCGCAAAGATGGGCTTCCAACTCTGTATAATTACAGGTGGCGATTCCAATGCCGTGAAAATCCGCTTTGAGAAACTCGGATTTCAACATATCTACCTCAAAGCAAAAGATAAAATCATGCTCTTCGGGGAATTTACCGGCATAACGGGTCTGAATCCCGAAGAAATTTGCTACGTTGGCGATGATATTCCCGATTATGAAATAATGAAGGTCGTGGGGCTACCCTGCTGTCCTGCCGACGCTGTACCGGAGATAAAAGAGATTGCCCGTTATATATCGCCCCGAAAAGGCGGTGAAGGTGTAGGGCGCGATATTATTGAACAGGTGCTTAAGGCTCAAGACATCTGGATGAAAGATGCTACGGCTTTTGGCTGGTAAAAAGATTTAGACATGCTTGAAAATATAACGGGCTACCGCTTAGTGTTAGCATCCAATTCGCCTCGCCGGAAGGAACTGCTGTCAGGACTTGATATTGAATATGAAGTGAGAACCCTGCCCGACATTGAGGAGTCTTACCCCGAGTCATTGCAGCGTGAAGAGATCCCTGTATATCTTGCCCGCCTTAAAGCATCCGCCTACCGCGACTTGATGAGTGACGACACCCTGCTCATCACTGCCGATACAATAGTCTGGCTTGACGGAAGGGTGTATGGCAAACCGAGGGATGAAGCTGATGCGAAGGAGATTTTGCGTGTACTTTCGGGTAATATGCACGAGGTTATAACAGGAGTATGCTTGACCTGCATGAATAAGCAGTCGACCTTCCATTCCGTATCCAAAGTTAAGTTTGCCGAACTTGACGAGTCGGAGATTGATTATTACACTACACACTACAAGCCATACGACAAGGCGGGAGCGTATGGTGTGCAGGAATGGATCGGGTATGTCGGCGTCGAATACCTCGAAGGTTCATTTTACAATGTTATGGGTCTGCCGGTACGCAGGCTGTATCAGGAGTTGAAAAATTTCTGACTCTGTGTGTTTTTCAATCTTCCTCCTGCTGCAGTTTCTGTACGTAGACAGCGTGAATTTTCTGTTTCCGCTTTTCCACGGATGGTTTGGTGAAAGCCTGTCTACTGCGTAGTTCTTTCGTTACGCCGGTTTTTTCGAATTTCCTTTTGAACTTTTTTAAGGCACGTTCAATGTTTTCGCCTTCCTTTAATGGAACAATGATCATAATTTAGGTTGATGTTTAATTTTTTTATTTTGTTAATGTGATTATCAAAAAATCGGGCGCAAAGGTAATGCAAAGTTTTCCAATAAAAAAATATTTGATAGTTTTTCGCTAAAATTTATTAGGTTATTAGGGTTATTATTGCTTTTTCTACTGTTTTTTTATAATTTTGTCGCGTTTTTATGAGGGTTAAAATATGCAGTCAGACAAGAAACAGTTCGACCTTGACAGGCGTTATCTGCGCATGGCGCAGATATGGGCTGAGAATTCATATTGCTTGCGGCGTCAGGTAGGGGCATTGATTGTCCGAGATAAGATGATTATTTCGGATGGGTATAACGGGACGCCGTCGGGATTTGAGAACACGTGCGAGGATGTTGACGGCATTACTAAGGCTTATGTTCTGCACGCTGAGGCTAACGCGATCACGAAGATAGCCCGTTCGGGCAACAGCAGTCTGGGTGCGACGCTGTATGTTACTGCTTCCCCGTGCATTGAGTGTGCGAAACTTATCATTCAGGCGGGGATAAGGCGTGTTGTTTATTCTGAAAAGTACCGTTTTACGGACGGGATAGAATTGCTTGCGAGGGCAAATATTGAGGTTGTTTACATTGGGAAAGAGGATCTTTAGAATATTATGTTATTTCCTGCCTGCGTTGGTGGTGGGTCTGGCTGCCGGGGTTTTTCTTTCGGAGTGGTTTTCGTTGCGCGGATTTTCGCGGGGGACGGGGAATAAGATAGACGTATTGCTGGATATTGTTGAAAGTTCTTATGTTGACGATGTGTCGGCTGGGGATTTGACGGAGTTGGTTATTCCCAAGTTTATGGCGGAGTTGGATCCTCATTCCGTGTACATTCCGGCTGTTGAATTTGCGGAACTTAGGGCGGATACGGAGGGGCAGTTTACGGGCATTGGGATTGAGTATTGTATTATTTCGGACACTATGGTTGTTATGAATACTATTAGGGGCGGACCTGCCGAACATGCGGGTATTATGGCAGGCGACCGTATTGTCGGTGTTGATGACTTGAAGTTTACGGGAAATGATTATTCTGAGGAGAAGGCGCGAGCAAATCTTCGGGGCAAGGTAGGGACTTCGGTACGGGTAAAGGTGCATCGCAGGGATGTTGACAGTCTGTTTAATTTCAGGCTTGTCCGGCGAAATATTCCTTTAAGCACGGTCAAGGTATATTGCAAGATTGCGGACGGCATAGGATTTATCAAGATTTACGATTCGTTCAGCGTAAATACATACAATGAGTTTATCAAGGCGATAGCGCGGCTAAATTCCGAGCAATGTTCGGCGTTTATCATAGACCTTCGTGGGAACAGTGGTGGAATTGTTGACGCTGCGGTTAACATTTGCAATGAATTACTTTCAGCCGGCAGTTTGATAGTCTATGCGGAAGGAAATTCTTTTCCGCGCGAGTATATACAGGCGAATGGTTTGGGATCTTTGCAGGGTTATCCGCTTGTGATATTGGTTGATGAGTTTTCGGCATCTGCCAGTGAGATTGTTGCGGGCGCTATTCAGGACAACGACAGGGGCTTGATTATAGGTCGCCGCACGTTTGGGAAAGGTCTTATACAGGAGCAGATTGAGTTGCCGGACAGTTCGGCTGTACGTCTGACCATCGCGCGCTACTTTACGCCGTCCGGGCGTAACATACAGCGGCGGTATGAGATGGGTAAGGCGAAGGAATATAATGAAGGTTTCATTGAGCGATTTTCCGGTGGCGGGGATTTTGATGGGGACAGTATCGACCGGGATGAGGGGCAGGAGTATTATACGAAGGAGGGGCGTAAGGTATACGGCGGCGGCGGGATTACGCCCGATATTTTGGTTACGCTTGACACGGCGGAGATAACTTCTTATTATATCAACCTCGACCGTAAGCACATTTTCCGGCAATACGCGGGAGAGTATTCGGACGCCAACCGTGCGAGGCTGAATGAGTTTAAGGATTACCGTTTGATGCTTGATTATCTCAGGACTCAGCCTGTGCTGTATGATATTACGCATTTTGCGGAGAGACATGGGATAAAACGGCGCACCAACCTTATCAACATCTCGTCCCGCAGCATATTGCGGCAGACGCACGCCATGATAGTGGGAAATTTCTTTGGGGAGGAGGCGGCGTTCCTTGTTGCGATGGAAGGTGATCCGATGATACGGAAAGCGGTTGAAGCGCTGAAAAAAAATAACAATATATCTAAGCAATGAAACAGATAATTTATGCGTTAGGCTTTGTGGTTGTCATGTATTTTGCGTGGCGTTACATGCGGAAGATAAGGGACGACGTTCCACGCGACGGGGAAGAGGGCGACGGGGAAGTCTTGGAGGAATCAACGGACGAAAAAACAATAACAGATGAAAATTCAAATAATCAACGGACCTAACCTCAATCTTTTGGGGGTTCGCGAGCCGGGCGTTTACGGCGGCGTCGGCTTTGATGCATACCTGGTGCGACTGGAAGCGGCATACCCGGATATTGAGATACATTATTTCCAGTCGAACATAGAGGGCGAGATCATCGACCGTATCCACGCGACCGGCTTTTCTTTCGACGGGATAGTGCTTAATGCCGGCGCGTACACCCATACGTCGGTTGCGATCCACGATGCGGTGAAGAGTATTCAGTCGCCGGTGATCGAGGTACATATATCGAACGTTTACTCCCGCGAGCCGTTTCGTCATCAGTCGCTGTTGGCGGCGGCATGCAGGGGAGTTATCGCCGGCTTCGGCATGGATTCGTACCGCCTTGCGATAGAAGCGCTGAGATTAGCGGTTAATTGTTAGCGTCGGACGGTTCATTTTCCGGTTATTTATTGATTCCTGTAAAAAACTTATATGCAACGGCAAAACCTTGCCGGTATTTTGTTGTGCAGTTTTGTCAAACACCGGATATTGCTTGGTATCCTTTAATGTACTTAGTCAAATAATGGATACCATGTGGTATCCTTTATTGCACTGAATCAAATAACGGATACCATGTGGTATCCTTCATTGCACTGAATCAAATAATGGATACCATGTGGTATCCTTCATTGCACTGAATCAAATAACGGATACCATCTGGTATCCTTCATTGCACTGAATCAAATAATGGATACCATCTGGTATCCTTTCATGTACCAGGTCAAATAACGGATACCGTATGGTATCATTTACCATACTTAGTATGGCGTTATATACCGCTTATTATCTTCAAATCGGTATATACAAATAAAGGGCGTCAATATATATCCCTTAATTTGAAGTGTGAGGGAAAGAAAAATCAATGAAAATCCATAAATTGCAGTCTGAGGGAAAGAAAAATCAATGAAAATTATTAATTTTGAACTTCCATTCTTAAAAATTAAATCAATAATATGGATTTGCTACAAGAATATATTGAGCGTCATATTGACGCCGAGCCGCCGCAACTCGCGGAACTGTACCGGAAGGCGAATATCAGGCTGCTGAATCCGCGAATGGTCGCCGGACATACGCAGGGGCGGCTGCTGAAGATGCTGGTGCGGATCTTTAACCCGAAGCGCGTGCTGGAGATCGGTACTTTTACCGGATATGCAACACTTTGCATGGCTGAGGGACTCCGACAGGATGGCGAAATACATACGATCGAAATTGACGACGAGCTGGAAGAGTTTATCCTCGAAGAATTTGAAAAATCACCGCTCAAACACCGGATACATCTGCATATCGGTAACGCGCTGGATGTAATTCCCAAACTTGAAGGAATGTTCGACATGGCATTTATCGACGGAGACAAACGTCAATACTGCGCGTCGTACGAGGCGCTGTTCGAGAAAATATCCGACGGTGGACTGATCGTCGCAGACAACACCCTCTGGGGCGGAAAAGTTGTCCAGCAACCGCATCCCGCAGACCTCCATACTTCGGAGATTTTACGCTTCAACAGCATGATTGCTGCCGATACCAGAGTCGAAAAGGTAATCCTGCCAATCAGGGACGGGCTCACAATTATTTATAAGATACCGAATGATACGCCGCCAGACCCTTCAAAGAGTTTTCCATAACGATAGCCATTTCCAAGCCGTATTTATGTAAAACTTTACGCAGGGTGTGTGCAAAATGGCAGGCAATGCTGCCCGTAAAACCTAACCGGAGGCGCGCAAGGTCGCCATAAGGCAAAACCTGCTGCTCCACAAATGCGGAAAAACTGTCCTCAACGATAGTCGAAACCTCCTCGCAGTCGAGACATAAACCTGCCACAGGGGCGAACTGCGCAAGAAAACGGTTCGGGAAACTATGGCGGTATACCCTCCCCATAATCTTCTCCTGACCGCATATAGCAAAAATCCGGTTCCTGACAGCCTCCGGCAACCGGTTACGCAGCGCAGCCGCAACAAGCCGTTTCCCAATATTGGCGCCGCTACCCTCGTCGCCAAGAATTAACCCCAGCGGAGGAATATTTTCCACAATATCCTTCCCGTCGTAAATGCATGAATTGGATCCCGTGCCGAGTACGCAGGCGATACCTTCGCCGGAGCCGAAAAGAGCGCGCGCCGCGCCCAGCATGTCGCTGTAAATCAATACCCGCGCAGAGCCGAAAAATTCGGCAAGCGCAGACCGGACAACATGACGATTCTCTTCCGTACAACCCGCGCCGTAGAAAAATACCTCTGACGCCTCAACGTCCACAAGAAATTCCTTCCGCAAAGACTCTACAATCCTGTCCCCGTCCACGTAAAACGGATTAATACCCGACGTTACTAACGTCTCGTTCCTCCCGTCGCCGGAAATTAACCATTTAGTTGCCGTCGCGCCGCTGTCTGCAATAAGAATCATAACTATTTTTTATGCAAAGGTAATCAATATTCCCTGATTTTTAATAACTTTGCACCCGCATGAGCAACATCCTCGCAAAATATAACATTCCCGTGCCGCGGTACACAAGTTACCCGCCGGCTAATTATTTCTCCGAAACATTCACCGCCGCAGATTACGAAAAAGCATTGACAGCCTCAAACCACAACAAACCGTCACATATATCTTTCTATATTCACATCCCATTCTGCCGGCATCTGTGTAACTATTGCGGATGTAATTCATTTGCAATGACCGGCAAGGAAAAAATAAAACAATACCTCAACGCCGTAAATAACGAAATATCATACGTAACAAGTTTCCTCGACCCCGAACGCAAAATCACCCAAATCCACTACGGAGGCGGAACGCCCACCATAATCCCCGCCCAAGAACTCGCAAAAATCAACAGCCGCCTGTTATCCTCCTTCCAACAGATAGAAAAACCCGAAATAGCAATCGAATGTCACCCCGCATACCTGTCAATATCCGACTGGAGGGAACTGCTCAACGCAGGATTTAACCGATTCAGCATCGGCGTACAGGATTTCAACGAAAAAGTACTCAAAGCCGTAAACCGCAGACCACCAAACATGCCGCTGCAAACAATCCTCAGCCTGCTCAAAAAACAAAACGCCGGCGTAAACCTCGACCTGCTATACGGACTGCCGCTGCAAACGGTAAACAGTTTCGCCCAAACAGTCCGACAAGCCGCAGACCTAAACCCAGACCGTATCGTCACATTCTCTTACGCGCACGTGCCGTGGATAAATAATCGCCAACTAATGCTCGAAAAAATCGGACTGCCCGCCGAAAAAGACAAAACAGACATGTATCGCATAACCGGGGAAATACTAAGCGCCGCAGGATACAAACCCGTGGGACTTGACCATTTCGTAAAAACAACAGATGAACTGTATCAGGCGCTAAAAAATAAACAACTGCACCGGAATTTCCAGGGATATTGCACCCGCCGTACAACCGGACAAGTTTACGCATTCGGAGTGTCGGCAATTTCACAACTATCCTGCGCATACGCACAAAACAGCAAAGACATCAACCAATATATCCTCAAAACAAATACCGGAGCGGCAACAGTAAAAGGTTACAGCCTGTCAAAAGAAGAACAGGTCACCCGAACAGTAATAGAAACCCTCATGTGTAACCTTTGCATTGACTTCGACGAACTGTCCAACGCAACCGGACTGCCGGCGGAAACAATAAAAACTACCGTAAACTTCAACACCGAACGCTTCGCCGAATTCGCCAACGACGAAATCATAACCCTGACAGAAAACAGTATCGAAATCACACCCAAAGGTCGCCTGTTCGTCCGTAACGTCGCCGCAACTTTCGATAAACTCCAAACCACCACAAACAGGAAATTCTCAAAACCGGTCTAAACGCAAACATAATTTACCCGCAGACGTGATAAATCCTGAATTTTTTTATACCTTTGTACCGGTTTTGAAAAAATATCGTCAAGATGAAAGTCTATCTTCTCCTGCCAATCGTCCTATGTATGCTGCTTCCGTCCACAATTCACGCTGGCGTCGAAAATCCCACATTCGTGCTCGTCCTCGACCCCGGACACGGCGGATATGATGCCGGCGCAGTCGGTAAAAAAGGCAGAGAGAAAGATATAAACCTCGCCGTCAGTAACCTCGTGAAAAAATATATAGCCGAACAACATCCCGACGTGAAAATCATCTGCACCCGCGAAAAAGATGTGTTCATCGGACTCAAAGAACGATCCGAAATCGCAAATAAAGCCAACGCTAACCTGTTTATATCTATCCACGCTAACGCCGTGGCTAAAAAACACGGAATCAAAGGCGCAGAAGTCTATACTTTCGGTTTGGCGCGATCCGCAGAAAATTTTGAAGCCGCCAAACGTGAAAATTCCGTCATCCTGCTCGAAGAAGACTACAGCCGCAAGTACGAAGGGTTCGACCCAAACTCCGCCGAATCGTATATCATATTTGAATATATGCAAAACAAATACGCAGAACAAAGTATGAGCTTCGCCTCGCTCGTGCAAACTCAACTCGTCGAAACTGCACACAGGCGCGACCGAGGAGTACGACAAGCAGCCTATCTCGTGCTGCGCGAATCTACCATGCCCCGCGTACTCGTGGAATTAGATTATATCAGTAACCCGCAGGCTGAGGCGTACATGCTGAGCGCAGAGGGACAGAAAACTCTCGCAAAAGCAATCAGCCGCGCATTCTCTACCTACAAAAAATCATTCCACAACAATAGTAATACTAATATGACCAAAGAGGACGACAAGCCGGAACAAACACCACAAAATACGCCGACAATCTACAAAGTGCAAATCCTCGCCTCTAAAAAACTCCTGCCCGACAAAGCACCGGACCTCAAAGGATACAATGCGGATTTCTATACGGAAAGCGGTTTATATAAGTATACGGTCGGGGAATCGACGGACCTGGATGAAATTAAACACCTCCATACCTCAGTCGTAAAGGATTTCAAATCGGCTTTCATAATCTCATTCGTTAACGGAAAGAAAAGTATAATCAAATAAACAAATAACAATATGAAAAAGTATCTCACAAAAGAAGTGTCAATCGCCCTAATAACAATCATCAGCGGATTTATCCTCTTCGCCGGACTTAACTACATGAAAGGTACCAACATCTTCCAGCATACAAATTATTACCTGATAAAAATGCAGAACGTCAGCGAACTCCAAAAATCTAGCCCAGTTTACGCCGACGGATTCAAAGTCGGAACAGTCCATGGTATAGACTTCGGTTACGAAAACCACAGTAAAATAACCGTACATATTAACCTCGATAAGAAAATGAAAGTGCCGCAAGGTAGTTACTTCGTCCTCAAATCAGGACTCACCTCGGGCGCTTACCTCGACCTGATGCTAAATAAACATGTCTCCGAATACGCCACCCCGGGCGATACCCTCGAAGGCAGAGCAGAATCAGGACTGATGGAGAAAATATCGGATAACGTGCTGCCGTACCTCGCCGTAATTATGCCGCGATTAGACAGCATAATGACCGGAATCCAAACCCTCGTCACTCACCCAGCACTCGCACAGTCGCTCGATAATATACGGTCAACTACCGAAACCCTCGAACAGTCAAGCAAACATCTCAACATGATATTAACTGACGTCTCTCCAATAATAACAAACCTCAATAAAGTTTCCTCCGACTTTACTGCCGTAAGCGAAAATCTTAGCAAAATCAACTTCTCCCAAACCATGGAGACCGTAGACAATGCCCTGAACAACATCGACCTAATAATAGCACAACTAAATAAACAGGATAACTCTATCGGACTGCTGCTCAATAACCGATCCCTCTACAATAACCTGGATTCGGTAGCGCTCAATATGTCAAAACTTCTGATAGACGTTCAACAAAATCCCAAAAAGTACGTGAAGCTTTCACTTTTTTAGAGTATTCTAAATTACAAAAAAAAGCATCTAAATTAAACCTACCTCCCGAATCTACTGCCAAGACAACATTTCAGTGATGCCTCACCGCAGAATCTACCAGGATAATTTCTGTAATCAATTCTATAAACAACTGCTTATAGGCGATTTAAAAAATAAAAAAAACTAAGACGATTAATATCCTGAAAAACAAATAATAAAACAAACTTCTCCTAAATACAGTATCAAATCGATTTTTTTAATCTATTTATTTTCCTCAAATTTGCACACTCTTTGAAGATCAGATGAAATAACTCTCCCCCTTCAAACAGCAAAAGAACATAGAATTATTCAAAATTATATAAAAAGTGGAATCACTAAAAACTATTTGGACGAAAAGTCTGGAAATTATAAAGGATAACGTCAATAACGAAAAAGCGTTTCAGACGTGGTTTAATCCTATCGTCCCCCTTAAATTCGAGGGCAACGGATTCACGTTGCAAGTCCCGAGTCACTTCTTCCGTGAATATATCGAAGAACATTACGCCGACCTGATTTACGCTACTCTGAAACGAATAACGAAATTGGATATAGTACTATATTATCGCGTTATCATCAACAAATCCGCCCGTAAAGGAGGAGATACCGTCCTCATGAGCGATCATCAGCCAAACTCTAACCGTGAAGACAGAGCGAAGGAAACAAAACTTAACAAGTCGCCGGAGGTTACAGTGCCGAAAACCGACTGGAACGCTAACCTTAACAGCCGCTTCTCCTTCAATAATTTCTTTGAAAGTGGAAGCAATGTAGTCGGACGCAGAATAGGAAAAGCCGTCGCAGACGATCCAACATCAGGAAAGTTTAACCCGCTCTACATATACGGAATACCGGGTGTAGGCAAAACACACCTCTGCCACGCTATCGGTAATCATATTGTAGATCTCTATCCCGAACGGAAAGTAATTTACATCTCTTCACATCTCTTCCAGGTGCAGTTCACAGACGCCTCTCGCAATAATACAACCAACGACTTCATGCACTTTTATCATGGTGTAGACGTACTCATTATAGATGATATACAGGAACTCTCCGGTAAGGAAAAAACACAAAACGCATACTTCAACATATTCAATAACCTGCGCCTGCTCGGTAAACAGATAATCATCACTTCCGATCGTGCTCCAATGGAAATGCAAGGCGTGGAAGAACGCCTGACAAGCCGTTTCAACAGCGGAGCACTGATAGAACTGTTCCCGCCCGATCTCGAACTCCGTCGCAAAATACTGAATCATAAAGTAGCGCAGGACGGATTGAAAATATCCGGCGAAATTATAGACTATATAGCCGAAAACGTTACTGAACATATCCGCGACCTCGAAGGGATAATCACTTCGCTGATGGCTCATTCGCTTGCCTGCAACTGCGATGTGGATTTAGAACTCACCAAGCGTGTTGTCAGTAAAGTCATCAGGATGGAAAGAAAGCCCATTACGCCGGAACATATTCAGAATGTTGTCAGTAACTTCTTTAAGGTTGATATAAAAGACATCCAATCCAAATCGCGCAAGAAAGAAATCGTTGAAGCGCGACATGTAGCAATGCACCTCACGAAAAAGTATACCAACTGCTCCTATACACTGATCGGCAAACTGATAGGTAAACGTGACCATGCTTCGGTGCTTCACGCCGACAACTCTATCCTCACCCGCCTGTCGGTTGACAAAACGTTCCGCATTACGATGAGCAATCTTGAAAGCATCCTCAATAGATAATCTTACGAAATCAATTATCTGATTAATCATCCCTGAAAATCAGGGCTTTGTGTTATATCCTTTATCAGTCTGGGTACCCTTATGTAGAATAGTTTCCTTGATTCCTTTGGAACACTCTCCGAAAGTGCTGTCTCTTCAATCTTTTATTAATTTCTTCAAGTCGGAATACCTGCCACAGACTGTACCTTCGCCGTCAATGAGGATATATGTTGGTGTTCCTACTACTCCGTAGTTGATAAAGTTTTCGCCGTCAAAGCCTTTTAGGTCACACAGTTTGACAGTCCAAGGTAAGCGGTCGGCTGTGTAGTGAAACGTATCTTCGTCTATGTCGGCGGCTATTGATATGACTTCCACGTGGTTGTTTGTCAGGATGTTGTATTTCTCCGTCAACTTGTGAAGTTCGTTATGGCAACTTCCGCATCCGGTTTCGTAGAATAGGATCAGGGTCTGTTTAGGGAAAATAGTGTCGGAGCGGTTAATGATTGCCGGCGCAGGTTTGCCGTTGATCGGGATGTTTGCCGACGAAATGATTTCCGGCAGTAGGTCTTCGCGTCCATATCGGCTGAAAGTGTTGATAAAAGTCTGCATCAGTTGCCGGTTGATTTCGATGTCTGTTGTGCGGTCGAGCATCTTGCGGGCATCGTTTACAAGGACGGAATCGTTCGTCATGTTCGTTTCGTACCATACGTTGAAAAAGTCTTTCCAAAAGCCGCTCGTCAGAAGGTCGGCGAAGTCAAGTTTTTCGGTAATGAATTTCCTGTTTTCGCTTATTATTTCTTCCGGCGTCAGCCCTGACAAGGGGTTACTGAAAGTCATACAGTTCATGATTTCCATTATCCTGGCTGCATATAGCGGACTTTCTGCGATACGGCGGTTCAGGTTCATGTAGCGTTCTTTGAGATCTGAAAGCGCCATGCTTATCCGAAGGAATGCCGTGTCGGAAGGAAACATTTCGGCAATCTGTCCGGCGAGAGGCATGTATTGTTCGTTGATTTGCGACTCTTCTGCAATGAAATCGGTTATTGCCGTGTTTTCGGGAGAGCCGGCGAATTCGGGATTGTCAGCCTTTGCCGGAAAATTGACGGTAACAGAATCTTCATTGTTGATTATCATGTTGACAATCAGCCGACCCTTGTCGGGCAGCAAAAGTTTTCCTGAGCCGCTGTAATTAGTATGGTTATTTGGTATGTTTACCGTTGCGCATCCTTTGACGTCAAATATTCCGGTTGCTACGGTATCTGTTTTCAGTCCACGTTCAAGCACGAAAGCGTACTTCTGTCCGGCGCATGGCGGCACGTTGAACATGATTTTGTTTTGCGCATTTGCAGGCAAAACGGTGAGTAGGATAAAGAGCAGTTTTTTGTACATAAATTAAAGTTTTAATAAAATAAGAAGGTCGTACCATTGTGTAAATTCTTGCGGATACATCTAAGGGAGAACCCGTTTCCGCGGTTGTTAATGTTTGCCGGATTGACGTTACCACTGTTGAAGTTCAGGTTGTAGGCATTAGTACCTGCGAATGTACTGCTCCAGTAGTTGCCGTTACTTCCCTGGTTGTACAGCCCGCCATTACCGTTGTTCCTGTTGCCGGCAGCCGGCAGAAAGAGCAAGCGCTGATTTGTTGTAACTTCATTAAGTCGAAGTGGCTTGCTGAATTTACAAGCCTCTTGTATACAGGTTGATTAAGTCCTTGCATACAACTCTCACCCGTCAACGGAACGACCTTGTTGATTTCTTCCATGCTGCAAGTTGTTTACTTATGCTTTCTATTTTCTCGTTGGTTTCGACGTATTGTTTTGTAGAAAACTGTTTTTCGTCGTAGGCGAGGCGGAAAAGCAAACGGACTATTTCCACATTTTCGCGGGCGTGCTCTATATGGGTTGTTTTATCGGTGACGTTGTTGGCACGATATACGTTAAGGAAAATATCTGTCATTTCCTTTTGCAGGCGTTCGCCGAGAGTGAAACGGTATGTCCGTTCCATAGTGTTGCATGTGAGATATACTATTCGCAGCAGTGCGTATGCATCACGGAATACGGGTAATTGGTCATATAAAGCCATAGTTGGAAACAGTTGGATTTAGGAGGTTTTTCCTTATTTTGAATTTTTGCAGATTACCGTCGAGGTATCCGTAGTGTAAAAACTCATGAGGTTTGCCGAGCAATGCTTTTCGCCGGACGTTGTATGTTCGGAAATGGCTCATAATGCCGAGATATGAATTTATTATTGCGCGGGTATCTTGTAATGACTTAACGTTCGGCGTCATTGTCTTCATATTTGTATCTGTTTCATGCAATGTGCGGAAGAGACTATGTTTTGTACGGTTGGCGACGTATATCCTGCCTGGTTTGACAACTGCTCCGAGGAACTTAACCCCTTTTACATAATCCTGAAGATAGATTTTCTTTGGGTGGATACGCAGTTGCAGTTCGTTACCGAGAAAAGTATTCATTTTGACGATAAGCGTTTTAAGATGTTTGCGGTCATTGTGGACGAGTACAAAATCATCAACATAACGTCCATAATATTTTACATGGAGTTCATTTTTCACAAACAGGTCAAAATCGTGAAGATAAACATTGCTGAACAGTTGTGATGTCAGGTTGCCTATCGGCAGTCCGTGGTCTTTGTTGCTGTTGAAGAGTGATTTCGACGACGGCAGACCTTCCCAGTCCTTGCGGCATCCTTTGATGATGCAGTTTTCGCGGGGATCATTGAAGACCACTTTTTGCAGCAGGTAATCCACTGTTTCCCGCATGTCGTTACGATTGCAGGCAAAGTTACCGTATTGCAGCATTTTTTGAATTTTTTTGAGCATAATAACTTTGTTGATGCTCATGAAATAGCTTTCAAGATCTAATTTCAGGATATAGCAATTCTGTGTATAGTTATTGCTGCACTGACGGATAAAACTGTCCACTCTTTTGATGCCATACAGTGTACCTTTATTTTTCCGGCAGGAATATGAATCTTCTATAAACTGTTCTTCAAAAGTTGGGTTCATGTAGTTGTATAGCAGGTGATGCACTACGCGGTCACGGAAGTCGGCGGCAAAAACCTCACGTTTGACGGGGTTTTCTACTATGAAGCATATTGAGGGACGCGCTTCATAGCGGCAGTTCATAATATCGTCACGCAGGAGGAATAGTTCATGCTCGAAGTTTATTTCAAACCTTAACTGGTTAATGGTATTGCGTTTGTTTCGTCGTGCATCGAAATACGCTACAAACAGGTCTTCTATCAACGATGTTTTTTCTGTTTTCATACCGTTAAACATTCTGATTTCAATTGATTGAGGAATATCATACACTCCATCGGCGTTTTGTTTGAGAGATTAAAACTGCGTATTTTCTCTACTATTGCGACATTTGATGTGAGTGATGTACCGGATATTTCATTTTGGCTGATTGCGGGCGCTGTTGTGTGGCGAATGTTGATTTCCGCTCGCCATGCCTCGAATGATTCCATGTTAGCCGGTTTTTGGGTTTTCATTGTCACCCTGTTGGCTACTTTTTCAACATTCTCGAAGTGTTTGGCAACCGTGTCGAGAGCCGAATCGGGAAATCCGACGCTTACAACATCGCATCCGACGGCTTTTACGAGTTTCCGCGTTGGTTTGAGTTGTTTCACCTGTGAAACTGCCCAAGCGCTTTGTTCGTATGCTATCCAGAACACGCCTTCCCGGAACAGATACACGGTCATCGAGTTGGTATCTTGTGTTCCCGGGTGTGACAGGTTTACTTTTTCTGCTATTGTCATATATCAAGTTTTTTTAAATAAAAAAAATCATACAAACTTCTCTTGAAAAATATTGGTTTGTGCGAAAAAAATCTATTGCGGCACCGCTATGCGGCGCATTATTGGGGGTGATGCTTTTTCACCGTGTGCGACAGCGCACGGTAAGAGGAAACCTCTCACAGGTGCGCCGCGTAGCGGTGATGCAACCTTTTTCTTCCAGCACAAACCAATATTTCAAAGAGCACTTATTTTTCTGAAAAAAATTTTTAAAACCGCTTCGCGGTTTGTTCCCTGCGGGGGGTTTTAAATACCCCCCGCAAAAAAAAAAAATTTTAAATAGTCAAATAGTCAAATTATCAAAGAGACGTATTAATTATTGCGGATACATCTAAGGGAGAACCCGTATCCGCGGCTGGTAATGTTCGCCGGATTGACGTAACCACTGTAGAAGTACAGGTAGTAGGCATTAGTACCTGCGAATGTACTGCTCCAGTAGTGGCCGAGACTTCCCTGGTTGTACAGCCCGCCATTACCGTTGAGCCTGCTGCCGGCAGCCGGCAGAAAGAGGGTAGTAGTAGCGCCGTCGGGCTGAATCTCATAGCCGCGACCTTTGGTACTGTTCCATTTCCATGTGTTAGCAAGAGCATTGCTATTACTGCCACTTATTGCACCGCCCTTAAAAATTGAACCCCATTCCTCCTGGTTCGGCAACCGCCAGTTGGTGTTGGCGCCGGTTACGCCGGTGGTTAAATTCTCTGCAGGATAATAAGTCTCATAGTCGTCATTTGATGTGGTAGCGTCAATCGGCAAAGCCCCCGTATAAGTGCTCTTGATTTTTGCACACGGGTCATTTGCAGCATAACGTCCGCTACGCCACAAAAGGTCTTTTGTTGATGTTGACAAATGATACGCCCAGTTACCTTCCGTTGAACCGTAGATGAATTTGCCATATACATTGTAAGCAGTCTTTCCAGAAGTCGCAGGAATATCAGGAGTCAGAGACTCATTATATAGTTTTATCTGGTTATCAGGATATCTCTGCGACGTGGAATTTACAAGATTACCACTTTTAAAAGAGGTTGCATCTATACCAGAATAATTTACCTGGTTTTCTAAAGCTACTATATCTTCAGGAGGGACATCACCACCAGGATAATTACTATTACTTGCCGAATACTTACCATCCGTACCTTTCCTCTTTTGATGCCCGTCGCCGATGCGTCCCCACTGGAAAAGGTCACCGTAAACGGTTTCTTCACCGGTTTTGTATTTATGCCTGCCGTCGGAAAGGTTATTGTTATTAAACGTGATGCTATTGTCGCGCTGACCGACAATAGAAAGTTCAGTCGCCCCAAGGTTAAAGCAGAGGAAGGAAAGCCATTCGCCCTGCATATTCTTAGCGCCGCAACCGACAGCAACTTCAACAACATTGGACTCTACAAAGTCGCCGGCTGAGTTAGTCGCGCGGCAAAAATAACGGTAAAAACCATTGTAATTAGCGTTTTTAGTAGTGCCGCGAAGGATGTTAGGGGAGAAATCTGCCTGGTTATAACCCTCGCCTCCTTTTCCACCAGTGCTATTTAAATCACATGCTTCCGCAATGCGGACATTGATATTACTGCCGGTGATAATATACCACTGGTAAATAATGTTCCCGCTCGTATTGGACGATACACTGAAGTTAAGAGGCGTCGGAACGGCGGTACTGCCGCCGTTTTCCGTCCCAAGTTCATAGAACGTGAATGCATTTGGCTGATTGGATACTTTTATGTAAGTTGTCTCCACAGTACATGGACGGGCGCCAACCCATGTCCCCTGCCAGTAATAGATCCCCTTACAACCAATCTGGTTGGAGTAACCGTCGATCACTGTTCCCGTTTCATCGGTAACGAAAACCATGGCGCCGATCTGCTCTGAGGTGTACTTGTCCTTCTCGGCGTTAAGTTCCTCCTTCGTAAACCGCGGAATAAGAACGCCGTCAGGAACATCGCCTGCCGTCTTAACAACGTCAAGAGTTGCCTTCGGGTTAGCGGTAGAACCGATTGTTACTTGCGCCTTAGCGCCTGTTGCGCTCAAAATAACGAGCGCGATTAAAATAAAAAAGTACTTGTTCATTGATTTTGATAATTAATTTTGTTGATAAATAAATTCTTTACTGTTTTTCCGTCCATGCATGGATACGCCTTTTGTATGTCATTGC
>JAISYU010000049.1 GCA_031269685.1 Dysgonamonadaceae bacterium | reverse complement strand
ACATTAACACAAGAATACGGCAGTATTCATAATGTGCCTGAAAGCGAGATGCAAAAGATGCGGGACAAATTGTCAAACACAAATTATATAGACGGTGTTGTTTATAATCCAAACAGCACATTCATGAAAGCGCCTAACGGAAAGGATACGAACCTTAACGAGCGGCAATGGTTACAGGTACGCACGGAAGCGTTTAAGAATTGGTTCGGGGACTGGGAAAAACAAAACCGCATAGACAAACTGCGTAACAGCAAGGATATTGAGATAACGGGCGAGGAGCATAAGGGAAAGTATGAATTAAATTCCAAATCCGCTCAACAATGGATTCTTAATAACCTGCGAGGCAAATATACAATAGCAGACACTAACGAAACAGTAGAATTAACAAGTACCGGCGCGAAAGAAGTTACATCACATAATAGATATGATGAAATACATTTAAAATCTATTGCGGCTATTCCTGAAATGCTGAAAAATGCTGTGTTTATAGAAGAGCGGAACAATAGGAAAGCCAATGACAAATTTGATAAATACCGCTATTATGTAGTTGGATTAAAAATAGGCGGCGTTGATTATACGGCAAAGTTGATAGTTGGAGTGAAAGATGGAAAACAATATTATGACCACAGACTTACCGAAATAGAAAAAAAGAGTCTGATTGATATAACACAATCAAACTCTAACGGTTTTACAACAACGGGGGCATCACCTTTACCGTCTTATTCCGTCGGCAAAGATAATACTTTAATTTCAATCCTGCAAAATAATTCATCAAAAGTAGTAGATTCCAACGGTGAGCCAATGGTGGTATATCACGGAAGCAATAACCAATTCACTGTTTTTGACAGAACAAAATCGCGTGTAGGGAATCAAGTCTTTTATTTTTCAAAAAATAGAGAAGTAGCAGACAACTTCTCCGAAAAATTACAATATGGCGGTCAAGTTGTAGAAATGTTTTTAAACATAAGAAATCCATACAATTTTAACGGTTATAGCCGATATGATACACCAAAGGGGGAAGTTCCCGCTGCATTTGTAGACAGAGAGGATTTGGAAAAATTAAAATCTCAAAAATACGACGGTGGTTATTATGGTGGTAGTAGTTATGTGAATTTTATAAACGAGGAATATGTAGCCTTTGCTCCCTCCCAAATCAAATCCTCGACCGACAACAACGGTAACTTCGACGAAGAGAGCGATGATGTACGGTTTATGTTTGAAAATTTGGAAGATTCATCTGAAAATAATAATTTTGCAAAACAAAAAGAAAAAGAAACTAAACAAAATGTTATAAAAAATGAAACAGAAAACTCAAAAGCCGGAATGGATAACGGACAAACAGTGGGAAACAGTTCCTTCGATAGGCTGGTGGGAAGACCAGAAGCGCGGCGCGGAATATATCAAACAGTCGAAGCCTCTAACAACGCAGGAATCATCGACACAGTTCGCGAGATTGAGGAGCGAGAAGAACTGGAGTCAAGGGGCATAAACCCCGACTGGGATAAAACAATATTCCGGCGCGAATTAGAAAAACAGGCAGAGCAAAACGGCGCGCTGCTGGATAAGTCGTATCTTGACGATAAAACACTGATTCACGACCAAAATAAAACAGGTACGTCTGAAAATGATGTGTATAAAAACCCCGACGGCAAAACTCTTACAAAAGTAAACAATCTTTCTTACGTTAAAGGGTCGGAACATATTCACAATCTATCTGCATTGATTGACAGGCTCGCTGCTCATAATGCTTTATTTCCTAATGTAGCATACGACGTAAAAGGTTTCATTAAAAACAAACAAGGCTTCATATCCTTAGTGATGGAACAACCGGAAATTGACGTTGAACGCAATGCCACAAAGGAAGAGATAGACAAATATCTTATAGATAACGGTTTCAAACTTGACGGAGTGCGTGAATGGAGTAATGGACACGAAGTTTGGAGTAACGGGAAATATGAACTTTTTGACGCCCGCCCTGCAAACGTTCTAAAAGGGAAGGACGGAATGTTGTATTTTATTGATACGTTTCCTCATTCCATATCTTATATGAATCAGCAGCAGGGAGAAGATACTACCGTACAGGATTCAGGAACCGAAACCCCTGATGATTCTGGAACAGACACCCATGATGACAATGACGGCATCCGGTTTATGGCTGCGGGCGGGGCAAGAAATCCGGCGCGCGAGCGGTTTAGGGACAAACTTGATAAAAAACTCAGGCGACATCAGGCAAGGCGAAAGTTAATTGATAACTTCCACCCTGTAAAACTCTTCCTGGATGTATTGAGACAGGCGGGAGTTAAGATAGCGGAATATAACGACTGGTATCTGACGGCTACGCATCAGGTAGGGAAAAGTCAAGCCGAGTTTGAGGAGTTTAAAGAGAAAATCATGAAGCCCCTCAATGTGGTTGTCGGTAAATTAAAGGAAACCCTTAGCGAGTTTGCCGAGTTTGCAAATTTATCCGATAAAGAACTGTTGCGGGCGGTTGAAAATTATGTTATCCTCAAGCATGGTCTCGAACGTAATACAACAATGACAGCCGAAGCCATCGCCAAACAGGAGAAGGAAAAGGAGAAGGAAAAGGAGAAGGGAAAAGAGAAGGGAAAAGAGAAGGAAAAGGAAAAACTCAAACTCAAAGAGGACTATTCCGGTATATATGCCGTAGCCGCAGAGTTGTACGCAGCGAAGAATGGTATTAGCATCAAGTCTCAAGCCGATTTGGAAGACGTTATGAACGACGCTTCATTCAAAGCGGAACGGGATAAGGTTATTGCCGACTATATCGCAAAGGTAGAAGGCATGTTCGGCGATCAATTAACCGATGACTTATGGCAGAAAGTAAACGCCGCGACGGAGTTTTCCCTGAAAAAGCAACTTAACTCCGGCTTGATAGACCGGAAGACGTATAATGAACTTACCGGTAAATGGAAATACTATGTGCCTTTGCGGGGACATGACCAGGTTACGGCAGAGGATTTCTACGATTACGGCAATGATATGGGCACTTTCTATGAAGGCTTGAAGGTGGCGAAGGGCAGGCGCAGCCGCTCCGAGACGCCGTTTGCTTTTATTCCCCAAATGGCGCAGACGGCTATAATCACCGGCAACAAGAATTCACACAACCTGTCATTGAAACGTATCGCGGCTCTCGATACGACAGGACTGATCTCGGCAAGCCAGGCTTGGTATGACGTCTCGCCGGGAGAGGCTCTTGACCCGTTTATGAATATGTCGGACAGAGACTTCGAGACGCTGACTGCCAACCCTCAACTGTACAGGGATGCAATAGACCGTTTTGAAGCGGACATGCAGGCAAAGAAAAAAGCGGGATTCGTAACTCAGGACAGACACCGGCTGGAACTTTCAGGGATGTTTATCAAGAAAAGCCAGGCAAAGCAGCATACGGTGAAAGTATATGAGAACGGCAAAGCGTATAACATATACATCAATGCCAACCCCTTAGTGTCGCGGGCAATAAACGGGGATGACATGGTGCGTGTAGACAACGAGACATTGAAAAAGATTTACGGTTTCTTTATGGACGCGCAGAAGTTCCGCGCCCAGATGCTAACAACAAAGAACCCGCGCTTTATGCTGTCGAACATGGCACGGGATTTCATCTTCGCGTCGACTATCCTTCCGGTAAAAGAAGATTTTAAATACTTTATGCAGTTTCAGAGGAATTGGTTGCCTGGACGTGCGGCAGGCGCAATGCGGAGATGGTTATTCGGAGAACTCGACCTCTCAAAACAGGATGATTTGTATGTCTACGAATTTGTTATGAACGGCGCCATGACGGGCTTTTCAAGCATTACGTCGCTCAAAAACGTACAGAGGGAAGTAGAGGCTGCAATAAAGAGCGGGAACAAAGAAAACGCCGCTAAACGAGTATGGGACTTTATCGGAGACTGCAATGAACTGATAGAAAACAATACGCGCCTGGCGGTCTATATGACAAGCCGCCAACAGGGGCGGTCAATAGCGCGTTCGGTCAACGATGCGAAGAATGTCACGCTGAACTTTAACCAGCGCGGTACACATTCGGGGCTCTTCGCTCCGCTGTGGCTGTTCTCAAACGCAGGAATACAGGCGGCTAATGTAATATATGAACAGGCTAAGTTGCACCCGATTAAGATGAGCGTCTGGGCAGGCGTTAATATTGCCGCCGGCGGGCTGATCTGGACTCTGTGGAATAGTTTAGCGGCGACGTGGAGCGGGGATGGCGACGATGATGACGAGTACTTAAAATTGTCGGAATGGGACAGACAGAACAATATCTGTATTAGAATACCATACACTAACGGTTTTCTTAAGATACCGAACGGACATGAAAACAGGGTGTTTTATGCGCTCGGAGATAATTTCTATCAGGGCTTTATGGGTAAAAAAGACTGGGACGACGTATTCATTGATAATCTGCTTGCACTGACCGACCTTGTTCCCATCAATCCGATAGGTGGAGTTAATCAGGGTGGACCGGCACAATTAGCGCCTGATATGGGAAAACCGTTTGTCGAAGTTTGGGCTAACAAGACTTTCAGCGGACGGGCTATTTATGACGAGATGTCGGAGAGATTCGGCAAGAACGCCGATAAACCAGCATGGACAAGCGCACGTAAAAACAAGCGCGGAGAGTATTATACGCCTCAATGGTTTATTGACATGTTTAGCGGACTGAGTAACATGACGGGCGGCGATGAGCGGCAGGCTGGATTTATTAATCTTAATCCCGACAAAGTATATCATATCACTAATTCATACCTCGGCGGGCTGTTTAATATTGCTGCAAAGAGCATAGACGCTATCGACAAGGCATTTGACGGAAGCAAGGATGTGAAAACCCGTGATATTCCTATCGTCTCTACCTTCTGGAGCGATATAGCAGACTCCGGCGTCACGGCAGGCGGACTTGAAAAGAGATACAGGGAAGCGACACAAGAGATTGAAACGCAGAAAGCAAAAATCAGTGAGGATTTTAAGGATGTAAAAGCCGGTTCTATGTCTTTAGCGGAGTTCGCAGAGAAAATACAGACTTACGACCTTGCCCGCCGCGGATTCATTGATACCGATACGCTTTCCACTATAACCCGCCACAAGGAAACAGTTCCGCCGGATGCACTGAAAGGAGAAAAAGGACACAAGAAAAACGAACCAAGCGGATTCCGTGCATACGACGCACCCAAATACAGCGTCAAAGGCGAGAGAGAGCCCGACAGGATTTTTAATGACAGGCTGTCGGGGAAAAGAATCGGTACGCATCAACAGAGACAGGAACGCTACGGACTTACCGGTAGAATGAAACGTATAAAAGATATAACCGATAATCTTAAAGAGCTTTCACCGGAAGAACAAAAAACAGCAGAAAGGGAAATAGCAAGGTTAAAAGAAGAAGTAGTCAATATGTGGAGAGAGTGAAAGCCTTTATTTTAGTTTTTGCCGTAAAATTAAAATAAGAGCCGCGTTTATTTTACCTCTAATTTCTCACAGCATCGCGGCAACCTTGCTCGGTAAAAGCATAGGGCAAATATCGACGTCCCCCACGCTTTGAGGTTTCAATTTGCAACCTCAAACTTTCCCACTCCTCACTGGTGAGTTGAAACATAAAATCAGGCGGGAAACGCTTTATATTACGTTTAACAGACAAATTCAGATTTTTAGTTTCCACCTGATACATTGCCGCTAAATCAAAGTCAAGCATTACCTTTTGCCTTCTGATTTTGTAAATCATGTTTTGTATTGGAATAAGTAAACTGTCCATATCAAGTATTTATTACGGGGCAAAGGTAGTATTATTTAATTTATTCTTCAATAAGTTCAAGTACCCAGTTTGTCCATGAGAGAACAGTAGAAGCTCTACGTCTATATGTTTGCTTTGAATCAATGTTATACAGTTTCGAACTCTTCATGATTTCAACAACTTCATATCTTGAGGGAGTATTTCCTTTGTTAAAATATAGTGTTAAGGTGTTCTTAAATGCGGTATGAGACAGTATAAGTTTAACAAATTCTAATTGTCGTTCAATGATAGGGAGGCTAAAAATATGAAACCCGAGTTTCGTTAAAACACATCCTATCTGGCTGCCTTCTTGCGCATTCTCGATCAGCCCTAAATATTTAGCGGCGTTGGAATAGTAATCTGTTTGGCGTGAATCAAAGTCGTAATTTTGAGTAATCTCGTCTTTACTAAGAAATCCTCTCTGCTTTAATAGTTCACATAGATTAATTACACGTTCAAAACTATCTGCCTGTGGGAATGGTAATTCTGGCTCCTTAACCGTCTTGATGCTATCCAATATATTTTGAATAGCCTCAAGGTTAATTGCTCCTTCTTGTACCGCATATTTCTTATGCTGAACCAATCGAATGGAGTTATATAGTTCCGAATCAACAAATTCGTATTCCCTAAGATGGAATATCCCATTTGTGTATGTTAAGAATATTGGACGTACTTGCTTGGTAATCTTATTATTCCATAAACGATATGGATAGTATAATTGGCGAATTAGAAAATCATCAGATATATAATTCTTAGCTTCAATAAGGCTCAAGGAATTGTCTCCTTCATATCCTCCATCTATTTCGATCTGGGAATTTCCAACCTTTACCTTGAACAGACCTTTGCCTGAATTAATCTTGAAATCGAATAATGAGGAACTCATGCGTCCACTAACAGTTGGCAATAAACTATCCTCATTAGTGAAATCATGTAGTATTTTTGATACAAAGGCGCAATTTATTGCGGTTGCCTCACTTGTTATATCTTTATAATCAATGCTTTCAAGGAAAGTTGGAAAATCAATCGGAGTAACTTCTACTTCCTCATTATTGAAGTCGCAGAATGTTTCAAAAGTTCCTATTTCGTAAGTGCCTCTAGACGTTGGAAGTATGGACAGGTTGTTGTCAATGAACAATTTTGGAAGTTGAGAACGATGATCAAATTTTGTCATTAATCGGGCTTCTCTGTATTTGTTTATATCTACAGAGGATATTGATGCACTACCTTTTGATTCGATTTTATCTAAAATTCGGTGTTTTTCAAAAATCTGTTCCCACGCTATGTCATTCTTCGATTTACTCATAGTTTCGGATTAAAAGTTCATCGACTTCTCCCCGTTTTTCAGCATCAACATTAATTGATCGGGTAGCCTTAACTGTAATAATGTTGTAATTTCGATATTGATCTTTAATAAAACCTGATGCGGAGTTTGACAGCAAAAACTTTACACCTCTTTTTGTGAGTTCATCACATGCTTCCCGCAATATAGCTTGATCAAAAATATTCCACCCCCCTTGAATATATCCTGTAAAGTTAGAACTCTCAGATATAGGGTGGTAAGGTGGATCTAAATACACAAATGAATTTCTATCGAGGTCTTTAAGTATATTATCGTAATCCCCGGAAAAAATCTGTACATTATTAGAGTTAAGATATGAAGAGACAGCCCTTAAAGCAGGTTCATTAACTATATTTGGGTTTTTATACCTACCAAATGGAGAATTAAATTCCCCTGCATTATTTACGCGATATAACCCATTATAACAAGTCTTATTCAAATATATTAACCTTGACGCCCTCTGTATTTTTCCTATTTTTGCAAAATCTTCAGAGCGATCTAAACTGCGGATGTAGTAAAAATATTCCGATTCGTTTTTATGATTTTTTAGATCTATAATGAGTTCGTCTAAGTTCTCCTTTACTACATTATATACATTTATCAATTCTGAATTGAAGTCATTAATAATGGCATTCTTAGGCTGAATATGGAAGAGTACTGCCCCGCCTCCGATGAATGGCTCAACGTAAGTGTAATTTCTTATATTTTTAGGCATCGCGTCCATAATAGAATCCATAAGTTGGCGTTTGCCGCCAACCCATTTTACAAATGGAGTTACTAACTTGTTTTTTCCCATCGCTTTATGATATTCTACATTTCTATTTCGTCCGCTCACGCAAGTACTCTTTATCGAACTTTATTTCCATGTTTGTTTCTTAAACAAGTGCAAAGGTAATATTATTTTTTTTATTTCTACAAAAAAGTAGAATATTTTTTATTGAAAAATAGCAGGCGGTGAAAATCAATGAAAGATTTTCATTTCACCAACAGACATCTACATGTCGATTCATTTACTTTGCGGACTGAAAAAATAATTAACAGTAATGAATTTTAACGGTATTAAAGGATTTATAAGATTGCTCGCCAATGATTGCTGCGAGGTTCTTGTTTTCGTTTTTGAATGGCTGTACTACAAGCGTCGGGAATGGAGAATGTCTCTCGCAATAAGGCTTGCGGATACGAAACAGCGGGCTTTCAATAAGCGGTATCATGTCATGATTTTTGCACCGGACGGAAGCAAGGAGAAATTGATCTCCGTCAATAAGGCGCAGATTGATTATCTAAAACGAAAAAATCTGCTGCCGCGAAAAATGGGTATGATAGAACTGTCAAATTCTATTTTTTACTCTACCCCGCTAACAAGGAATAACCGCTCTACTGAACATGAGAGGACAGCGGCTAAGGAGAAGTATTTACGATACTGCAGGAGAGATTTAATAAATAACGCTAAGAGTTAAGATATGGCAAAGGGAAATGCACGTATGGCGGCTAAATTGTTTCCGCGCACAAAAAAGCGGGAACGGATTGATACGGCAAGGGATAACCTGTCGATACATAAGAATAATAATGTATTGACAGATGCTTATATCGCCTGGTCTTCCCTTCGCGCTTTCCGCGATAAGGCTGAACGCATGAAACGTTTTACTTTCGGCGACCAGTGGGGTGACGCCATTAAAACCGACTGCGGATGGGTCAGTGAACGCAAATCACTGATAGATGAAGGCGTGCAGCCGATAACTAATAATATGATTCGCGGAATGGTGCGCTCTGTAACGGGTTATTTCCAGTCGAACCAGACGGAGCCTGTCTGCATTGCCCGTGAAAGGGATGACCAGCAGGCGGGCGAAATGATGTCTAATACATTGCAGTATGTGTACCAAAATAACAGTCTGTGGGGATTGGATTCGGAAAATTTATCCTATTTAATGATTACCGGAGCTGCAATTTTCAAACACTGGTACGGGGAACGTAACGGCGTTATTGATATTTGGAACGATATTACGAATCATAACCGCGCGTTCTTTGACGGCGATATGGAAGATACTCGCGGCTGGGACTGTTCGCTTGTGGGTGAACTGCATGACATGGGTCTGTTTGATGTTATAGCAAAGTTTTCACAGGGCAGTCGGTCTCGCGCAGATGAGATACGCCGTATTTACTCTCATGTAAGCCAGGAAAGCGTTATGGATTACTGGGGCGATACCTTGACGGAAGATAAGAACAGGAATATTGATTTCTACGGTGAATTCCAGTCGGCTTATACCCGCTGCCGCGTCATTGAGATATGGCGCAAAGAAGCCAAAGAGCGTATCATGGTACATGACTACCTGACAGCGGAGTATTATAAGGCTGAGATTGATGACGCCGCCGCCCTGGATGTGGAGAATGACCGGCGACGCATAGAACAGGGGTCTATGGGTATTGCTCCCCATGACATGAGACTGATTGAGTATGAGTGGTTTGTGGATAATTACTGGCATTGTTATTTTATGTCTCCTTACGGGGATACCCTAATGGAAATGGAAAGTCCGTACTGGCACGGATCACATCCGTATTCGTTTAAGTTTTTCAAGATGTATGACCGTCAGGTGTTCCCGTATGTGGAAGGCGTGATTGACCAGCAAAAGATGATCAACAAAATGTATATGCTGCAATATATGATCCTCCGCCTGCAGGCTAAGGGAGCCCTTTTAGTTGACGCGGACAGCTTAGACAGGGATCATGGTTATACGGAAGAGAAATTAAGGTCGGACTGGGGAAAAATTAATTCTATGATCTTTTGGAAAAGCGATAAGGGTAAGAATGCTCCTCCGCAGGCGGTGTATGCTTCCGGCTCAACGGCGGATATTACAAATATTCTCTCTATGTCGATGAAACTTTTTGAAGAGATCTCTAATATGCAGGGCGTACTGCAAGGTAAGGCGCCTTCGGCGGGAACTCCTGCCTCTCTTTATATGCAACAGACACAGAACGCAACTACTTCCCTGACCGAACTTATGGAGGCTTACAGGGAACTGCGCGAGGCTCGCGACCTTAAAAATTTGCAAATGGTACAGCAATTTTATACGGAACCGAGATATATCAATGTTTCAGGCGGAGGTCGGTCGCTGAAGAATATTCGCTATAATCCGCAGGATGTACGTAATCTGAAGTTTACGGTAGCCATTACGGAATCGACTTCGTCTCCGGCTTACAGGATGATTCAAAATGACTTCCTTTTGCAGATGATGCAGTTGCGACCGGATATGTTTGACCCCGAAATGGTGCTCAAACTTGGCGCCTTCCCGTTTGCCGACAAGTTCTTAATGGAACTTGAATCAAAGAAACAGGAAATGGCGGGAGCCGGACAGGGTTTGCCGGCTCAAGGGCAGGGCAATAATGTTATTGAAGGAGTTTTAGGAAATAGTTGAATTGTAAAATACACGGAATCAAAATGAATAAAAGTCAATTTATACAGAGGGTTGCAGCGGTGATAGACGAGAGCGGTCAACTTGCCGCCGACGGAGGACAGTACTTCGGCGCTGAAGTTACGAACTTAGACAGGCACATCGAAGAGGGCTATGTTGATGCGTGGCGGACGTGCGTTAATGCACAAGGCGCCCAACGGGCCTGGTTTAAGAATTGTTCGTTCGATGATGCGGAACTTCATGCGGATTTACCACAGGGAACAGGTTTTGTGGTGCTGCCTGCGGATTTTTACCTGCTTACTTCTTTTAAGATGAAAGGCTGGGTTAAGCCCGTTTTTGAGGCGACGCTTGTCAATGACAGGGCGCTTGCCGTTCAGTCCAACGAGTTTACTCGTGGCTCAAGGATTCGTCCGTCGGTTATGATTGATGTTGAAAATATAGAATCGCAGGATTCTACTTCGGTGCGTGATGTGATGAGGTATTTTTCCCTTCCCAAGGGGCTTTCGACACATGAGATTGAAAAGGCGATATATGTTCCCATTCCACGCCCGCTGACTGATCCATACTATGATACTGCCATCGGTGGCGCGTATCCCGACATTGAACTTTCCCAGCAGGTGCTTGAACCTGTAATTTATGTTACGGGCAGTAACGTTATGACGCTGCTTGGTAAATATCCCGCTGCCGAAGCGCTTATGAACAGGGCTGTTTCGTTATTCCCCGGATTGATAAATGCACGCGGGACAGTGAAACAGTAATTGAAAACCAAGATGTTTAATAATTAAAAAATATATTTATGGCATTATACATTGACGATTTAGAGAATAAGAAGATCCGCATCCGCAAGGAGAACCGGAATGGTTCTGTGATTACCGATTACAAAACGGATGCAACCTTCAAAATGGAGGTAACTGAGACGAGCGTAACCATCATTGACAGGGTGACAGGCGCATCCTTTGCGGATGCTATTACCGACACGTTCATCAACGGTGAGCCGGTCTCAGCGGAGACCCTGCTCGATGATTTATCGTTTATAGGGTCTTTTAACGACGGGGGCAGCGCATCCATTGACAACGCTGAGGCTGTACGAGAAATCGTAGAGGAAATGATGTCGGATGTTGTCGCAGATGAGTTTGACAAAACGACTATCGCGACAGTAACCGAAGAGATATAATTTACTATTAAATTTTATTAAAACATGGCAAAAGTTTTATCATTAAAAAGTGTAATCAAAGTGATTACAAGTGGTTCTGTACCGACAACTTCAACCTTGAAAAAAGGTGAACTTGCATAC
>JAISYU010000037.1 GCA_031269685.1 Dysgonamonadaceae bacterium | reverse complement strand
ATGCAGCGAAAATAATAAATTCTTTTGTTCTCTGTAATGCCATGTCCCAAAAACAAATGTGTATAGTTTTTTTAGGAAATAAAAGCCAGTGAAGTATCGGAAGTATTGAAAATGCTACTCGAAGGTATTAATACCCGCATTCGATTTGAAGAAGTCGGCACAGTATTCAGGTCAGCGACGGAGATCCTATCTTCACAGTCGCGGTAATTGCAATGGGAGGTATTTCTACCGCATGGAAACTGTTTTCTACGGGGTGAGATTAAATGCAGTTGCATTGAAATTGTGCGGTAAGTTATACTGTGTATAAAAAAAAGTATTAACTTTGCATTGTCAAAACAATAATGCTAATTTCAAAATACTTTTTACAATGGCAATAATCAATTTTGGCGGTATCAATGAACAGGTTGTAACCCGCGAAGAATTTCCGCTCGAAAAAGCAAGAGAGTTTTTAAGTAACGAAACCATCGCAGTGATTGGATACGGCGTACAAGGTCCCGGACAATCACTCAACCTGCGCGACAACGGTTTCAATGTAATCGTCGGACAACGAAAAGGCGGCAAAACGTGGGACAAAGCCGTCGCTGACGGATGGGTTCCCGGCAAAACGCTTTTTGAAATAGAAGAAGCCGCCCGGCGCGGAACCGTCATACAATACCTGCTCTCAGACGCTGCACAGATAGAAGTATGGCAACGTATAAAACCTTTCCTCACCGCCGGAAAGGTGCTGTATTTCTCTCACGGTTTCGGAATCACCTACAAAGAAAGAACCGGCATCATCCCCCCGTCCGATGTCGATGTGATTCTGGTAGCCCCCAAAGGCTCCGGAACATCTCTACGGAGGATGTTCCTCGAAGGACGCGGACTTAATTCCAGTTTCGCCGTATTCCAAAATGCTACCGGCAAAGCCCGCGAAAGAACCATCGCACTCGGTATAGGAGTAGGTTCTGGATACCTGTTTGAAACTGACTTCAAACGCGAAGTCTATTCCGACCTGACCGGCGAACGCGGTACCCTTATGGGCGCAATACAGGGATTACTACTCGCACAGTATGAAGTGCTCCGCGAAAACGGACACAGCCCGTCGGAAGCATTCAACGAAACAGTCGAAGAACTTACACAGTCACTTATGCCCTTATTCGCCGAAAACGGCATGGACTGGATGTATGCCAACTGCTCAACAACCGCACAACGCGGCGCTCTCGACTGGATGACGCCTTTCCATGACGCTACCAAACCGGTCTTTGAAAAACTCTACCGCGAAGTGGCAAACGGAAACGAAGCACAACGCTCAATAGATTCCAACAGCAAAGCAGATTACCGCGAAGGACTGGAAAAGGAACTGAAAGCATTACGCGAAAGCGAAATGTGGCAGACAGGCGCAGCCGTAAGGAAGTTACGTCCCGAAAACAACTGATCATTCGTAATAAAAACTACGGATATGTATGTCGAATCATTCATACAACACCTGCAAAATGAGAAGAATTACTCTTCCCATACCGTCGAATCATACACAAACGATTTAATGCAATTTAAAGACTTTGTGAGCGGTGGAAAACCAATAGATCCGCACGACATTGACGCCGTTTGGGTGCGCAGGTGGCTTGTATGCCTGATGGACGAAGGATATTCGCCGCTATCGGTAAACCGTAAACTAAGCGCGCTGAAATCCTACTTCAAATACCTTTGCCGCAACAAATACATAGAAACAAGCCCGTTGCGGCTCATAAAAGGACCAAAAGCAGGTAAGCCGCTGCCAAACTTCGTCAAGGATAAAGACATGAAGGAACTGCTCTCCGACAGCGAATACAGCGACACATTTGAAGGTAAACGCGATAAAGCCATTCTCGACATACTTTACACCACAGGAATACGACGCGCCGAACTCGCAGGACTTCGCGACATCGACATAGATTTCGGCTTGCACACCATCAAAGTAACCGGTAAACGGAACAAGCAACGTATTATACCATTCGCCGCAACACTTGAGACCACGCTCCGCGCTTATAAGGACAAACGAGACTCGGAAATAAAAGAACAGCAAACCGACGCCTTCTTCATCCGCAGCAACGGACGCCCGCTATCAACAAGTGTTATCTACGACATCGTCCACAGACGCCTGTCGGCAATTCCGAACATCAAAAAGCGTAGCCCGCACGTTCTGCGGCACACTTTTGCCACCAGTATGCTGAACAACGGAGCCGACCTGAACGCCGTCAAGGAACTACTGGGACATGCAAGCCTTTCCTCAACCGAAGTCTATACCCACACATCGTTTGAAGAATTAAAAAACATATATCAACAAGCTCATCCAAGAGCATAAAAAAACAAGGAGGTATTTATGGAAATATCAATTCAAGCCATCCATTTCGAGGCAAGTGAAAAACTGGAAACATTTATCCACAAGAAAGTAAAACGCTTGGAAAAATTCAGCGAATCCATTCTCTCGGCAGACGTAACGCTGAAAGTAGTAAAACCGGAAACCAATTCCAACAAGGAGGCGGCAATTAAAATCTTTGCCCGCGGCAAAGACTTCTTTGCCGAAGAAATCGCCGACAGCTTTGAAGGAGCCGTGGACAAGTGCGTAGAAAAACTTGAGCGCCAGGTAGTGAAATCAAAAGAGAAAACCCTCGGCAGTAAAAAGAAAACCATATAAAATCAGGTGGGAAGGGTAATAGCCATTGATTACGGGAAAAAACGGACAGGAATCGCCGTCTCCGATCCTCTGCAAATGATAGCAGGCGGACTGGCAACCGTTGCCGCTCACGAAATCATTCCCTTCCTGAAAAAATACACAGAAGAAAACGAAGTCGAATTAATTCTACTTGGTGAACCGAGGCAGATGAACTACCTCTATTCGGAAAACATGGACAGAGTGCGGCAGTTTCATAACCTGCTGCACAAGTCCATTCCCGACATCGAAATACGTTATGTAGATGAGCGATTCACTTCAGTACTTGCGCATCGCGCAATGCTCGAAGGAGGACTCAAGCGGCAAAAGCGCCGCGACAAAGCGCTGGTTGATGAGATAAGCGCAACAATTATCCTGCAATCGTGGCTCGAAAGCAGGAATATTAAAAGAGTTACGAATTAAAATCAGTAAAAAGAATGTAAGGATATAAATATTACATATTGAATAGAAAATAAAATGAGCTTTTAGCTTTTATTCTCTTTTCTGAAATCTACCAATTTCACAAGTGTTCGAGAATAAGTAACTGGAAGTTCACGCCAAGGCGTGGAACATTCGTGCTTATTAGAACACAAGGGTTTTGGTAGAACCTCAGAAAACAAATAAGCAATCAGCGAACAGTTTCACGCTTTTTTTCGTTTGGTTGCGGCAAGAATGAACAATCTTTGTAAATAATAATTTTAAGCCCTGTCCACATCACGGTTAAGTGGAACAAAATGTTACAAGAAAATTCAAAGCAACCGCACGCTATTCGTGCAATGGAGACAGAGACCATTCAAAAAAACGGGGCGAGTCCGAAAAGCCTGATGAGTAGGAGAAATCTTTTATACTTCTTTTTGATAGGCTGTTTAGTGGCAACAAGTATGTGCATTATAGCAGGGTGCGATAAAGACGATCCTGATGATCCGAATAATGCTATGCCTGACCCGAAAGGGACTATTTTGATAAGTGTGAGGAATTGCAATAATGGATGTACTTATATTTATCCGGATGGTGTAAATGGTAGTTATTTTTATATAGGTTCTGATGATAATTTTTTCAGTTATCATTCCAGCATTTGGAAGTTTGCTACGATTGGCAAAATGCGTGGATTAGGAAATGTAACTAAAATTCCTACTTCAGGTTGGGCTACAAAAGTTGCAGTAGTTCCCGGGTATGGCTATGTAGGAAGGCATTCCGATTATAATGATACAACATATGTCCGTATATATGTAGTTGATTATCTCGAAGGCACTTCCGGAGGAGTAATTGGGGCAAATGTCAAATACCAATCACCGTTCGAGCCATAAAAGAACGTTACATCTATTCTCTTTAAATCGGACGAGTCTCTCCCTCGTCCGATTTTTGCATGACTTTACCCACAAACAATACAAAGACAAAGAACTGTAATCTGTAAAGAAATTTCAGGTTTATTTTAATTGCAATCCCAGTCCTGCTGCCTTAATTGCAGCTACGGCACATTCATCACCTTTATTGCCATACCGTCCCCCGGCGCGGTCAACAGCCTGCTGCATGTTGTCGGTTGTGAGAAGTCCGAATATGTAAGGGATGTCGCCCTCTGCGTTCAATTTAGCAAAACCTTGCGTTACTCCGCCACATACGCAGTCGAAGTGTGGAGTTTCACCGCGTATCACGCAGCCAAACCCTACAACGGCATCGGGACGAAGGTAAAGAGAGAGTTTTTTGACGGCATAAATGAGCTCAAAACTGCCGGGGACGTATACGACATGGATGTTCTCAGGCTTTACACCGTTCTCCTTGAAAGTTGCTATTGCTCCATCGCGAAGGCGGAAGGTGATTTCGCTGTTCCATTCTGAAACAACAATGCCGAACTTCATTTCTCGTGCGTCCGGCAGTGTGGAAGGATTATAATCCGACAAGTTGTGGCACTGCGTTGCCATTTATTTTGTCTGTAAGAGTTTGGCGCGCTCGATGTATTTGTCGATTGCCTGCGCTTCACCGGATGCGGGGTATTTGTTTTTTATCTGCTTGTAAATATCCAGCGCATTCTTGTAGTCCGACAGACTTTCGTAAGCGGTAGCCGCTTTTTTCAGATAGATGGGACTAAGGTTTTTATCGCCTGCTTCCTCGGCTGCCTGTTTGAAGTATGCGATGGCCTTTTCTACGTTTCCGAGACTTGCATGACAATCACCGATGGTGGATTTGAGGGCAGGGGATAGAACATTGTCGGAAGCTCTGTATTTCTTCAGGTATGCTTCGGCTTCCCCATAGTTGCCGAGATGGTAGTAACAGAGTCCGGCATAAGCGTTAGCAAGTTTACCGGCTTTTGTCAAACGGTATTCGTCTGCGACTGCGAGGAATCCAGTACAGATTGCGCTGTCACCATTGAGGGCTTTGTCCCATTCCCTGTTTTGGAAGTAGTTTTCTCCCGGGAAAAGGGCTGCCTGTGCTTCCTGTTCTTTCGGTTCGAGGTAATACTTGCGTATGCCTACGACTGCGACCACTATCAGGACTGCGAATGCCGCACCTGCAAGGATGTGGTTCCTGTATGTTTCTATGAACTTCTCTGATTTAGAAAAGATTTCTCCTACTTGTGCTTCTGCGTGTGCCGGAGCGCTGACTGTTTTCTTTGCCATTATTTATTTTACGGTGTTAAGTTTCTTTTTGGGCTGCAAAGGTAATTATTTTCCGTGAATCCTGAAAATTTCGAGATAGTTTTCCCGAAAATATCATAATCTTTTTAGAAATTCACCCATTTTACGTATGCAAAATCCATTCTGTGGGGGATGTCGGGATTGTCGGGGAAAAGCCTTATACCCATTTTGAATGCACCGCTATTGATAGCTTTGCTCGTGAAAGTGTATGTTATGCGGCTACCTTCAATCTTCTCAATGTTAAACGGAGTGACTTTGATTCTTTCCTCTCCTGTTACCAAGTCGGTATATATTTTGACTATCTCCGCTCCAAGTGCACCCGTAATATTATGCTTGTCGATTACGAGGCTGCCTTTGATATTGTCTCCTATCTCGAATCCTTTCTGGAGGTCGTCTATCCGGCATGAGACTATTTCTATAGAGTCCCAGTTTGCGGCAACATTCTCTTTCCATGCGGCTAATTCTTTTGCTTTGGCATAGCCGGAGGCGGAGAGTATTGCGCTACGGTTTGCGAGTTTTCCGTAGAATTTACTGTTGTAGTCTTCAAACATTCGCCGTGTTGTGTAGTGTGGTGCTATTTCGACGAGGGAGTTTTTGATGTACTGTACCCAGCTGGGGGAATAGCCTTTGCTGTTTTTGGCGTAGTAGAGCGGAATGATTTCGTTTTCGAGGATGGAATAAATTGTCGCGGCATCGAGTTGGTCCTGGAATTGCTGGTTATCGTATGTACGTTTATCGGTTAGCGCCCAGCCGGCATCTTCGCGATACCCTTCGTACCACCAGCCGTCGAGTACGGAGAAGTTTAGTACGCCGTTCATTTCCGCCTTTTCGCCTGATGTACCGGAAGCTTCGAGCGGTCTGGTAGGGGTATTCAGCCATACATCTACTCCTGAGACCAGCCGTTTGGCGAGCCTCATGTCGTAGTTTTCGAGGAATATTATCTTCCCGAGAAATTCCGGACGTTGCGAAATTTCGACTATATGCCGAATCAGGCTTTGACCGCCGCCGTCTGCCGGATGCGCCTTACCGGTATAGATTATTTGTACCGGATTGGCGGTGTTGTTGACAATTTTTGCCAACCGTTCGAGGTCGGTAAAGAGCAGGTGTGCGCGTTTGTAGGTAGCGAATCGCCGTCCGAACCCTATCAGTAATGCGTTAGGATTTATCTTTTCGAGGATTGAGATTACCTTTGACGGGTCACCCTGATTTTTGAGCCAGGTATCTTTAAATTGTTCTTTGATGTATGACACTAATCTGTTTTTGAGTCTGACCCTCACATCCCATATCTCTTCGTCATCGACCTGGTGTATTTTCTCCCAGACCTTAGGATTGGACTGATTGTCATAGAAGTCGGACTGAAAATAACGCTCATATACTTTAAGAAACTCCGACGCCGCCCATGTTGGCATGTGGACGCCGTTTGTGACATAGTTCACGTGCAGTTCCGACGGGAAATAGCCTTTCCAGACGGGAGCGAACATGCGTTTCGACACTTCGCCGTGCAAATAGCTCACACCGTTAGCCTCCTGGCATGTATTGAGGGCAAAGACACTCATTGAGAATTTCTCGTTACTGCCCGGGTTTTCGCGTCCCATATCCATGAACTCCTGCCACGTGATACCGAGTCTTTCGGGGAAATAACTCATATACTTCCTGAATATATGTTCTTCAAAGTAATCGTGACCGGCCGGGACGGGCGTATGGCAAGTGTAGAGCGACGACGCCCTCACGATTTCGAGCGCTTCGTTGAACGCGAGTCCCCTGTTTTCGATAAACCAGATAAGCCTGCATGCGTTGATCAGAGCCGCGTGTCCTTCGTTTAAATGATATATTTGTTTATTTATTCCGAGCCGGTTAAGGAGAATAATCCCGCCTACGCCGAGCAGGTATTCCTGTTTAAGGCGATTTTCGTTGTCTCCTCCGTAAAGTTTATGGGTAATCGCCCTGTCCCATTCCGGGTTTTGGTTGATGTCGGTATCCAGGAGATAGAGATTAATCCGTCCCACGCTCACCGTCCACACATTACAGTAAACATTAAATCCGTCGTACGGAACTTCCAACACCATCGGCTTATTGTTATCCATAACCTGTTTAAGCGGTAGTTGGTCGAACCGTTGCGGTTCATAGTTTGCGATTTGCTGACCGTCCATTGAGAGTGACTGTGTGAAATACCCGTACCGGTAGAGGAAACCGACGGCGGTGAGGTTAACGTTCATGTCGCTCGCTTCCTTGATATAGTCACCTGCAAGGACTCCGAGCCCGCCGGAATATATTTTAAGGATATTACAGAGCCCGTATTCCATACTGAAATATGCTATCGAAGGAATATCGGTTCTTTGCGGCTGTTGCATATAAGCCTTGAACTTTGCATGAATCCTGTTTATCTCATTCATCATCGCGCCATCCTTCGTTATTTCCTCCAGCCGCTGGTAGGAAAGTTGTTGCAGCATCAGCACAGGATTGCTCTCCGTCTTCCGCCACAGAGCCCTGTCCAGGCTGGCGAAGAGGTCCCTGGCGTCATAGTTCCAGACCCACCATACGTTGTATGCGATTTCTTCGAGTACTTTCAGTTCTCGTGGAAGTTTCGAATATACTGCGCTTTCCTTCCAGAATATCTCATTAGAGTAGCTTGCTTTAATCTTCATTTCTTTAACCTAAAAAAAACCGGCTACAAAGGTACGGTATTTTTCCGATTAATAATCAATGATTGGAATAATTTTATGTTAAACGATAAAATACCGGAAATTTCCTGCAATACAAATTTTCAAACGCAGAATCCCAGTTGATATCCGGTCATGCAAGCTTGCAAATACAAAACCTCACTTGATATCCGGTCATGCGGGCTTGCAAATACAAAACCTCACTTGATATCCGGTCATGCGGGCTTGCAAATACAAAATCCCACTTGATATCCGGTCATGCAAGCCTGCAAATACAAAACCTCACTTGATATCCGGTCATGCAAGCTTGCAAATACAAAATCTTCATCGGTATCCGGTCGCGCGAGCTTGCAAATACAAAATCTTCATCGGTATCCGGTCATGCAGGCTTGCAAATACAAAATCTTCATCGGTATCCGGTCGCGCGGGCTTGCAAATACAAAATCTTCATCGGTATCCGGTCATGCGAGCTTGCAAATACAAAATCTTCATCGGTATCCGGTCGCGCGGGCTTGCAAATACAAAATCTTCATCGATATCCGGTCGCGCGGGCGTCCAAACGCCGGTCGCCGTATCTATTCGTTTTTATATCTCACAGCGTGCAGCGCACGTAAAACATTTACCAGCTTCTGCCCCCAGTAGCGACGGAAATTTTGCATGCACAGCGACAGGGAATCGCCCATCGTTTGCGGATTACCATCCCTGAACACCGCAATGAAGTTCCCCAGATCCTGCCAGATGTCGGCGAGGCTTTCGGAAATCTTTACCGCAACGGGGGTGTCGCTGTATTTTATGTCGGGGTGGAATGTCTCCAGATAAATATTGTCATCGCCCATAAGACCGGCAATGCGACGCTCAACATTATTGTACATCTCCTCCGAAACTTTCTCCTCCAGCCGCGATTCACAGTCCTCCCCGACAAGGGGGATTACCTCCGCCTTAAGATACAGCAGCGGCAATACCTTACACATCCTGTCCACAAAACGCAACCTGTCTTCCTCCTTCGCCTCAAGCATGATACATGCCTCCAAACATACCCTCGCAAAGTCTTCCGTCTGTTTCGATAAAATTATATCTTTCATATTGTCCTAAATTTAATCCATGTTGCAGGAATTGGCGCTTCTATAAGGATATCACGCTTCGAGACGGGATGAACAAACATTACCCGGCGCGCGTGAAGGCAGATACCCCCGTCGGCATTGGATCGCGGGGCGCCATACTTAAGATCCCCCCTGACAGGACTGCCGATCGCCGCCAACTGGCAGCGTATCTGGTGATGACGACCTGTTTTCAAGTCGATTTCAAGCAGGAAATACCGATCCGACATGCCTGTCAGGCGATAACATAACTCGGCGCGCTTAGAATCTGCCGTTTCTGTGTCGCCGGCAAAAGATTTATTCTGGGATTCATTGCGGACTATGTAATGAACAAGCGTACCGTCCGGCTTAAGAGGGCGATTCCCAACAACGGCAAGGTATGTCTTCCGAATCTCGCTATTCCGCAACATTTCATTCAACCTCGAAAGAGCCTTGCCCGTCTTGGCAAATAAAACAACCCCGCTTACCGGACGATCCAAACGGTGAACAACACCCAGAAAAACATTGCCCGGCTTGCCATACTTATTCCTTATCCACTCCTTTACAGTCTCCGAAAGAGGGGTATCGCCCGTCTTATCGCCCTGAACAATCTCGCCGCATGCCTTATTGACCGCGATTATGTGATTGTCCTCGTACAAAATTTCCATATATATTCCCAATTACAGAGGCGCAAAATTAACCAAACAGCAGGCAACTTCCAAATTTTTTTAAAAATACCCTAAACAGGGTATTGCAGGGTATCCCGCGATGACGTACCTTTGCAAAAATTTTTAAACTTTAATACGTAATTTTTATGAGCAAAAAACTGAAATTTGAAACCCTGCAAGTACACGCAGGACAAGAAGTAGACGCAACCACACATTCACGTGCGCTGCCGATTTACCAAACAACTTCCTACGTCTTCACCGACGCACAGGACGGAGCCGACCTGTTCGGGCTTAGAAAGTTCGGAAACATTTACACCAGGCTACAAAACCCTACAACCGACGTGTTCGAGAAAAGAGTGGCAGCCCTCGAAGGCGGCGTAACCGGACTCGCAACAAGCTCCGGACAGTCGGCGCAATTCATAGCCCTCAACAACATCCTCCAAGTCGGCGACAATTTCGTCTCAACCTCACACCTCTACGGAGGTACCTACAACCAGTTCAAGTCACAGTTCAAACGACTCGGAGTAGAAGTCAGATTCACCAAGACAGACGCTCCCGAAGAATTTGAAAACCTTATCGACGACTCAACAAAAGCAATCTACCTCGAAACAATCGGTAACCCCGAACTGAACATTCCCGATTTCGACGCGATAGCAGCAGTCGCAAACAAGCACGAAATACCACTCATAGTCGACAACACCTTCGGGGCAGGCGGATACCTCTTCCGACCTATCGAACACGGTGCCGCAGTCGTAGTAGAATCAGCCACCAAATGGATAGGCGGACACGGAACAACACTTGGCGGCATCATCGTAGACAGCGGCAAATTCAACTGGGGCAACGGGAAATTCCCTGCATTCACAGAACCGTCCGACAGCTATCACGGATTAGTATTCTGGGATGTATTCGGTGACAAAGGACCATTCGGAAACATCGCGTTTAATATCCGCGCACGGGTAGAAGGATTACGCGACTGGGGAAATACATTAAGCCCATTCAACTCCTTCCAACTCGTAATCGGTCTCGAAACACTTTCCCTGCGAGTAGAACGACACGTCCAAAACGCACAGACAGTCGCCGAATGGCTCGAAACAAACCCGAAAGTTGACTATGTAAACTATCCCGGACTGAAGAGTAACAAATATAACGCATTGGCAAAGAAATACCTCCCTAAAGGTCCCGGCTCCGTACTTACTTTCAAAGTGAAAGGAGATCCTAAAAATGCCGATACACTGATAAATAATGTCAGCCTCTTCAGCCACCTCGCAAATGTCGGCGACGCAAAATCGCTCATCATTCATCCATCCGCAACAACCCACGAACAACTCTCCCCGGAAGAACAGAAAGCAAGTGGAGTGGAACCGGGATTAATACGCCTCTCAGTCGGCATCGAACATATAGACGATATAATATCCGACCTGGAAACAGCATTCAATGCCCTGTAATTTAAAAGCAGTAACGGCATCACTCACGTGAGACCGTTACTTGAAAACAATTAAAACTTTTTTTGATTTTTCTTCTTTGATATTTTTCATGGTGCCGTTGACAAAGTTGTGAAACTTCGGTCAACGGTTTTTTATTTTACAGACGTAGTGCCGGTAAAATCAATCAACAACGGAAAAGGTAATAACGGATAATCCGTTTCCTCACCAACAGTAATACGAGCTACTATCGTCTTAGTATCGGAAACAACAACACTTCCGTCAATCAGAAGAGGTACATTGAGACTGATCTCGCCCAACGTAAAATTAAAACTGCTCGCACCTGTTACCTTGTAGGTATTCGGTACATCGGTAGCAGTTACATCGGCGGAAATAGTCGTAAGCTTGCCAATTACCGGAAGCTCCGTAAGCACGGAAACATTAACTTTAGAGTCCATAGCGGATTCCAGTTTGATAGACAACGTTTCAATGCCGA
Organism: Dysgonamonadaceae bacterium; assembly: GCA_031269685.1. GTDB lineage: Bacteria > Bacteroidota > Bacteroidia > Bacteroidales > Azobacteroidaceae > Azobacteroides. The sequence continues at coordinate 5,371 of JAISYU010000037.1, read as the reverse complement.
ACTCAACAAGAACAGCCGGCGCAACGCCCGAATAAGTGCCCTCAATAGCCTTGGACAAACCTTCCGTCGGCTCATCATCTTTGCATGAAACTATACATAAACTTGCAAACAATAGCATCATGCAGAAAAACATTCTTCTTTTCATTTTTATAAAGTTTAGTTAATAATACGAAGGGCAAAATTATATATTATTTTCTATAAAACCAAATTTTTGAACAACAAATCTTTTAAAAAATATCCAAGTATGGCTTATATTATATGTATCACCAGCTAATTTCTAAAAGAAAACATCAAAAGGAGTCAAATGCAAGCGGCAGCAAATCCCTCGCCGACGAAATGATATATATTCCCGACTTACCGTAAAGATAAACCCGTACAGGATAACCAAAACGAACCTCACACTCAAGCAACACCTGACGACATGAACCACAGGGCGATACAGGATTATCCGTAAATCCATCCCCGTCTGCAGCAGCCACAATAAGAGCTTCAACCCTAAGATCAGGATGAAGCGAATTAGCGTAAAATAAAACCGTCCTCTCCGCACACATACCGGAAGGGTACGCAGCATTTTCCTGATTACTACCGGTCAAAACAATACTACCCTCAAGAACCATCGCCGCTCCTACCCTGAATCCCGAATACGGCGAATAGGAACGATAAGTGGCATCACATGCTGCCTTTATCCACTCCTTTTCTTCCAAATTAAGTTCACTGTGAACACATTTTATTATATTTGCAGAAATTTTTAAAGTATCCATATAAGAGTATCCGTAAAAATTAAAAAAGCAAAGGTATGAATTTTCTTCGGAAATATATCCAACTTTCTATTATAGTAATCTGTATCGCTTTACCGGTCAAAGCACAGCAAAAACAAGCCGACTATGTGCAATATATCACCAAATATGCACCCCTCGCCGTAAAACATATGTCCGAACACCACATTCCGGCAAGTATTACCCTCGCTCAGGGACTTCTCGAATCCGGCGCCGGAAAGAGTACGCTAGCACGCGATGCTAATAATCATTTCGGTATAAAATGCGCATCCGACTGGAAAGGTAAACGCATATACCATGATGATGACCGCGCCGGCGAATGTTTCCGTAAATACAACCGCCCGGAAGATTCTTACAACGATCATTCTCTTTTCCTTACACGAAGACCGCGATACGCCGGACTTTTTACCCTCAATACCAATGATTACAAAGGTTGGGCTGTGGGTTTGCAAAAAGCGGGATACGCTACCGACCCCACATACGCCTCTAAACTTATAAAGATCATAGAAACATACGAACTGTACGCCTACGACTCTAAAAAACGCGGGAAATTATCCACTAAATTCAAATTTAAACGCCAAATATACATATCGCAAGGCTTACTTTACGTAGAAGTTAAAACCGGTGACACATGGGAATCCATAGCATCAGAACTCGGATTCCGCCGGAACAGCCTGCTTAAATATAACGAAGCGCCGAAAAATTTCCCACTTAAATACGGTGACGTAATATATCTCCAACCGAAAAATAAACGCGCCGAAAAACGGACTGCATACACCGTCAAAGCCGGAGATTCCATGCATCGAATCTCACAGAAGTTCGGTATAAAGGTGAAATATCTCTACAGAATGAACCGGAAAAACCGCAACTACATTCCATCCGAAGGCGATGTCCTGAAATTGCGATAACTACCGGTACCAGCCGGCGTACATCAGGTAATTTTTGGCAATTTTCCTATTAATTTCCTTAGACTGCTCAGGATCTATCAATTTCACAAACTTAGCAGGCACTCCGGCATAAATACTTCCGGGCTCAACATGAGTACCGCTCAACACTACCGATCCGGCAGCAACCAGCGCACCTTCGCCTATAACCGCATGATCCAAAACTACAGCATTCATGCCTATCAGTGCGCCGTTCTCAATAGTAGCTCCATGAATCGTCACATTATGTCCGATACTCACATCGTCACCTATCACCGCAACCGATTTCTCGTATAACGTATGAACTACAGCGCCATCCTGGATGTTTACCCGTTCGCCGATGCGGATAGAATTTACGTCCCCCCGCAATACGGTGTTATACCAGATACTCGAATCTTTGCCGATTACAACATCGCCTATCACCGTCGCATTCTCTGCGAGAAATACGTTCTCTCCTATTTTGGGTATGAAACCCCTGACTTCCTTTATTAATGCCATATCTTTGTATTTTACGAATCTTATATTCATTATTAGTACTTTATTAGCAATATTTAATATTATTAAACATAGTGATTCAAAATATTTGTCTTACCTTTGCAGTCGATTTAATATTCAATAATCTTTATTTAGTTATTCAATTATGAAAAAAGTATTGTTCACTTTGTTAGTTGCATTTATTTTCTCTGCAACGGGTTCTGTTTCGGCAGACGATACAAAGAAAGATGGTTGCTGCAAAGCAAAAACCGAAAAGGCTGAAGGAAAATCTTGTTGCGCTGCAAAAAAAGACGGCGAGAAAAAGGGTTCCTGCTGCTCAAAGAAGAAAGACGGAGAGAAGAAAAGTTCTTGCTGCAAAGAAAAGAAAGCAGAATAGAATTCATTTCTCAGCGTTTCCAGATGATATCCGTCACTTTTGCTCCGGCAGGGGTCATCGGATAAACCATCCCCTTATTCTCTACACGGACTTCCAGAAGGAAAGCACCTTGTGTATCTAACATTTCGCGGATTGCGTCGTCCAAATTTTCTCTTTGGGCGACGCAACGTGTTGAAATATGGTATGCAGAGGCAATCTTTACAAAATCTGGATTCTTCATTTCAGTCTCAGAATATCTTTCTTGCCAAAATAATTCCTGCCATTGACGAACCATTCCGAGATATCCATTATTAAGCAGGATAATCTTCACATTGACGCCGTATTGCATTATTGTACCAAGTTCTTGTATAGTCATCTGCAATCCGCCGTCTCCTACAAAAAGACATACTTCGCGACCGGGCGCACCGAATTTTGCTCCAATAGATGCCGGCAGCCCGTAACCCATTGTACCTGCACCACCGGAAGTTACAACGCTACGTGTCCTGCTATATTTGAAATACCGCACTCCCATCATTTGATTTTGCCCGACGTCTGTTACAAGAATCGCATTGTGTCCTGTCGCTTCCGAAACACGATGAACTACTTCGCCCATTGTAAGCGCTCCTTCTACAGGAAAAATTTCTTTATTGATAACAAGTTCTGTTTCTTTTATCTTAATATCTCTAAATTCTTCAATCCACTTTTTATGCTTGCTTTTGTTCAGTAACTGTGTAACTGACGGCAGGGTAATCTTCACATCGCCAAGTACGGCAACATCTACTGTAACGTTTTTGTTTATTTCTGCGGGATCAATATCGAAATGTATTATTTTGGCTTGACGGGCATAATTGTTCAAATCACCTGTTACGCGATCGTCAAAGCGCATACCAATAGCGATCAGCACATCACATTCATTGGTCTTTAAGTTTGGGGCGACATTACCGTGCATTCCAAGCATACCCATATTTAGCGGCTCGTCGGAAGATAATACTGACAGTCCGAGCATTGTCGAGGCGGCGGGAATATCTGCTTTGCGAAGGAATTCGAGCAATTCTGTTTCGGCGTTTCCGAGAATTACGCCTTGTCCGATAATTGCAAACGGCTTTTGGGCGTTATTGATTAGTTCTGCTGCTTCTGTTATTTTCTCGTTATTTACTTCGGGGACGGGAATATATGAACGTATATAATTGATTGCTATTGGATGGTATATTATTTGTCCTGTTTGTGCATTTCTCGTTATGTCTAATACTACCGGACCTGGTCGTCCTGTTGAGGCGATATAAAAAGCGCGAGCGACAGCCTGTGGTATTTCGTCGGCATTACGAACCTGGTAAGCCCATTTGGTGATAGGTTGAGTTACGCCAATCACATCAATTTCCTGGAAAGCGTCTGTTCCGAGCAGGTTTGCGGAGACTTGACCGGCAATGACTACAATCGGAGTACTGTCCATCATTGCATCGGCAATACCTGTTATTGTATTAGCGACGCCGGGACCGGAAGTAACGACGCATACGCCGACTTTACCTGAGACACGTGCGTAACCTTCGGCGGCATGGACTGCTCCTTGTTCGTGTCGCACAAGAATATGTTTCAGCCGGTCTTTATAATCATATAATGCATCGTAAATCGGAACTGCCTGTCCTCCCGGGTAACCGAAAATTGTACTTACTCCTTCTTTAAGCAGTGATTCCAAAAGCGCTTCACTACCTTTTATTATCTTTTTATTCATATTCATTTTAATGAAACGGGGTGCAAAATTACAAAAAATATTTCTGCTGTTGCAATATAAAGATAAAATGTACGTTTTTATATTTGATAAAATAAATAATTATGCCTATGAACGAAATTTTTACACTATCGAAAAAAAGAAACGCATTTATTTTAAACAGCATGTTACATTCTATGCAGAATCCTTCTCAGAAGAGCATCTCATTTATTCGGCAGTACGCACGTTGTTATCATGTTGAGCCGAGTTTACCGAAGGGTTTAAGTGGCATGAGTTTGAATTGATATACGATGTCGTTTCTTATTGCGCCTTCTATATTGTCCGCTGATTTCCTTCATTTGGAAAGGGATATTGAGATGCTTAACAACAGTGAGGCGGACTGGTTGCATCTGGATGTGATGGACGGAGTTTTTGTGCCTAACATTTCCATAGGAATTCCGACTATTTCTCAGGTTACGGGCATATCTAAGAAGCCGGTTGATGCACATTTGATGCTTATTGATCCGCAGAGATACATCTCTATTTTTCGTGATTTGGGTATTTCCACTCTTACTGTTCATTACGAGGCATGCAATCATCTGCATAGGGTTGTTTCGGAGATACGTTTAGCGGGCATGTCGCCTGGAGTAGCCATTAATCCGCACACTCCTGTTGAGTTGTTGGCGGATATTCTCGAAGAGGTTGACCTTGTGATTATCATGGCGGTTAATCCCGGGTTTGGCGGTCAGGGCTTTATTCTCCACACTCTTGATAAAGTTTATAGGTTGAAGCGGATGATTGATTTGCGAGGATTGAAGACACTTATTGAGGTTGACGGAGGCATCACCCTTGGGAATGTGGGCATGATAGCCGAATCGGGCGCTGACGTGCTTGTTGCGGGTAATGCTGTGTTTGGGGCGGACAATCCTGCGGAGATGATACGCAAATTCAAGGCTATTAATAGCGGTCGTACGAAAAAATAATTCTCAATTATTTCATTTTTTTTCGCAAAAGGTATTGTTTGTTTAAAAAAAGTACGTATCTTTGCCGCGTCTTATGATGCAAACGAACACATATTGTCCCTCGAAGAGGATGCCGAATACGGAAAAGTACTCAA
>JAISYU010000061.1 GCA_031269685.1 Dysgonamonadaceae bacterium | reverse complement strand
TCTGTTTTTCAAAGAATGAACAGATACATGATAATGTAATTGGGATGTACATCGAACAGTATTATTACAAAACCGGAACGTATGGCAATAATCCGTCCTGATAATTTATGACACCACCCATGTTTGTTTTAAACACGCACATGTTTGCCGCCGTTTTTCCCGATTTTGGCATAGGTGCAAGTAAAAAATTACCGGAAATACTCCCTGCTCTTAGGAAATATTTCTGAACTTTCTTGCGTATTAAAATTTTTTTTATTATCTCGCCTGCCTGCGTGCGCGTAATATATAAGGTATGAACAGGTGCGAGTGTGTGTGTGTGTGTGTGTGTGTGTGTGTGTGTGTGTGTGTGTTAACAAAATATTTGACATATCCAAATCCTGCTCTGATTTAGAACTGACAATGCCTGACGTTATCAAGTACTTTTCCGTATTTGGCATCCTCTTCCCTGTGATATATAAAGTTTTTGTTTTCATAATCCGCGGCAAAGATACGTACTTTTTTTAAACAAACAATACTTTTTACGAAAAAAGTGAGAAATATTGATTGTTTTTTGTTTATTATTTTCCCTACCTTTGCAGTAAATTAGCAACATCAAACAATCATTATGAACTATATCAGTCTCAGGCAACTTAATATGATGATCTCCCAGACGGTAGAGAATGTTTTTCCTAAAGACTGTTGGGTGATAGCCGAAACATCAGATGTCAGGCGGCACAGTAACGGACACTGTTATCTTGAGTTCATAGAAAAAGACAGTATTGACGGCACAATAATAGCAAAAGCAAGAGGCTACATCTGGGCGAACACCTTCTCTTCCGTCGTCCGTAAATTTGAACAGGAGACGGGTCGCAGGTTCGATTCGGGACTGAAAGTGTTGGTCAGCGTCTCTGTCGAATTTCATCCCCTATACGGATACGGGCTTAATGTCAGCGATATAGACGCCACATATACGCTTGGCGACTTGCATGCCGTCAGGCAAGAGATACTCCGCCGACTCAAAGAAGACGGTATCTTGACTGCAAACCGCGAACTCGAACTTCCAGCGTTGCCACAGCGAATTGCAGTCATCTCGTCTGCGTCGGCTGCCGGATATGAGGATTTTGTCCGCCATCTTTCTGGTAACAGGCAAGGTTTCGTCTTCTATCCATGTCTCTTTCGCGCCATGATGCAGGGAGAACAGACAGAAAGGTCGGTCATTGATGCCCTTGAGAGGGTTTTCCTTAACCGTGAACTGTTCGATGTGGTGGTTATCATACGCGGGGGAGGTGCGGCGTCCGAACTGTCGTCCTTCGATACATACCCGCTGGCGGCTGCCTGTGCACAGTTTCCTTTGCCCGTGATTACGGGGATAGGGCATGATCGTGATGATACGGTGCTTGACTGCGTAGCATTTCATAGCGCAAAAACACCGACTGCTGTAGCCGATTTCCTGATAGAAAAGATGGGAAATGCCTACGGTGAACTGTCGGCGCTTAAGGTTTATATTTGCCGTGAAGCATTGACGCTGCTTGAAACATCATCCGTCAGGCTTGACAATATGCTTGCCAGGTTACACGCAGCATCGTGCCGGATTACTTCCGAAGAGGAACATAAACTTGAAATACTGAGACTAACAACCGTTAATACTACCCGACAACTCCTCCGATCCAAAGAAGCTGCATTGAATGAAAAGGCTTCCTTTATCCGTCTTTCATCGCCCGAATATGTTCTCTCTAAAGGCTACTCTATTACGAGGAAAAACGGTAAAGCCCTCAAATCAACCGAGTATCTTATGCCGGGAGATACAATAGATACAGTTCTGGCTAAAGGTACGGTCAGAAGCGAAGTGATTTAGATGTGCAAAGGTATTCCCTTGTTGCTTGATCAGTGACGTTCCTGCATACGTGCGAATAATATGTAAGGTATAACTGAGAAGGATGTGCATGTGTGCTGTGAAATTACTGAATACGGTTCTGTGTTCGGCAATTTATCTACAGTGTAATATGTGATAATGCGGTTCATAGTGTGTTATAATAATGATTGTTACGCCTAATAGACAGAAGACTGTTTCGCAGTATGGGCGGGAACAGTCTTCTGTATTTGATTGTGATAGACTTGTATGTGCTTCCCCTTATTTCCCCGTGATGTGTCAGTTTGGCGGTTTTAACTATTTTTAACGTGGGCGATTGGTAGCGGTGTTCTGTCTCATGACTGTTTTATCTGTTTTTGATTAATATTTAATTTGGATTTTGAACGGACTTGCAACGGAGTTGGTTCGGAGTTGGTTCGGAGTTGGTTCGGAGTTGGTTCGGATTTATTATGGGTTTTTTTACGTGTTATATCAATTTTACATAAGGTCGAATACAATGATATTTTAGGGTATATTGGGCATAAATAATGGGCGTAACTGTATGTGTGTCAGTGCCGTTATTATTTGTTAGTTATTTTTAAGTATTTTTAATGCGAAAAACAGTACCGGAAATTTGGAGCGTATTACTTTTTTTTTGCGGATACAACTACCTCCTCCAACTCTATCGTATCGTCCGTCAAAGGAGTTCGGCTATGTATCCTTGCCGGCAACATAATAAGTATAAACAAAGTGATTATCAGTAAGTGTATTTGGGACATATATATTGTACCTGATTTCCTGCCCGTTTTTTGACGCCGCAAAATTACTGTCAAAAAAAGGATCGTGGTATCACCATTGTTGGGTATTTTTCGGTGAATTTATAGCATAATTAAGTGATTTTTACCGAATATTGCATGTAAAATTTGGTTTATTCGAGAAAAATATGTACATTTGCAGGCAATATAAAGACATGATTAATATCAAGAAATTAATATCGTTCCTTCTCGCGTTGCTGCTGATTATACCGGCAGGCGTGAAAGTGATTCATATACATCATGTTAATCACGATGACCATGACTGCAAATCATGTCCCAAATATGACTGCAATTCGTGCGATATATGTCTTTTTACCCTCTCAATATTTACCGAATATGAAGGATTCAATATATCAGAACCCGTTTCATATCCTAATCACAACAAAACATTATCTTATAGCGATATAAGTATTCATCAGGCAATACGCTACTTCAATCTGCGCGCACCACCATCGTAAAAGATTCACAATCTTTGTTCAAATTTCGTAAAACTCAAGTAATCAAAGCGCAGTATGTATGCAATTATGAAGTATATCACTGCCTGCCTGATATTTAGTGCCGTTTGTCATACTCATGCACAGGAAAATGATACGGTTAAAGTAAAGGTTCTCAAAGAAGTAACCATCAAGGGATCACCCTCAAAGAACCTCGAAAATGACATCTCATTGCCCATAAGCGTGGCTGATAAACTTTTCCTGCAAGAGAATTTCAAAGGTAATCTCATGCAGGCATTAGAACATAAGGCAGGCGTGCAATCAATGGATATTGGCGCCGGATTCGCAAAGCCTGTGATTCGTGGGATGGGATTCAACCGTGTCGCCGTCGTCGAAACCGGCATTAAACAAGAAGGTCAGCAGTGGGGGGTAGATCATGGTCTCGAAATTGACGCCTTCAAAGTGGGGCAGGTAACAGTCCTTAAAGGTCCCTCATCGTTGCTCTTCGGAAGCGATGCGATGGGTGGAGTTCTGGATATTATCCCCGAACCGGCACCGCTCGAAAACCAGTGCTATGGAGATGTAACATTCTTCGGAAAGTCTGTCAATGAGACTGTTGCAGGGTCAATTATGCTCGGCGTAAAACATAACGCATGGCACATAAGAATGAGACTCAGCGAACAGCACTACGGAGATCTTCGGATACCCGCAGATACCGTAACGTACCTTACTCAGCGTCTCCCCATACACAAGAGGCGGCTAAAGAATACTGCCGGTATGGAACGCAGTATGTCGTTGATTTCCAATTACAATAAAGGCAGGTACTCAGCGAATGTTACTCTCGATAACAACTTCCAAAAAGCAGGTTTTTTTGCAGGTGCACACGGGATACCTGACGCTTCCAGCATCTCCGATGACATGGACAGCCGGAATATCAGCCTTCCACTAAGTAGCGTGAATCATCTGAAAATCGCCACTGAACACAGGATCGCACTAAACAATATCTCCCTCAAATGGAACGGTGGTTTGCAATACAACAGGCGAAAAGAGATGAGTCTTTTCCATACCCATTACGGAAATCAGACCGCGCCTACCGATAACCCAGACCTCGAACTTGACTTTTCATTGATTACACTAAATTCCTCATTAAAAGCAGAATGGCGCACAAACGAAAAGTGGAAGCATACAACAGGTCATGACTTACAGTATCAGTCTAACAAAATTGCCGGATACTCTTTCCTGTTACCCGAATTCAAGCGAATAACAACAGGAATTCTATACACCGTGAGTTTTAAGTATGATGACAATATTACGCTAAATGGCGGAATTCGTGCAGATTATGGTAACATAAAAGCATCAGAATACTTAGACTCTCACCTGGAAGAATATCTGAATGACCATAAGTATGCGCAGGAGGTGATAAATGCCTACAAATGGCGGAGTTATCCCGTGAACCGTGACTTTATGGATTTCTCAGGCTCGCTCGGATTAATATGGCAAGCGGCAGAAAATCACCTGATTAAAGTCAATACCGGCAGAAGTTTCCGTCTACCCTCAGCAAATGAACTCGCTTCAAACGGGGTACACCATGGCGCTTTCCGTCATGAACAGGGCGACCCGTCACTCGTATCCGAAAACGGATGGCAAACAGATATAGCATACTACCTCGAACATGATGCTATAACATTATCAGTCAGCCCGTTCTTTAGTTGGTTCGATAATTACATATACCTAAAACCTACCGGAGAATGGTCGATTTTACCACACGCCGGTCAGGTGTACAGGTACTGTAACACAGATGCCGTATTCGCCGGATCAGAGACAGAACTCGGCGTCGAATTCCTGCGTAAGGTAACTTACAGAGTCTCCGGTGAATACGTATATGCTCACAACAAAAGCGAACGAACGCCAATGAGTTTCTCACCCCCCGCCGTAATGCGTAACCGGATTATATACAGACTCGGCAATATATCGCTCAACATTGAACTGCAATCTATTGCAACTCAGTACAGAGTGTCGAAAAACGAGGACATTACCAAAGGCTCCAACCTTATTCATATCGGGGCTAATGTTAATGCCAAGCAATTCTACATAGCATTGTCGGTGTATAACCTGTTAGATACCAAATACTACAATCACTTGAGCTTTTATAGAAAAACAGAGATTCCTGAGCCCGGTAGAAATATACAAATATTAGTTAAAATTCCTTTTAAAAGTAGATTATAATGAAAAAATATATATTTAAATGCCTTTGTCTGTCGGCATTAGTCGCAATCGCTATATGCGGATGCACAGAAGACAGCGATACAGAAAAGCCAGTCATTAATATGATAGAACCCGCCGAAGGTGACATCCTAAAAATCGGCAGCGACAACGGTGTACATTTCGAAGTGGAGTTTACCGATAATGAAAGCCTGAAATCATACAGGGTTAACATTCACGATAACTTCGACAACCATACACATTCCATCCTAAGAGCCGAAACAGTTGATTTTGAGTATGAAAATTCATGGGAAATATCAGGCAAAAACGCCCTTGTACATCACCATGAGATAAAGATACCAGAAGATGCTACACCAGGCAATTATCATCTTACAGTTTACTGTTCAGATGCCGAAGGTAATGAGTCACATGTCGTTATAAACGTCGTATTAAGCCATGACGCCGATGACGATGACCACGATGAGGATAGTGACCACGATCATTGTCTTTAAGACGCTATTTGTGGACAGCGCTACCAGGAAATGGTAGCGCTTTTATAATTATTATATATCTGTAAGTTGTTAATGGGTGACATCTACCTATAATACAGCGTTTATTATATATTTTTTGCAGATGTATGCGTATATTCAAAAAATAACGTATCTTTGCAGGCGAATTTCTAACAAAAGTCAGTATTTATGAAAAAAGTAATCATACTCCTAAATGTGGGACTTATATGTTCCGTACTAATGCAATCATGCACAGACAGAACATGTAAGAATCAGTCCGAAATAACGCCGCAAATACGGTATAATCAGATGCAACAACAACTTGCATCCGGTTGGAACACCTGGGATACGCGATCAGTCCTTACACACGTCTTCCTACCCTTCGGAGCGGCGGTAGATATTCAACTCATTGACGGCGAAGGAAACAGAGAAGGTAAATTCTTAGTCGGAAGCCGCAGTAAAAACGCTCCAATACTTCACCCAGGTCCTCATACGTTCGACGGAACATACACAGACATCGCAGTCGAATGGAAAGGACTGAGACTTAGAGTGCAAAGCGCCGCTGAAGGTAACAAAAACGTGATACTGATCTCTCCCCTCGAAGGATGCTCCAAGCAAGGGAAAATCGCCGTCCGCCCGCAAGGAGTATGGTTCAGGGTGAATCGTACGGAAGTTTCCCAAAATACATTCAAAATAAGCCCGTTCGGTGAAGACTTCTCTTTCAAGTCCGTAGTAAAAGGCGAAATCACGGAAACTAACGACAAAGACAAAGAAATCATACTAACAACAGGTGAACCGGTTGCAATCTGTATAGACTGCGAAATGGAAGTCGCAGAAGCAAAAGACTTTATACAATCGCACGCAGATGCATTCGTAGATGTCAACAAAAAGAATTACGGACAGTGCTATGAAGTGTACAACGCTATGCAAAACGTTCTCGCATGGGACAATATATACGACCCAACCATAAATAAAGTCATAACGCCCGTAAGTCGCATCTGGAACGTCGGCTGGAGCTCTAACCCTACGCTGGGAGGCTTCGTACTGTTCTGCTGGGACACCTACTTCGCGTCAATGATGCTCTCAACAGGCAGCAAAGAACTCGCATACGCCAACGCAGTGGAAATAACAGACGCAATAACCGAACAAGGTTTCGTACCTAACTTTTACGCAGTGAACAATTACAAGTCAAGAGACAGATCACAACCCCCAGTCGGCTCAATGGCAGTCTGGATGATATACGAAAAGTACAGGGAAAAATGGTTCCTCGAATTATTGTACGACAAACTCCTCTCATGGAACAGATGGTGGGATGAAAACCGGCAAACAGACGGACTACTGTGCTGGGGAAGCAGCCCATTCGAGAAAGTAACTTACAGATGGTGGGAAACAGACGGCGTAAACGCAACAGAAGGCGGCGCGCTCGAATCAGGTCTCGATAACTCGCACATGTATGACAACGTGCCGTTCGATACACTAAAACATCAACAGAAACTTAACGATGTAGGGCTTACAAGCCTCTATATAATGGACTGTGAACTGCTGGCGAAAATCGCATACGAACTCGGAAAAAAGAAAGATGCCAGGGAACTGAAAACAAGGGCGGATGCATATTCCAAAAATATGAATAAAACGTGGGACCAACAAAACGGATTCTACTATAATCGCCACACAGATACCGGTGAACTGAACCGGAGAATATCCCCTACCAACTTCTATCCACTGCTCGCAAATATACCTTCGCAGGAACAGGCTCAAAGAATGATAAATGAACACCTGTTTAACCCGGAAGAATTCTGGGGAGAATGGGTTATCCCTGCAACTCCCAGAAATGACCCCGCATACAAAGATAATACCTACTGGCGAGGTAGAATATGGGCTCCACTTAACTTCTTAGTATATATGGGACTGAGAAATTACAACCTTCCCGAAGCACGTAAAGAACTGTCCGAGAAATCAAAAAACCTGCTCCTCAAAGGATGGCTCGCAAATGGGTACGTTTTTGAAAATTACAGCGCAGAATCCGGTACAGGCGACGATGTACAGAATAGCGACAAGTTCTACCACTGGGGAGCGCTGCTCGGATTCATCACACTTATCGAAGAAGGTTATTACAAATAAATAAATACCAAAGCAATTAATATGGCTACAGTTAAACCATTCAGAGGAATCCGCCCTCCTAAACAGTTTGTAGTTGACATCGCATCACGTCCGTACGACGTCCTAAACTCCAACGAAGCACGCGAAGAAGCCAAAGATAACGAAAAGTCACTTTACCACATCATCAAACCGGAAATAGATTTTCCGGCAGGAACAGACGAACATGATCCGAGAGTTTACCAAAAAGCCGCCGAGAATTTCAATAAATTCCAGGAAAAAGGATGGCTCGTCCAAGACCAAAAAGAAAACTATTACATATATGCCCAGACAATGGACGGACAAACCCAGTACGGCTTGGTAGTAGGCGCTCACGTGGACGATTACCTGAACGGAAACATAAAAAAACACGAACTGACCCGCAGAGATAAAGAAGAAGACCGTATGAAACACGTTCGAATCAACAACGCAAACATCGAACCGGTATTCTTCGCATACCCAGACAATAAAGCCCTCGACGGAATTGTCGCAAACGTTACCCTAAGCCCGACAGAGTACGACTTCGTTTCCCAAGACGGCATCCGACATCGGTTCTGGATAATAGAAGATGCCGCGCTGATAGAAGAAATTACGGAACATTTCTCCCGTATACCATACCTTTACATCGCCGACGGACACCACCGCTCCGCAGCCGCCGCTCTTGTCTGCGCAGAAAAAGCACAACAAAATCCATATCACACAGGCAAAGAAGAATACAACTACTTTATGGCTGTATGTTTCCCTGCCGGACAACTGAAGATTATGGATTACAACCGAGTTGTGAGAGACCTGAACGGACTGACCGCAGATGAATTTCTAAACCGCCTGCAAATAGATTTCATTGTTACGGATTGCGGTACGGAAATCGTACGTCCGAATCGACTGCATAATTTTTCCCTCTATCTTGCGGGACGCTGGTATTCACTTGACGCACGCCCCAACACATTTGATGATAATGACCCTATTGGCGTGCTTGATGTCACTGTATCTTCCAGCCTTATCCTGGATAAGATTCTCGACATAAAAGATTTGCGGTCGGATAAACGGGTCGACTTCGTAGGAGGATTACGCGGACTGGGAGAACTAAAACGCCGTGTTGACAGTGGAGATATGGTTGCGGCTCTTGCACTCTATCCTGTCTCAATGCAACAACTGATTGACATTGCCGACACCGGTAATATCATGCCTCCCAAAACTACATGGTTTGAACCCAAACTGAGGTCGGGACTTGTTATTCACAAATTAACAGATTGACAGATGAATTACAGTGTGCATTAAAAGCCGTTCATCCCGTAACTGTAATTCCTCAGTATTTTATACCTACAATTTTAGCTGTACCGATTATTCCTGATTCCTGTAATGGTTTATTGGGACGCATTTTTGCAGTAGCCGCCTGAACAATCCGCTCTTCTTCCGGCAGGTTAGCGTCGCCTATCATCCGGTTCTTCCAAGTATTTACTACTTCTATTTCGACCGTATTCTCTCCCTTCCTTACAAAATTGGTAATATTAAGGCGATAGGGCTCTGTCCATAAACCTCCTGCATATTGCCCGTTGATCTTGACTTTTGCCATTTGTGCGACTTTATCCAGATCGAGATAGATCTGCGAAGGTGTAGAACTTGTAATCTTGAAGGTATTCTTATAGACAGCTGCTCCTGAGTAGAAGCGGATTTGTTCGTTTTCATTCTGCGACCAGTCTGTGAGTTTTTCAAATGTGACAGGTTCGGAAGGTCCGCGATGAATATTGTCTGAATTGAAATTAACTGACCATGGGGAAGAAAATTCGGCGATGGTTTCCGGTTTTGGAAAATTGTCATATACAGACAGACTGTTCTTTGCCGGTTTACCCGGTTTACGGAACACAATAAACATACTTTCTTGTGGTGCAAGTTGCAGGGGCACGGTTGTCAGATTTCCCGTCTGTTCAAAAGATGGCAAGACGCGGGTTTCGCCGGTTATAGCATCCCAGAGTTCAGGCTGTAAATCTTTTACGCGGAACTTCGGAGTGGCATTTATTTCGTTCTCAGACTGATTTGTTATAAAATATATCTCGGTATTTCCTGACTTTCGATGCACGTAGAGTAGGGGAGAGGTCGCATCCAATCCGCAGTCAGGTATTACTCCCGTAAGTTCAAAAGCATCTTCGATACTCGTGTTTGTCAGGACTTTTCCTTTGCCGTAAGTATGGATCTTTTCTGGAACTGCGCCCCAGATTTCGCCGGCGAGAGATATAATTTTCCTGTCTGCTTCTGGATAATTCCGAAGGCTTGGAGATGAAGAAGGAGGATTACCGATTACTACTGCGCCGCCGGCAATAAGTTTCCCTATTTTTTCGAGAGTTTCCGGACGCATTGTAGTTTGCGGCGGCAGTACGAGGATTTTGTATGATGTACCGTGAGGCAGTTTCATTGTACCGTTTTCTACGGTCATATCACGGATGATGACTTCTGAGTTTATATAATCGAACGAGTAACCTGCCGGGAGTTCCGGTTGGCGTATACCGGTCATTTTGGGGCAATCTTCACCTATGAAGTAAGCTACGTCGGCAATGTTTTGTCCTTGTTGGAGTAGATAGTTACATCTTCGCAAATAGTCTGTAAAGAGGTCAACGTGGCTGAACCATGTGTTCTTACGGTTAAATTCCGTACCGAACCATGCATCAACGCCGGGGAAAATATCTTCGTAAGGCTGTTGGATATATACGTGCATCAAGGTTTTGTTTATGCCTTCCGTGAAAGACCAGTCACCACGACGTTTAAGAGACTGAGGATTACGCCCCCAGTCTGCACCGGAGGTGAATGACTCGCACGAAACTGTTTTCTTGCCGTAAATATGTGCACATGACGATGCGGAGCGACATTCTATACTTCCCAGGTCTCCATCTGCCCAAAATTCCCCGCTTATTTCGTCGGATTGTCCACCATATTGCAAAAATTCTGCCGGGAATCCCCAGTGTCCATAGTTTTGAAGCCATACTGTAAGCCCGTGTTCATTTCCTGCCTCGCGCAAACCAGCAACATATCCGTATGCAACCTTGTCGGCGATAAGTCGTCGCAAATCCCAGAGGAATCTGTCCGATATATCGGGGCTACCAATAACATATCCATGAATCGCAGGCAGGTACGGTAGAGGATCATAATTATATTTTGCTTTAAAGTCTTCGAGTATACCATCTGTAAAATTTTGTCCGCCGGTTTCGTAGCTGTCTGCAACTATTACTTTGAACGACTTCCTGTCGCCTTCGGGAATACGTCTCAGTATCTCGCCTATGAAATTATCGAAATGGTATTTTGCATTTTCCTTGCTTGTTTTATCCACTTCCAATCCGGTACCCTCTTTTACTGCCGGGCTGTTCGTAACACCGGTTGGCGTCATGCCCATACGCATTATTACCCATTGTTTATCCGGTACATCCCAGGTTATTGTACCGTCTTCTGCCATTAGATCCGAAATGTCGACAACGCTTTGAGGATCTATCGACGATTTGGAATCTTTCGATTGCGCATCCCACATATAATCAGCCCATAGGGGTAAGGGAGTTTGGAACATTTTAGCGAGTGTTTTTTCAGGATAACGTTCTACAAGCGGTTGGCATGTAATGTATAAATCAGAATGTTCCGGTATTCTTGGAATGTTTTTAAGTATAAGTCTGAATTCTGTAGAGATAACATCCGGTATACCGATAACGACTGGTGCATAAGGGTCGAAACCAACATGTAACGCAGGATTTGAGCGGTCTATTGTAAATTCTTTAGCGGTTTCAAATATTCCTGTTTCTGTATTCAGAAATTGCAA
This sequence comes from Dysgonamonadaceae bacterium, assembly GCA_031269685.1. Taxonomy (GTDB): domain Bacteria; phylum Bacteroidota; class Bacteroidia; order Bacteroidales; family Azobacteroidaceae; genus Azobacteroides. Next base: position 9,826 of record JAISYU010000061.1, on the reverse strand, counting down.
TTCCGCACGAGTTTTTAGCGGCGTAACGGGTCGGAAGACGAGTGTATTTGCAGTTTGTTTCTCGTTGTATTTTATTGTATAGATTACATCTAACCGTTTCCTGTCACTGTTTTCGCGAGTCTGTTTAGGTGATTGTTCGGTTGTTACTTTTATTGACTTTATTTCCGGTATAAATACATTATTTCTGAAAGCAATGACTTTAACATCCTGAAAGTTATTTACACTGGGGATAAGTTTGTCGGAGAATCTACAAGGACCGGTAACTATTGTGTCTACTTTGGCAAGGTATCTCATTGCCTGTTCCGGTTTGATCCACGGTCCGCCGGACTGGCTCCATCCGGGGCAGTTGAATATACCTATTTCTATATCAAGTTCCGAAGCTGTTTTGAGCGCTGTATGCATTACGTCCCACCATTCATCTGTAAATATCTTTACCTTACCGTCCGGAAAATTAGTTTCACCGCCGATATTACCTATAAATGCTCTTGTTATGCCTGCTTTTTTCATAGCATTAAGATCATTGATGACGCCATCTTTAGATATATTATTACGCATCCAGTACCAGTAAACTCCGATTCGGACATCGGATGGAGGATTCTTGAAATCCTTTTCAATGGCGGATTTATTACATGATACCGGCATAAAAAATGTTACAAATAACATTGTAACAAGTAATACTGATCTATTTTTCATAAATAATTATTTAGTTTTTGTTTGCGCAAAGGTAGTAAAAATATTTTTAAATAATAATTAACCATTATTTTTTGTTTACAGTCGTATCGGATGTTTGCACTGGTAGAATTGAATATCTTTATTAAAACCATTATAAACCATCTGTTCCTGAAAAAACTCCATACCGGCGGCATTCGGAGCAAAATATATTTTGTCTATAAACTTGCGAATGTCTTTTGTTTCAATAAACATTTTGTTGCCTATTAATTTAACATTGTCGTGATTATTAAGTTTCTCGACTTTCACTATTCTGCACTCCTGTTCTTCCTTAAATGCAATATGTTTTACTAAATAACGTAAGTGAATCAACAAATCACAAACTATTTTATCTTCTATCGCACTTTTATTATTACTGATAAGCTCTTTCAGTTTATCAAATTCGATTCGTACTACCTGCAGGTTTTTATTTATATTTTCCTTATAACGGTCTATCTTTTTCCATATTTCTTTATCTTCTTTTGCGTTCAATTTATCTTTTTTATCACGAAAGAAAGTATAATCGTCTTTATGTCCTAATGAAATGATCTGCTTTGTTTCCCCGTCAATATAAATACAACGATACAGCGAATATTTCTCATTTTCTTTTATCTGTTTAGCTGTGGATTTATCATCACGTTTGTCCGTATAATCTTCTGAAACTACGCCCATCGCTTCTTCCGCAAAGAAATTTTTGTTGAAAACAAGACTTACTCCCGTAGCCTCCTGTCCCTGTTCCTTGCCGTAGAGCCTGAACTGATTGAGACATTCAGGGTCGAAAGTAAAGCAGGCTATGAATGCCTGATAATCTCTATCCGGTTCTTCTTTTTCCAAACCGAGATACTCTAAAACAACCTCTCCTTCTGTCGGGTCGTTGGAGGTCAGGATAGTGTTTAACCTGAAAGGCGAAACTTCACTCTTTCCTTTGCCTTCCTCTATTCTCTTTTCTATTAAAAGTTTGTCTGCAGTATCTTTTTGGGTATAATGTGCAAAGATTTTTTCTTCATTATTGTTTACATGTAATAATTGCTTGATTATATTGGAAGATATGTAAATTTGTTTATAAATATCATATCCAGGAACATTTTCTCCTACTTTATATTTATTCATTATATATGAAAAATACTTATCGTTTTTTAATTCTATGTCTATGGCTTTTTCATAATCTTCTATTGCCTTTTTATATTTGCATTTGTTCTTATAAGCAGTTCCCCGATTGTAATATGCCACTGCATCATCCGGCTTTAATTTTATAGCTTTATTATAACATTCAATGGCATTGTCATAGTCGTCTTTTTTATAATAAGCATATCCCAGATTGTTATATGCCAATTCAGAATCCGGATTTAATTCTGTGGTCTTTTTTAACGCTTTAACAGCATTGTCATAGTCGCCTTTTTTATAATAAGCAATTCCCAGATTGTTATATGCCCATTCATAATTCGGATCTAATTCTGTGGTCTTTTTTAACGCTTTAACAGCATTGTCATAGTCGCCTTTTTTATAATAAGCATATCCTATATTGCTATATGCCACTGCATCTGGCTTTAATTTTATGGCTTTTTCATAATCTTTTATAGCCTCGTCATATTCGCCTTTGTCCCTATAAACATTTCCCCGATTGTTATATGCCACTGCATAATTCGGCTTTAAGTCTATGACTTTATTATAACATTCAATGGCTTTGTCATAGTAGTCTTTGTCATAGTAGCCTTCATAATAATAAGCATTTCCTTGTTGAAAATATTCTCTTGCTTGCTTTTGTTTCTCTTCGTCGTTCATCTTTATATATTTTGTTAGAAGATTATAATTTAATTTATTTCATGCTTGTTTGTAAAAGAATTAATGGCGCAAAGGTATGAATTTATTTATAAACGGACAAAAAATACCAATAACAACTGTATACATTTCAAATTGTCATTTTGCAGGTTGTTATAAAATAAGCGTTGGAAAAGTGTCGAAGTCAGGAAATAATGGCGGACTTTCATTCACATATAAAATGGTAGCAAAAACAAACAAATTTTTTAAAAATACATGCATTATGGTATTTATCACAGGTGTGATGAAACTTATCACAGGTGTGATGAAACCTGTCACACGTGTGATGAAACCTATCACAGGTGTGATGAAACCTATCACAGGTGTGATGAAACCTGTCACACGTGTGATGAAACTTATCACATGTGTGATGAAACCTGTCACACGTGTGATGAAACTTATCACATGTGTGATGAAACCTGTCACACGTGTGATGAAACCTATCACATGTGTGATGAAACTTATCACAGGTGTGATGGAAATCATTTTGCATGTATTTTCATTGAAAATAGATGAAGGGAAAAGAAATACAGTTGTGCAAATTATTAAAAACTAAGTAACGATAAAAAATTCATCAGTATCGGAATTTTTTATTCTTGCAGCCGGAATTATTGTTGCAGTAGGCGTTTTCCTTGAAGAAAGAGAAGAAACCTTGCAGGAGTATAATAAACACTAATCATTGACCATTATTTTCCGTTGTCTTATAGCCTCATAGATCATGATTGACGCTGCAACGGAGACATTAAGGGATGCTATTTTACCAAATATGGGAATCATAACGAGTTCGTCGCAAATTTTCAATATATCTGCCGATATACCGGTATCCTCTCCCCCTAAAATGATGGCTGCAGGCACGGTCATGTCAGCCGAAGTATATATATTTTTCGCTTTTTCCGTTGCGGCAATGATTTTATAACCGCAATTTTTCAGGTATCGTACGGCATCTATAATACTTGATTCCTTGCATACCGGAATATTCATCAGAGCGCCGGCGGAAGTTTTAACCGCATCGGCAGTTACCGATACGCTGTTGTGCGCAGGAATCACGATAGCGTCAATTCCGCCACATTCACAGGTTCTTGCGATAGCTCCGAAATTACGTACATCGGTAATCCCGTCAAGCAGTACAATTAGAGGCGTTTTACCTTCTTCAAACAGGAAAGGAACAATATCATCAAGATGCTGGTAAGCAACTGCTGCCATAAATGCAATTATTCCCTGATGATTCTTGCGCGTAATCCTGTCCAAGCGCTCTTTGGGAACTCGTTGCACATGTATATTAGTATCTTTTACGATTGTAAACAGTTCACGTGCAAGCTCGCTTTGCAGATCTCGTCGGACAAGGATTTTATCAATCTCTTTCCCTGCTGCGATCGCTTCAATTACAGCGCGTGTTCCGAAAATAAGTTCATTTTCCTTCATTTACTTCAACATTCTTATTGCTCTTTCAAGCGCTTCGATGAACCGTATTATTTCTTCTTTAGTGTTATAGAATGCAAATGAGGCACGCAGTGTGCCTTCTATATTTAGTTTATTGATAAGAGGTTGTGCGCAATGATGTCCCGTGCGGAGTGCAAATCCCATTTGGTCGAGCAGCATACCTACATCGTAATTATGGATTCCTTTTACTATAAAAGATATGACGGAACTCTTATTTTCGGCATTTCCAATTATCTTAACGTCACGAATTTTGAGCAGTTCATTTGTTGCAAACCTGAACAAATCTTCTTCATACGCCTGAATTTTATCAAGACCAATGCTTTTGATATAATCAATCGCCTCTTTAAGACCGGCTGTACCGGCATAATCAGGGGTACCGGCTTCAAATTTGAAAGGAATACTGTTAAAGACTGTATGTTTCAAACCAACCTGTGAAATCATTTCGCCACCTCCCTGGTAAGGCGGAAGTTTGTCGAGCCATGACTCCTTTCCGTAAAGAACGCCGACGCCAAGAGGACCGTACATTTTGTGTGATGAAAAGACAAGGAAGTCACAGTTAATTGCTTGCACGTCTATCTCCTGGTGTTGTATGGACTGCGCGGCATCTATCATAACAGGAATATTATATTTGTGCGCAATATTAACAATTTCCTCGATCGGATTGACAGTACCCAGCACATTAGATACATGAGTAATCGATACCAGCTTAGTTTTATTTGTAATAAGTTTTTTAAGATTGGATATACTTATTTCGCCCTTGTTATTTACAGGCAGGAAGACGGGTTTGATGCCGGTGATTTCCTTCTGTAACTGCCATGGAACGATATTTGCATGGTGTTCCATTTCTGTAAGGATTATTTCGTCATCTTTGTTGCATTGTGACCTGCAAAAACTGCTTGCAAGAAGGTTAATTGCATCGGTTGTTCCGCGTGTGAAGATTATTTCACGCGAATGTCTGGCATTAATGTAGTCGCATACGGTATTTCGCGCCTGTTCATGTGATTCTGTTGCCATTCTTGACAAATGATGAACTCCTCGGTGAATATTTGCGTTGATTTTGGAATAGACTTCTTCCATTTTGCGAATAACACGCAATGGTTTTTGCGTAGTTGCAGCATTATCAAAGTATACTAGCGGCTTGCCGTAAACTTCTATATCTAAAATCGGAAAATCTTTTCGGATCTTATTAACATCATTCATAATATTTGTTGAATTTAGAATTTATTGATTTTGGGCTGCAAAGTTACAAAAAAAATTGGAATAGCAATAATTGACAGTTCACTAATTTTTCTTTTGAGATAAGAAGAGGCAGTTATAATTTAACGAGGGTATAGAATAATCAGTCATTGATTTTCACTCTTCTATCACGCCGCTACCGATACATATCTTGTGTTCGTTATCATATACGACGCCGAACTGTCCGGCTGCGATTCCCTGCATCTTTTCTTGGGAATGTATTTGGTAATTATTTCCGGTACTGATTATTTTTCCCCTGGTAAATTCCGGTGTATGCCTGATTTTGAAGGTTATTTCTTTGGGTTCGTTCAAATTTCCCAAGATATTTTCGGTTATGAAGTGGAATTCCTGTAAATTTATTGTTTTGCCGTACTGATTTTCGGGGTCATATCCTTGAGAAACGTAGATAATGTTCTCATTTACGTCTTTTTTGACGGCATACCATGGTCCTCCGCTTAAATGAAGCCCTTTTCTTTGACCGTTTGTATGGAACCAGTATCCTTTGTGTTTGCCGAGTATTTTACCTGTTTCGAGTTCGATAATTTTTCCTTCGCGTTCGCCTAAATATCGTCTGATAAAATCGTTATAGTTGATTTTGCCGAGGAAACATATCCCCTGGCTATCCTTTCTTGATGCGCTTGGGAGCTTTTCCTGGGAGGCTATTGTCCGTACTTCGTATTTTTTGAGGTGACCTATTGGGAACATCATCTTTGAAACCTGGAAATAGTTTATTTGTCCGAGGAAATATGTCTGGTCTTTGACGTTATCGGCGGCAGTTGAGAGGAATTTTTTCTCATTTTGTTCGGTTATGGTTGCATAATGACCTGTTGCGATATAATCGAAGTCTTTGCCCCATTTATCGTTAAAGACTCCAAACTTTATTAGTTTATTGCACATTATATCGGGGTTGGGTGTGAGTCCTTTTTGGACGGATTCGATGGTATATTTGACGACGCTATCCCAATATTCTTTGTGTAGGGAGACTATTTCCATTTTGCAACCGTATTTTTTTGCGATATATGTCGTTATTTCGATGTCTTCTTCGGCGGGGCAGTCGGTATAACCGTTTTCGTCTTCCATTCCGATCTTTATGTAAAAGATTTCGGGGGAATATCCCGCGTCTTTTAGTTGTTTTATCATGACCGAACTGTCGACTCCTCCCGACACTAAGGCGGCTATCTTCATATTTTTTTTATTTTGTGAAATAATTTACTGTAAATGAATTACGGCGGTTTGATTTTGCGAGATTTTTGTGCCTGGGGTAGGGGATTGGCTGTTGACTGTCCCGTGTCCGTCAATATGTACCCTGAGTCCGGCTTTTTCGAGTACGAACACGGCATCTTTTGCGCCCATTCCGATTACATTAGGGACGGTGTTGGGCGGTATTTGCCTCTCTGTGATCTTTGTTTTGCCGTCTTCAGGATTTTTTTGCGTTGTTATCCATTTATTTGTTGAGGTTCCGGTATAATCTACGTCGAGTTTTTTCATAGCGTACTTGATATTGTCATAATATCCGCTTTTGACGGTTGGATTTTTCGGGTTTATGGAATCATTTGCTTCGGTAATTGGTTGAATGTTGTTGGCAGAGAGGTTTGAGACTTCTTCTGCGATGCGTTTGAAGACGGTGCCGGACATATATCCGCCGGATGCGTTGCCGTTTCGCGGGCGTCTGATGACAACTATGCAGGAGTACTTTGGATCTTGCGAGGGGAAATAGCCGCAGAACGAGGCTTGATGACCACCTTTGCCGTCATGGAGCTGTGCTGTGCCGGTTTTTCCGGCGATACGTACGATGTCGGATCTGACGGGCTTCCCTGTACCGTCAGGTGCATTGACTACGCTGTCAAGCATTTGGCGTATTGCCTGTAGTGTTTCGGGTTTACATATATTTTCGTTGATTATTTCCGGTTTTTTCTTTTCTTTTGTCTTTCCGTTTTCGAGTATTGCCTTTACGAAGCGGGGTTTGAGCATTTTGCCGTTGTTTGCGATCGCGTTATAGAAGGTCAGGGTATATATTGGCGGTATTCCGTTTACATATCCGTATGCCATTGTGTAAAGATCCGAGTTTGACCAGTATCTTCCCGTGTCTGTTGGCGTGATAATCCTTGCTACGGCGTAACCGGGTATCTCCAGTTTCATATCTTTGTTGAGTCCGATCTTATGTATCAAGTCGATATATTTTTGCGGCTGCTTTATGTAGGCTTTTGCGACGAGTTTGCTTACACCTATGTTGGATGAGTATTTAATACACTGGGCTGCGGTTAATATTCCTTTGCCTTTGACCGCATCTTCAATCCAATTGTTCGTTTTTGGTATCTTAAATTTGCCTTTTTCGGTGTCTACGATGTCATCCGGCTTGACTACGCCGTCATCTAACATGATCATCATCGAAACTACTTTGAATGTGGAGCCGGGAGAACTCAAGTCGCTTAAAGCATAGTTCCGTATCTCGTCATACGTGCCGTCTGCTTTGCGTCCAAGGTTGGCGATCGCCTTTACTTCGCCCGTTTTGACGTCCATAATGACGGCTGTACCGGATTCTGCGTCGAGCGTTTGCAATTTTTCCAAGAGTGCACGCTCGGTAATGTCCTGCATATTAATATTTATCGTCGATACGATGTCATTTCCGTTGACTGTGGCTTTTATTGGCTTGTATACTTTGTTGGCTTCCCTCCTCATTTCCAAATCTATGCCGGGCACACCTTTAAGGATCGAGTCGTAGCCCTCTTCGAGCCCGCTTCTACCTTGACCTCGCAGGGTGTCGCCCTCATATATCTCGCCTATTGTGCGTTTTGCAAGGGATCCGTAGAGTTTTGCTCTTTTCGTTCTTGTTTTTGTCTCGGTAATAAGTCCGTTTTGGTTGTTTTTGAGATTAAACCACGGCATTTTCTTTATTTTTTGCAACTGTAAATAGTTTAGAGGCTCGATTTTGAACGGATAATACTTGTTTGGTTTCCCTTTTTGCTTTTGTGTAAAGTAAGCGTCCGTGATTATATTCTTATATTGTTCGACGCTGCGGTGTGGAAGCATGATATTTAGTTCTTTTGCCAAGGCGTCGAGGTTTTCTGCGAGGACTTCAGGCTTAATTCCCTTCGCCCAGGCGTCAATACGGAGGAAGTAATATTTATCGGTCGTCGCCATAAGCTCCATATTGTCGGAGTATATGTCACCTCTAATGGGTTCGCTCTCAACTTGCTTCGGTGCATACTTTCTGTCGATGCCTAACCATTCATCCCGCTCGATTGTACCTATATAGAACGCCCTTACGAGTATGAGAAACATTATTACGGACAATGTTACGATGATTTTGATATATCTTATCTGGGCTTTGTCATTATTATCCTTCCGATTCATATAATCTTACCTGTTAATTTCATAAATTACCGTGTTGTCGGACGAAAGATTGATGCCGTTTTTCTGTAATTGATCCTCTACGGTCGTACGTCGGCTGTTTGAGGTTATTTCTTTTGAGAGCAAATAGTTTTCGTACTTGACTACCTGTAAATCGACCTTGAGTCTTTCTATTTGTCGCATGTTTTTGGTGCAGGCGTACCGGATGCTGATTTCAAAGACGCCGAGTACGAGCAATAATATCATCATTTTGTAGTATTTCTTGATGAAGTTGCCGTCGAAGAGGTCGCCCCTGATGATTTTTGCTACCTGTTTGAGTGTAGATTGTGCCATGTTTTACGTTTTTTCTGCTATTCTTAGTTTTGCGCTCCTCGCTCTTGGGTTATTTGCGACCTCTTTAGCGGAAGGAGTTATCACTTTACGGTTTATTAAGTTGAATATTGCGTGATAATTGCCGAATATATCCGTATCTGTCCTGCCTTCAAAGTTTCCTGACCGGAGGAAGTTCTTTACGAGGCGGTCTTCGACGGAATGATACGTGATTACGGCTAATTTTCCGCCGGGTTTGAGTAAATTTTCACTCTGTGTAAGTAAATTCATCAAGACATTGATCTCATCGTTGACCTCGATACGCAATGCCTGGAAGGCTTGCGCTATTTGTTTCTTCTCCTTGTCGTAACTTATGAAGGGTTTTAGGATATGTAAGAAGTCGGCGGTTGTATTTATCTTGCGGATTGTGCGATTTTTGACGATCGCGGCGGCGATTGCCCTCGATTGACGTAATTCCCCATAGGCGTAGAACATATCCGACAAGAGTTTTTCCGAATATTCGTTCAGTACCGTCGAAGCCGTCTTGTCGGCGTTGCGATTCATTCTCATGTCGAGCTCGGAGTCGAAGCGAAACGAGAAACCTCGCTCCCCGTCGTCGAAATGATGCCAGGATACACCTAAATCAGCCACGATGCCGTTAACTTTTCCTACGTCGTGCCAGTCCATAAAGTTGGTCATGAAGCGGAAATTGCTGTTAACGAACGTAAATCGCGGGTCTTCAGGTACATTTTGCAAGGCATCGGTATCTTGATCGAACCCGTAAAGGTGTCCCTTGTCGCTAAGACGGTTAAGTATCTCCCGTGCGTGTCCGCCGCCGCCGAATGTGGCGTCGATATACGTCCCGTCAGGCTCTATCTCCATCCCGTCAATCGTTTCCCGAAGAAGCACCGCAACATGATACTGCCTCTCAGCGTAATTATCCGTCAACGGATTCTCATTAACC
>JAISYU010000059.1 GCA_031269685.1 Dysgonamonadaceae bacterium | reverse complement strand
TAAATATTTCAGGGATTTCTTGCGTATTAAATATTTTTTTATTATCTCGCACCCGCGCGAATATAATAAGGAATGAATAGGCGCTAGTGTGTGTGTGTGTGTGTGTGTGTGTGTGTGTGTGTTAACAAAATATTTGACATATCCAAATCCTGCTCCGATTTAGAACCGACAATGCCTGACGTTATAAAGTACTTTTCCGTATTCGGCATCCTTTTTGTGATACTGTATATGACTTTTGTCTTCATATTGGCGGCAAAATTACATAAAGTTTTTTAATAACCAAATTTTTAGATGATTTTCTTTAAAAAAGTTTATTTTTTTCTTTATTAATTTTTACAGTAAGGCTTTTTTACCGGTCACCGCTTTCGTAAGGCTGGAATCCTCCATGATGCCTGGAGTATTTATCCCAGAATATACGGTGATATTTATGTACCAAGCGCTCAAATTTATCCTTGTCGAAGTTGCGTACCCTTGCATATTCACGGGACATATAAGATATAGTCTCCTCATTCCCCCATAACCGGCGGAAACCATAAGCGCCAAGTTCCATATCAACCGGCACAAATCTCATGCGATTAATGTCTATCAGGCAAAAGGTATAGTCGTTTCCTGTTTTTTTATACAGAATATTACCCGGCGAGTAATCAAGAGGAAGGACTTCCTTATTATGTATCTCCGCAGTGAACCGAGCAAAGGCTGTTACCAAATCCTCCTGCCCCTCCAAAGGAGTATAGCGAAGTTCACGCAATATGCCAGGGTATTTTTGATATATGGCAACATAAAAAGATGAAGTAAGCATGCCGGCTTGATGGTCTTCGATGTACGCAACCGGAATAGAAGTGTTTACCTTGCGCTCAATCAACCTGAGAGCGTATTTATATGAACGCTCCGCTTTCGACGGTCGCAGGCAAGAATAAATAATGCCGTTGAAAAAATGCGGAATCTTGAAGGATTTTACTATGACCTTTTCTTCCCCTACATCAAAAGTCTTTATTTCGTTGCGCTCCTTATATACTATCTCACCCTCATCCTCGAAAAAAGATGGCAACGCCTCGACAAAAGTCTTCAAATGGCTGTATTCGGGATTTATAACTATCTTCAACATGTTAAAACTTGCTCGCCTTCATGGCTTTAATTATGGCTGTGGAAAATCCGTTTGCTTCCAGTTCATTTATCCCGCGAATAGTTATCCCGCCCGGCGTAGTTACCTTATCTATTTCTTTTTCAGGATTCTCACCTGTAGTCAATAGCAGTTCCGCCGCACCGAGCATAGTATTGACTACCATGTTCTGCGCTTCCTTCGGGTATAAACCCATCTCTACACCGGCAAGCATCGCCGCACGAACATATCTGAAAAAGTATGCTATACCGCATGAAGTCAGCGCCGTACCGGCTGCCATTTTACTCTCATCAAGAATTATTGCCGTGCCGAGTTCGTCGAAAATTTTCACAATAATCGCTTTCTGTTCGTCGGAGGAATTATCCGTCGCAATAAGATTTACACTCTTACGTATCTCTATCGCCGTGTTAGGTATTACCCTGAAAATTGCCGGTGTAATGTTCTCATCAGATGCTTTCTTTAAGTACTTTTCAAGATCTAATATGGAAACACCTGCCGAAATCGACACAAGTATCTGCCGCCCATAATCCATGCGGAACTTGATGTCGTCAATGATGTTAGCAACAAGCCACGGTTTAACGGCGAGAAGTACAATATCCGCCTCCCGAACATTGTCAAATGCGTTAAGTTCGGTTTTCAATGCAGGAATTTCCCTGTGAATAACCTCAAGTACATCAGGATTAATATCACTCACGGAAATATCCTCCGCCCGAAAGATACTTCCTTTTACCAATCCGCGCACAATAGCGCTCCCCATATTGCCGCAACCTATAATTGCTATCTTCATCTTAGTCTCTATTTATTATAGTTTAGAAGCGCAAATTTAGGTATTTATTTTAAGACTGCAAAAACTATTAAAAAGGCGAGTTTTTGCACATTTTTATAATAAATGTGCTGTTTTTACGTGTTTTTTCCCTTTTTCTTTGCTCACCTGCTAAATTGTTAGTACTTTTGCGGCGTATTTAATAATGATAATAACTCGCTTATGAGTAATTCCGCTTTATTCCTCGTCGTGCTGGTCACGGCAATTTTCATGGTGTTTGCCGCACTGTACCTCGCTATCTGGCTGGCACCAAAATCCACGAATCCCTTTAAGGGTGAGCCCTACGAATGTGGTATCCAGACCCGCGGACCGTCATGGGTACGATTCAAGTCAGGATATTATCTGATTGCAATTCTGTTTCTTGTTTTTGATGTGGAAACCGTCCTGCTGTTTCCATGGGCATCTATTTTCAAAAGTGTAGGCGTTGACGGATTGCTGCTCGTGTCATTCTTTATCACCATTCTCGCTTTGGGACTTGTTTATGCATGGAAGAAAGGAGCGCTCGAATGGAAGTAAAAGACATCAGGATACCGAATATGAAGACGGAAGATTTCAAGGATAACGAATACCTTGAACAATACTTCGCTGAACTTCGCGCAGGCGGTGTTAATATCGCAATCGCAAAACTTGACGACATTATTAACTGGGGACGCTCAAATTCTGTTTGGCCCCTCACTTTCGGTACAAGTTGCTGCGCTATAGAATTTATGGCGCTCGGAGCCGCCCGTTATGACTTTGCCCGCTTCGGATGGGAAGTCACCCGTAACAGCCCCCGCCAGGCAGACGTGATTTTTATCTGCGGAACAATCGTTCACAAGATGGCGCCTGTTCTGAAACGCCTTTACGACCAGATGGCAGAGCCAAAATATGTGATGGCGCTCGGAGGCTGCACAATCAGCGGCGGACCTTTCCGCAAGTCTTATCATACGGTGCTTGGAGTTGACAAGATTATTCCGGTCGATGTCTATGTGCCCGGCTGCCCGCCGCGTCCCGATGCGATGATTTACGGCATGATGCAGTTAGCACGTAAGATAAAGATGCAGGATTTCCTGAAATTACCTAAGCAGCCGGACCTGTCCGGTAAATTATCCGGCGTCAATGAAGAGAAAGGAGGCGTTCAATGATTACTCTTGAGAAAATACAATCATTATTGCCTTTCGCTAATGCCGTTGAAAACAAAGGCGATATATTTACCACTGCCATCCCTGCAGACAATTTTCTTGAAGCCGCTACGATACTCAAAGACGGCGGGTTCGATTATCTGCGTGACATAGTAGGCATTGATAACGGCGAATCGCTGGGCGTAGTCTTGAGTATTTCTTCGACGGAGCATCCCGAAGCGATTGTTATGCTTAAAACTTTAACCGTCGATCGCGAGAATCCGCGCCTTGCTTCCGTAAAAGACCTGTGGCTTTCCGCTGCTCTTTATGAGCGGGAAGTTCATGACTTTTTCGGCATCAGGTTTGAAGGCAATCCAGATATGCGCCGTCTTTTCCTCCGTCAGGACTGGAAAGGATTTCCATTGCGCAAGGACTATGATGACAATCTCGAAATCAATCCTATTCCAACGGAAAATGAAGACCTGGATGCTTTAGAAAACCTGCCTGAGATTGACGTCAATTCCGAAAAATCTTTTGAGAAGCAACATTCCATCTTTGAGAAGGAAGAGTATGTTGTAAACTTCGGACCGCAACATCCGGCTACTCATGGCGTCCTTCATCTGCGCGTATCGCTCGAAGGGGAAGTCATCAAGAAGATCGACCCCAATTTCGGTTATATCCATCGCGGAATTGAGAAGATCAGCGAGGTATATACTTACCCGCAGATCCTCCACCTGACCGACCGCCTTGACTACCTTTCGGGGACGATCAACCGTCATGCGGTATGCCTTGCTGTTGAACGCGGGCTTGAACTCGAAGTGCCGGAGCGAGCACATTATATACGCACCATTATCGACGAACTGACGCGCATCGCATCTCACCTTTTGGGATGGGGCTGTATGTGTATGGATATGGGCGCCATTACTGCTTTCGTGTATGGGATGCGAGACCGCGAGAAGATTATGGATATATTTGAAGAAACTTGCGGCGGGCGACTGATGGCGAATTACAGTACTATTGGCGGAGTGATGATGGACCTTCATCCTAACTTCCAGCGCAAAGTCAGGGAGTTTATTCCTTACATGCGTAAGATGCTCAAGGAGCATCACCTGCTCTTTACCGGCAATCCTATTGCTCGCGGGCGTATGAACGGGGTAGGGAAACTTTCGCGGGAAGATGCCGTTTCGCTTGGCGCTACGGGACCTGTAGGGCGCGCTTCGGGATGGAGCAACGACACCCGTAAGAAAGAACCTTATGCTGTTTATGCGAAGGCGGATTTTAGTGAGATATTACGCGAAGGCGGCATGACTTTCGATCGTTATATTATCCGTTTGGACGAGATAGAAGAATCGTTGAAAATCGTAGAACAACTTATAGATAACATTCCCGAAGGCAGTTATTCGGCGAAGACGAAAGCGATAATCAAACTGCCGGAAGGCGAATACTTCCAGCGGGTAGAAAACGCACGCGGCGAGTTCTGTGTATTCATCGACAGCCGCGGCGATAAGTATCCTTACCGTATTCATTTCCGTTCTCCGTCGATGACGCTTGTCAATGTACTTAAACACATTACGCCCGGCACTAAAATCGCCGACCTGATCATGCTCGGCGGCTCGCTTGACTATGTGATTCCCTGTATCGACAGATGACCCCGGCATATATTTACAGATATGGATAACAACGAACTGATAACCGTAAATAAGAACCTTCACCTGCAAATCAGACTATCAGGGAAGAAAGAAACACCTGTAACATATCTCTCAAACCACTAATTTTTTAAAAATGTTTCATTTCAAACAACTTACCGAATGGCTCGACGCCTTCCTCCGCCAATACCTGAATGAAGGATGGACACTTTTCGTAGAATTTCTCCTCGTTGGCGCAGTCATACTCACGGTTTACGCCGTCCTGGCTCTGCTGCTGATTTGGACGGAACGCAAGATCTGCGCATTTTTCCAGTGCCGGCTCGGACCGACTCGCGTCGGACCTTTCGGACTGCTGCAATCGGTTGCCGATGTGATTAAAATCCTGCTAAAAGAAATCATACGCCTTAACCATGTTGACCAGAGACTGTTCCGCATCGCAGGATTCCTTGTCATCATCGCGTCCCTGTGCACATTCGGCGCCATTCCTTTCGATAAGGGACTGCACGCGATTGACTTTAATATCGGCGTATTTTATTTGCTTGCAGTTTCGTCGCTCGGAGTGGTGGGAATACTGCTTGCCGGATGGTCCTCGAACAGCAAATACACGATGATCGGCGCCATGCGCTCAGGTGCGCAGCTTATCAGTTACGAACTGTCGTGCGGGTTGTCGCTGATGACGATCGTAATACTTTCCGGTACGATGCAGCTCTCGCAGATAGTAGAGATGCAGTCCACCGGATGGTTTATCTTCAAGGGCGGCATACCGGCTATTATAGCCTTTGTTGTCTACCTGATTGCCGGACACGCCGAAACCAATCGCGGACCCTTCGACCTGCCTGAAGCCGAGTCGGAACTGACGGCGGGATACCATACGGAATATTCCGGTATCCAGTTCGGGTTCTTCTATTTGGCGGAATACCTGAACATGTTCATCATTGCCGCAATTGCCGCGACGATGTTCCTCGGCGGATGGATGCCGCTGCACGTAACCGGCTGGGACGGCTTAAACCAAGTGATGGATTACATACCGCCTGTAGTATGGTTTTTCGGTAAAACATTCTTCTGCATATTCATTGCGCTCTGGGTGCGCTGGTCGTTCCCTCGCCTGCGCATCGACCAACTGCTAAAACTTGAATGGAAAATCCTGATGCCTATCAGTTTCGTAAACATTATACTGATGGCGGTTTGGGTATTGCTTTTTAATTGAGGATTTCAATAAACGGATGCTAATATGAATTATATAAAAGATATATTACTGGGAATATGGCACCTGATGCAGGGAATGTATATTTCGCTGCTCAACCTGCTACGCAAAAAAGTTACGGAACAATATCCCGAAAACCGCGGAAAAGTATTTCCTTACGAACGTATGCGCGGAAGCCTCGCTATGCCGCACAACGAACAAAACAGGCATCGCTGCACTGCCTGCGGAATCTGCGAGATGAACTGCCCGAACGGCACTATTGAGGTGATCTCCAAAAAGGAACCCGATGAAGTGACGGGGAAGGAAAAGCGGGTGCTGGACCGTTATCTGTACGATGTGGGAAGTTGCACGTTCTGTTCGCTTTGCACCGTATCATGCCCACAGGACGCCATCGAATGGAGCAACGATTTCGAACACGCCGTATTTACTCGCGGAAAACTTCTCTATCAGTTGAACCGTGAAGGCTCGTCACTTGCGAAGAAAGAGAAAACGGAAAAGGCGGAAACAGTATGAAACGGGTAATAGTAATCGGTGCGACATCGGGAATAGGCAGAGAACTTGCAGAGATCTTTGCCGGAAACGGCTACATGGTAGGCATTACAGGTCGAAGGACGGAGAAACTTGAAGAATTGAAGTCCCTGCGTCCTGATGTTTATCTTGTTAAAGCGTTTGATGTCCGCGACACGGATACTGTTGCCGGTCATTTGGAAGATTTAATCGCCGAACTTGGAGGCTTGGATCTGCTTGTCATCAGTTCGGGGACAGGCGATCTCAATGCCGGACTGAACTTCAAGGTAGAGAAGAATACTGTTGACACTAATGTTTTGGGATTCACCTGCATTGCCGACAAGGCGTTTGAATACTTTGAGAAGCAGCAGTACGGGCATTTGGTTGCCATCACATCTGTTGCGGGTATTCGCGGCAGTCGCCTTGCCTCGTCTTATGCTGCGACGAAAGCCTACCAGATAAACTATCTTGAGGGCTTACGGATGCGGGCAAAGCATTTAAAGATGCCGGTTTACGTTACCGACATCCGTCCCGGGTTTGTTGATACGGCAATGGCGAAAGGAGAAGGCTTGTTCTGGGTTGCTCCTATTAAGAAGGCTGCCGGGCAGATCTTCCGTGCGGTGGTTTCAAGAAAGAAAGTCGCTTATATTACGAAGCGCTGGCTGGTAATAGGCTTTATATTAAAGTGGCTGCCGAGATGTATTTACGAACGGATGTAATTAATAACGAATATAAATAATATCAATAAAAATATGAATCCGATAATCAATTTAATAATCTTTGCCTTGCTTGGCGTAGCGATGCTTGCGCTGTCTGTGATGGCAATTACGACGAAAAGCCTGTTGCGCTCGGCAACATACTTGCTTTTTGTTTTATTATGTACGGCAGGTTTTTACTTGTTTTTGAATTACCATTTCCTGGCGGCGGTTCAAGTTTCCGTTTATGCGGGAGGAGTGGTGATATTGTTCGTTTTCGCCATCTTCCTTACCACAGACAAGGATGAGGCGAGGATAAAAGGCGACATCAGGCGCTATATTTACGGCGCTACGACGATTTTGGCAGGCATTGTGTTGACGGCATTTATCATCTTGAAGCGGGAATATCTCTATTCCGACAACAAGTCGATGCTCGGCGACAAGGAAATACCGATACAACAAATAGGGCAGGCGTTGATGGGCACGGATAAGTACCAATACCTGTTGCCCTTTGAGATCTTAAGCATTTTGTTGCTTGCATGTATCATCGGCGGGTTATTAATTGCCAGGAAGAAGTAAAGAATTACAAATCATAACTGAAGATTAAACAATATGATCAGGATAGAATACTATTTAATTGTCAGCACGCTGATGTTCTTCATCGGCATATTCGGATTTATCACGCGAAAGAATATGATTGCGATACTTATTTCGCTTGAACTTGTGCTCAATGCTGTTGAAATTAACTTCGCGGCATTCAACCGTTACCTTTTTCCCGAAAGGCTGGAAGGCATGTTTTTCACACTCTTCGGCATCGCAATCACTGCCGCGGAAACTGCCGTTGCACTGGCAATCATCATCAACGCCTACCGCAGCATCGGCAACATCAACATTAATAATTTAACAAAAATGAGAGGTTAGACGGATATTATGGAATACAGTTTATTGATACTCATCACTCCGTTTGTATTATTCCTGTTTTTGGGATTGGTCGGCGGAAAATTGAAGCCGAAGTCGGCGGGCATTATCGGCACACTTGGCATGACGCTCTGTGCAGCGCTTTCTTATACCGTGGCATACCAATACTTTTTCGGTATCGGGAAAACATCCGGCGCATGGTCGTCCATTATACCGTTCAACTTTGAGTGGTTGCGCTTCACCGATCTGTTACATATCGACATCGGGATACTTCTTGACCCGATCTCGGTCATGATGCTGGTTGTTATTACCACTGTTTCGTTGATGGTTCATATATACAGTCTCGGCTACATGCACGGCGAATCGGGATTCCAGCGCTATTACGCGTTACTGTCGTTATTTAGTTTTTCGATGCTTGGCTTGGTCATAGCGACTAATATCTTTCAGATGTACATCTTTTGGGAACTTGTAGGCGTGAGCAGTTATTCGTTGATAGGGTTCTACTATCAGCGTCCTTCGGCGGTATCAGCCTCGAAGAAGGCGTTTATTGTGACTCGCTTTGCCGATCTTGGCTTTCTTGTTGGTATATTGATATTGTCCTATTACACCGGAACGTTTGACTTTGCGGCATTAACGGCGAGCAACGCCGAACTTGTCACAACCTCTCTTGCCGGAGGGACATTCCTTGGGTTATCGCTGGCGACATGGGCATTAGCGTTGATTTTCATGGGCGGCGCTGGCAAATCCGCGATGTTCCCGCTTCATATCTGGTTGCCCGATGCGATGGAAGGTCCGACACCTGTTTCGGCATTGATACACGCGGCGACGATGGTTGTTGCCGGAGTCTATCTTGTTGCGAGACTTTTCCCGGTATACTTTTTCGCTGCTCCTGACGTGCTGGAAATGATCGCCTGGGTTGGTACATTTACCGCTCTTTTTGCGGCAATTATCGCTATCACGCAGACCGACATCAAGCGTGTTCTGGCTTTTTCCACTATCTCGCAGATCGCATACATGATGGTTGCGCTCGGTGTTTCGGACTATGGCGGACATGACGGTCTCGGTTATATGTCGTCCATGTTTCACCTTTTCACACATGCTTTCTTCAAGGCATTGCTCTTTCTCGGTGCGGGCTCTGTGATTCACGCTGTGCACAGTAACGAGATGGGGGCGATGGGAGGTCTTCACAAGTATATGAAGATCACGAGTTGGACGTTTCTTATCGCCTGCCTTGCCATTGCGGGCATTCCACCTTTCTCCGGTTTTTTCAGCAAGGACGAAATACTTTCGGCAGCGTTTCACAATCAGCCTGTAATCTTCTGGACGTTGTGGATTGTAGCCGGCATGACTGCGTTTTATATGTTCAGGCTTTATTTCCGTATCTTCTGGAACGGTAAACGGGAGTACAAAGGGCTTCACAAGCCGCAAGAATCGCCGTTCTCGATGGTTATGCCGCTCGTCTTGCTTGCCATATTCTCGATCGGGACGGGCTTTATACATTTCGCAGATTTCATAAGCAGTGACAACATGCCTTTTCACACTCACATTGACTGGAAAGGCGTTGCACCGTTGAGTATTGCGGTGGCTCTTGCGGGCATCGGCACGGCATACGCTTTCTATTTCAGGGAAAGCCGTAAATCGTCCGTGATTGCCGGTAAAATGGGCATTTTCTACCGCTGCGTGCTTCATAAATTCTACATCGACGAGGTGTGGATGTGGATTACCCGCACGATAATCTTCCGCTATATCTGCGACTCTATCAAATGGTTCGACCGTCATATTATTGATGGCGCGATGGACGGTATCTCGTGGACGGTACAGAAGGCATCGACCTCGATTCGCGGGTTACAATCGGGATACGTCCGGTTCTATGTGTATGTATTTGTTGCCGGAACGCTTATCATAGCCGCCATAGCGCTCTTCGCTTAGAGTTTCTCTCAGTTTTCGGATTACTTTTGAAAGTGCACGGGGTGCATACGCTGTGACATGTAATACATCTGCCGATACTCGTAGTATATTCGCCGATTCCCGTAGTACATCTGCCGATACTTGTAGTATATTCGCCGATACTCGTAGTATATTTGTAGGTTCTCGGAGTTCTTTTGCGAGTTCTCGCTGCTCTTTTGCAAGTGCTCGTTGCTCTTTTGCAAGTGCTCGTTGCTCTTTTGCAAGTGCTCGTTGCTCTTTCGCTAGTTCTCGTTGCTCTTTTGCAAGTGCTCGTTGCTCTTTCGCTAGTTCTCGTTGCTCTTTCGCTAGTTCTCGTTGCTCTTTCGCTAGTTCTCGCTGCTCTTTTGCAAGTTCTCGCTGCTCTTTCGCTAGTTCTCGCTGCTCTTTCGCTAGTGCTCGTTGCTCTTTCGCTAGTTCTCGTTGCTCTTTTGCAAGTGCACGTTGCTCTTTTGTAAGTGCACGCTGCTCTTTTGCAAGTGCACGCTGCTCTTTTGCAAGTGCACGTTGCTCTTTTGCAAGTGCACGCTGCTCTTTCGCAAGTGCACGATGTACATTTGCAGATGCACGATGTGATTTTCAAGTTAAGAGAAAAGAATTATCGGATGATTTTACAGGTTATTTACTGTATAATCAAGAATAAATAGTAACTTTTCAAGAATAGAGAGTAACTTTTCAAGAATAGAGAGTAATTTTTCAAAAATAAATAGTAACTTTGCAGGCAAATAATTAATAAAAATGAAAAAGTTATTACTGTTCTTTATTTCTGTGACGACAATCTTTTCCATAACAGCGCAAGAGGAATTCAGACTGTTAAGATTCCCCGCTATTTATGGAAATAAAGTGGTTTTTACTTATGCCGGCGACCTCTATTCAGTGTCCGCAGCCGGCGGTGTCGCAAACAAACTTACTGACGGCGATGGATTTGAAATGTTCGCCAGATTCTCGCCTGACGGTAGCCGGATCGCGTTTACCGGTCAATATGACGGGAACACCGAAATATATTTAATACCGTCCGAAGGCGGTGTGCCGAAGCGTATTACATATACCGCGACGCTCGGAAGAGATGACATCTCAGACAGGATGGGTCCAAATAATATCACACTCGGATGGCGTGACAATGAACACGTTATCTTCCGATCCAGAATGACTTCATTTAATGACTTTAAAGGTAAACTTTACATTACCTCAACTTACGGCGGATTGCCGGAGGAGTTGCCGCTGCCCGAAGGAGGTTTCTGCTCGTACTCGCCCGATGGTAAGCAACTCGCTTACAATCGCGTCTTTCGCGAATTTCGTACCTGGAAATACTACCGAGGAGGTATGGCTGACGATATTTGGATCTATGACTTCAATACGAAAAATACAGTCAATATAACCAATAACCCGGCGCAAGATATTTTCCCCATGTGGAGCGGAGACGATTACATTTATTTCATTTCCGATCGCGACAGAATAATGAACCTGTTCTCATATAACACTAAAACAAAGCAGATTGACAAACTTACAAACTTTGATGTCTATGACATAAAATTCCCAAGTATGGGAAATGATGCGATAGTGTTTGAAAATGGCGGATACATTTATCGATTTGACTTTTCATCCAGAAAAGCCGAAAAGTTGAGCATTACAATTAATGGCGATTTCACAGACAGTCGCCCGAAAATCGTTGACGTGTCACGGAACATTTCCGGTACAAGCCTTTCCCCCGACGGGAAGAAAATCCTGATCAATGCCCGTGGCGACATATTCACAGTGCCCGTTAAACAAGGCATCGTCAGGAACATTACCGAATCGTCGGCAATACACGAGCGCAATCCGCAATGGTCGCCCGACGGTAGCCGGATAGCGTTCATATCAGATGCAAGTGGCGAAGACGAAATTTATATTCGTTCTAATAATGATTTGAGTAAGGATATACAAATCACTTCCGGCGGAGATAATTACAAATACGCCTTCTGCTGGTCGCCCGACAGTCGCAAAATACTCTGGAGCGACCGCGCACAAAGACTTCGCTATATCGATGTCGAAACGAAAAAGATTACCGAAGTCGAACAATCGCCGGTCGGTGAAATACATAACTTTAACTGGTCGCCGGACAGTCGCTGGATAGCATATACCCTGCCGAGAATCAGAACAACCAATGTCATCGTAATATATAACGTAGAAAATAAGGAAAAACACACAGTGACCGACGAATGGTTCGACTCCCACAATGCCGTGTTCAGCCTTGACGGAAAATATCTCTTCTTCTCATCGGCACGTTCCTTTAACCCTACTTACGGTGGCACAGAGTGGAATTATGTGTACAATAATATGTATAAACTGTACTTCGTAACCCTTAAAAAGTCAACGCCGTCCCCTTTCTCATACACAGATGACGAAAGCGAAGAACAGAAAACATCAAACGATAAAAAAGATAACAACGCCAAACCCGACAAAAACATAGTCGTCGATATAGACTTCGATGGCATCGCCGGTCGATCTCTTGAAGTTAACGCGACTGCCGGATGGTATAACTCGGTCATCCCGCTAAATGATGTCGTTTATTATACCAGAAACGGTACTTTCTATATGTTTGACCTGAAAAAAAAGAAGGAAACCGAAATCGGCAAATTCTCAATCGCCTCAATTACTCCCGATGCAAAGAAAATCTTAGTCAGAACAGGGCGAAACTTTTCCGTGATCGACCTCCCCAAAGGCAAAACAAATCCCGAAGAAACCGTTGACCTGTCGGCAATAAGAACGAAAGTTAACTACCACGCCGAATGGAACCAAATCTATAACGAGTGCTGGAGACAGATGCGCGACTTCTTCTATGACCCAGGGATGCACGGAATCAACTGGCAAGGAATACGCGAGAAATATGCACCGCTCCTGCCATACATAAACAATCGTAATGACCTCAATTACATAATCGGGGAAATGATTGGCGAACTCAGCGCCGGACATGCATATATCGGCGGCGGCGATCGAAAATTGCCGGCTCGCATATCAACAGGTCTCTTAGGCGCTGTCATCAGTAGACACAAATCAGGATATTACCGTATCGACAAAATATTATCCGGTCGTAACTGGTCGGAATCCCTCCGATCCCCACTCACAGAAGCAGGCGTCAATGCCTCAAAAGGCGATTTCATTACCGCAGTCAACGGAAAATCAACCAAAGATATGGAAAATATTTACGCCTCGCTGACAGATAAAGCCGGAAGACTTACCGAATTAACCATCAACAAAAAACCTGAAGCCGAAGGCGGGAAAAATGTTACCATTAAGCCAATAAACGATGAATCCGCATTATACTATTTCGACTGGGTGCAGACAAACATCGCAAAAGTTGACCAAGCCACCAACGGACAAGTCGGATACATACACATTCCCGACATGAGCGAAGAAGGACTCAGTGAATTTGTTAAACATTACCACCCGCAACTTAACCGTAAAGCCCTCATCATTGACGATCGAGGAAACGGCGGAGGTAATGTCTCCCCAATGATCATCGAACGCCTGCGCCGCGAAATGTCTATGATGACCATGCAACGCAATGGCTCCGCAACACCAAAACCGGGCGGGATGTTCATAGGACCAAAAGTCCTTCTCATGGACAAATACTCAGCCTCCGACGGCGACCTCTTCCCTTACCAGTTCAAATTCTACAAGCTCGGAAAAACAATCGGTACCCGCTCATGGGGAGGCGTGATAGGAATTCGCGGAACATTGCCCCTGATAGACGGTGCAACTCTTAACCGTCCCGAATTCGCCCCGTACGATACAGAAGGACGCAAGTGGATAATAGAAGGTCACGGTGTCGATCCCGATATTGTTATCGACAACGACCCGGCAAAAGAATACGCAGGAGAAGACGAGCAACTCAACGAAGCAATAAAACTTATCCTTGAAGAATTAAAAATCAATCCTGGAACGTACCCAGAACAACCTGACAAGTTTCCGGTGAAAAATAAGTAACAGTTGATCTAAAACAATACTCGCTTATAAGGCAGTCTCGAATTGCCGGAGAAAACGTATATCATTTTCGGAGAACAAACGAAGATCTTTTACTTGATATTTAAGATTTGTTATTCTTTCGATGCCCATTCCGAGAGCGAAACCGGAATATACTTTACTGTCTATGTTACAGTTTTCTAATACATTAGGATCTACCATGCCACAACCGAGTATTTCAACCCATCCGGTATGTTTACAGAAAGGACAACCTTTACCTCCGCAAAGATTACAGGATATATCCATTTCAGCGCTGGGTTCTGTGAAAGGAAAGAAGGATGGTCGTAAGCGAATTTTAGTATCTTGACCAAACATTTCGCGTGAAAACAGTAACAATGTTTGTTGAAGGTCGGCAAAAGAAACATCTTTGTCAACATAAAGGGCTTCTACCTGGTGAAAAAAGCAATGTGCACGGTATGAAATGGCTTCGTTACGATAAACCCTGCCCGGACAGATGATACGGATAGGTGGTTGATTGTTTTCCATTATCCGGGTTTGAACAGAAGAAGTATGAGTCCTAAGTAGCATGTCTTCCCCGTGACTGATGAAGAATGTATCCTGCATATCCCTTGCAGGATGGTCATCTGCGAAATTAAGTGATGTAAAAACATGCCAATCGTCTTCTATTTCCGGTCCTTCTGCGATGCTATACCCAAGTCGGGCGAATATATCACAGATTTCTCTTTTGATGATAGAGATAGGGTGTCGTGTACCAACGCGGTATGGATATGATGTGCGGGTCAGGTCGATAAATTCTTCGTTGTCAACCTTGTTTAAAGTGGCTTCTTTAAGAGTATTAATTTTCTCTTGCGCTTTGTTTTTAAGTGCGTTCAATCTTTGCCCAACTATGTGTTTTTCTTCTGCCGGCACGGAACGAAAATCATTCATGAGCGCATTAATAACACCTTTTTTGCTAAGGAATTTTATCCTCAACGCTTCTATTTCTTCACTTCCAGAGGCAGTCAAGCCGTCTACTTCGGCGATGAGGGCGTTTATTTTTTCTATCATTTAATTTGCAGTTTTAGAAGTGCAAAATTACAACATTTTTTCATTAAAAACATGGAACAATTCTTTATATTGGTTTTTTTCAATTAAATTTGCATCCTGATAGATAAAATACAATAGATGAAAAAAGGAAGTTTTGTGTCTGTAGCAGACCTGTCGAAAGAAGATATTCTGCGTTTAATACGGAAAACGGCAGAGTTTGAGGAGAATCCGAACAGGACCGTACTTGAAGGTAAGATTTGCGCTACACTTTTTTTCGAGCCTTCGACGAGAACCCGTTTGAGCTTTGAAACTGCCGTCAATCGCCTTGGAGGAAGAGTGATAGGGTTTTCCGATGCGGCGACGACGAGTTCTTCAAAAGGAGAAACTTTGAAAGATACCGTCAAAATGGTCGGTAATTATGCCGATTTGATTATAATGCGTCATTATCTTGAAGGCGCTGCGCGGTATGCTTCGGAAATTGCCGACGTACCAGTTATTAATGCCGGTGACGGCGCCAATCAACATCCTTCGCAGACCATGCTCGACCTCTATTCAATCCATAAAACGCAGGGCACCCTTGAAGATCTGACCGTGACGATGGTCGGTGACTTAAAGTACGGTCGTACAATCCATTCACTCATCGTCGGTATGTCTCATTTCCGTCCTTCTTTCCGGTTTATCGCCCCTGATGAGTTGAGGTTGCCAGAAACTTACCGTCAGTTCATGGATAACCACGGATTACGGTATGAGGAATTTACTGAGTTTTCGGAAGATGTTATCAACGAGTCGGATATACTTTACATGACCAGAGTACAACGCGAAAGATTTACCGATCTTATGGAGTATGAGAAGGTGAAAAATGTTTATACACTGCATAGTGACATGTTGACCGGTAGTCGTGATAACTTGCGGATACTTCATCCTTTACCGCGCGTTAATGAAATCATGTATGATGTTGACGACAGTCCGAAGGCTTACTATTTTGAGCAGGCGAAAAACGGCGTCTACGCGAGGCAGGCTATAATTTGTGACGCGCTGAAACTATAAAATAATAATATCCGCCAAAAATAAAATAAAATGGGAAAACAAAACAAAAAGGAACTTCAAATTGCAGCACTGGAGAACGGAACCGTAATCGATCACATCCCTTCAGAACAGTTGTTCAAGGTAGTATCGCTTTTAGGTATCGAAAATTTGAAAACGCCCGTCACAATCGGTTACAATCTCGACAGTAAAAAGATGGGAAAGAAGGGAATTCTCAAGATTGCCGGCAAATTCTTTGAGCAGGACGAAATAAACCGCATCGCACTGATAGCGCCTTCCGTCAAACTCAACATTATCAGAGACTATGAGGTGGTAGAAAAGAAATATGCCCGCCTGCCCGATACTTTGCTCGGCATCGCCAAATGCAATAACCCGAAATGTATCACCAACAACGAGCCTGTTCGCACCAGGTTCACAGTGACGGACAGAGAGAACGTCACGCTTAAATGCGAATACTGCGAGCTTAAAACTAAGAAAGAAGATATAGAACTGCTATGAAAATAGACTGGAAACCAGGTACATTAATATATCCCTTACCTGCTGTCATGGTAACGGTAGGCTCTGAACCATCGGAATATAACATATTGACAATTTCCTGGACGGGTACCGTATGTTCCGATCCGCCGATGTGTTACATCTCCGTCCGTCCCGAAAGACATTCATACGGGATATTAAAAAAGAACATGGAATTTGTAATAAACCTTACTACCGAAGAACTTGCCCGCGCTGCCGACTGGTCAGGCGTACGTTCCGGCAAAAAATACGATAAGTTCCGTGAATTGAATCTCACGCCGATACCGGCACACACAGTTCGTGCGCCATACATCGATCAGTCGCCGTTATGTATAGAATGCCGCGTGAAGGAAATCCATTCTCTCGGTACCCATGACATGTTTCTCGCAGAAGTAGTTAACATCCTTGCCGACGAAAAATACATCGACGCCGAAACAGGCAAATTCGACATCGAAAAAGCCCGGCTACTCGTCTATTCTCACGGGAATTACTACGGAACAGGCAAACATATCGGTAAATTCGGATGGAGCGTCAAGAAAAAAAAACTTTGAATTAAGAATTAAGACGTTCATTTATTGGTATACAGGCTCTGGAATATGGAAAGGATAAAATTTAATACTTATACAATACCCTTTGAGCAATATAATCATAAGTAATTAAAGGAGTAAAAACATATACCAAAAAATATCAAGAGAAAAGTGCTGTGTTGTTAGTTTCATATCCATGTTATCAGGATATTTCATTTAACAATGAGAAAATTAATTCATCACACTGGTTAATGTTTCGCTTTTCTGTCCGGTTCGTAAATTTTCACTACTTTTGCCCTTGAGTTTTTAACAATAACGACTAATCATAAGCAATGGAAAGGTACAGAATAGGATTGTTTATCCCTTGTTATATAGACATCTTCTACCCACAGGTCGGCGTCGCTACCCTTAGGCTGCTTGAAGGACTGGGGCAAGAAGTGATATATCCCGTGAAACAAACGTGCTGCGGGCAACCCCTCGCAAACAGCGGCGCAGAACGTATGGCGGTCAATTGCTATAAGCATTTTATTGAATGTTTTGACGGGTTTGACTT
>JAISYU010000010.1 GCA_031269685.1 Dysgonamonadaceae bacterium | reverse complement strand
TAAGCAGGTGAGTTTTAATATTGTAAAAGAGTGAGAATGGAAACGTTTCTTCGTTACTTTTGTCTTGATACAAAAGCAGGTCTGCAACTGCGCGAGCCTTACGGCTCTTGCTTTCGTTACTTTTTTCTTGATAAAAAAGTAACACAAAAAATCAAGGCTGCGGCTACGGTGCGACCCACAATCGGGGCGACGAATGATCCTCAGGATTTTTCTATCCTCGAACTTGTCAGCAACGGCAATCTTGGGTTACGGCTTCCCCAGATGACTACCGAACAGCGGGACGCGATGGTCGCGAAACCGGAATTTCAGGCGGAGAAGAACGGAAAGGCGCGCGGCTTGGAGATTTTTAACACCGACACCAAGTGCGTAGAAACCTGGAACGGCTCAAAATGGATACAGGCATGCCTTCCCGAAGTATCTCTCCCCGAAGGACCTGAACAGATCCTGTTCACAATCAATACTACGGACGGAATTTACTATATACCTCTCGCCGGTTATGTGGGCGGTACGTATGATCATGTTTACGACTGGTATGTTTCCGTTGACGGCGGCGTGGCAAAGCATATAAAAGGAGGTCCCACTAATAACAACGAAGGCATTAAACTTGAGGACCTGTCAAATGGAGATCATAAAATACGCATAACCCCATTCAACCCTCCCGCTCCAGGCTGGGGAAATGCATTCGGATATATGGCAACTGTCACCGCCATACCATGTTTTCCTGACAATAAGAATAAACTTATATCAATAGATGCCCCGATAACTACTATGGCTTTTGCGCCTGAAGCGCCTGAAGGTGTTACAGTCACCAATGCTTCCCATATGTTCGCCTATATGTTTTATGAGTGCAAAAACCTTACTACTCCCGTTAAAATTGTAGATACGTATAAATTGCCGCCAACAGTAACGGACCTGTCGCACTTCCTTAGAGATACACACTACGACAATACTAACCTCAAATCCACCATTGACCTTATCCAGATAAAAGACTGGTTCGACGCGAATAATAATATAACGAACCTGTCGTACTTCCTTTACGGGATACACGACGACAATACTTACCTCACAGAACCCATTGATCTCACCCCGCTTCAGGGATGGTTCAAAGGGAATACATCGATAACGGACCTGGATAACTTCCTTGCCTATACACACCAAAACAACACTAACCTCGAAGACCCCATCGACCTTATCCAGATAAAAGACTGGTTCGACGCGAATAATAATATAACTACCGTGTTAGAATTCCTTAGAGAGACACACTACGATAACGATGCCCTTAATCTTAAAGGACAAATTATTTTCCCAAACTGGATAAAGATATTAAATAACGGCAATATTAAAAATGCCTATAACTCCTTCTACGGCATGTTTTACTGTAATGATAAGAAAGATGCCGGCGATGAGGGCGGCGAACCTAAATTTGAAGACAGTAGTGCGCTGTCAAGTTTAGGTGCGCCGACATATAGAAAATGGACCTACTATAACCGTAAAACATTACCTAACTACGGAACTTTGGGCTACTGGAATTTCTAAGGCATAGCCGTAAGAAACAGGCTGTCCAGTGAAGGGCAGCCTGTTTTCTTTTATATGTTTGTCACCGTGCGTAAATCCAATTTCAAGATGCACGCTACCCGGCAATTTTAATTTTCCTCCGGAGATTTCAGAAGCTTGAATTTCCTGCCTGCCCTGACGAGAGCCCTGATGCAAGTCATCATCTCCGACCGTGAATGTTGGGCGGAGATTTGTATGCGGATCCTTGCCTCACCCTTCGGGACTACGGGGTAACAGAAAGCAGTGACATAAATGCCTTCGCTGAGCAGTTCCTCCGCCATTTTA
This sequence comes from Dysgonamonadaceae bacterium, assembly GCA_031269685.1. Taxonomy (GTDB): domain Bacteria; phylum Bacteroidota; class Bacteroidia; order Bacteroidales; family Azobacteroidaceae; genus Azobacteroides. Next base: position 12,826 of record JAISYU010000010.1, on the reverse strand, counting down.
TGCGCCAACGTGGCGTCGTAGATCATTACCGCGCATATCGCGGAGCGGGACGGCTTGATGTCGAATCCTGCATTTCTGATGTTAACAAGAAAGTACGCGATGTTCTTGTGGAGGTTGTTGATGTGCTTGTCTTCGTTCCTGATTACCTCTAAGGCTTTTAATGAACCCGCTACAACTGCCGGCGGTAATGAATTTGAGAAAAGGTACGGTCTGGATCTTTGTCTCAGAAGGTCGATTATCTCTTTCTTGCCGGTTGTAAATCCTCCGGACGCTCCGCCTAACGCTTTGCCGAGGGTGCCGGTAATAATCTCGATTTTTCCCTTCAGCTTATAGACTTCCGTGAGTCCCGTACCGGTTTTCCCAAGTACTCCTGCCGAATGTGATTCGTCAACCATTATCATTGCGTTGTATCTCTCTGCAAGCCGGTAGATTTCATCCAGCGGAGCGGCGTTTCCGTCCATCGAAAATACGGCATCGGTCGCGATAAGCCTGAACCGGCAGCCGGATGCAGCTTTGATCTGTTCCTCAAGGTCGCTCATGTCGGCATTGGCGTAGCGAAACCGTTTCGCTTTGCAGAGACGTATCCCGTCAATGATCGAAGCGTGGTTCAGGGCGTCTGATATTACCGCGTCCCGTTCGTCAAGGAGAGTTTCAAACAGTCCCCCGTTTGCATCAAAGCAGGATCCGTAGAGGATGGTGTCTTCCGTACCAAAGAAATCGGAAATCTCTTTCTCAAGTTTCAAGTGGATTGTCTGAGTCCCGCAGATGAAGCGAACGGACGCCATGCCGTATCCGTAAGCCTCTATTCCCTTTGCTGCGGCTTTCGTAGTCTTCCAGTAGTTTGCAAGACCAAGATAATTGTTTGAACAGAAGTTAAGCACTTCCCTGCCGGAAATCCTCATGTTTGTAATCTGGGGGGATGTTATTTTGTGTTCTTTTTTCCAGAGACCTTCGGCTTGTATTTGCCGGAGCTCCGTTTCGAGGTGTTTTTGATAATCTGTGTACATACTGTTTGTTTTTTACCTGCAAAATTATTGTTTTTTTTGTAATTTTGCAACTCATATGAAAAGTTTGTTCAGTTTTGACTTAATCGAAGTTACAGGCGTTATTTTTACGCTTATTTTTTTGTTTCTCGAAATTCGCGGGAAATGGATGATGTGGGTAGTCGGTATTGCAAGTGCAATGTTCTACGTATATATCAATATGGAACAGCGATTATACGCAATGATGGGTTTGAGCGTTTATAATGCCTTTATCTGCGGGTACGGATTGTATTGTTGGCGGTTTATGAGGCGAGGAAAAGAAACCGGTCTCAGGTTTAGTTATGTCACGGCGAACCTTTGCCGTTATTTGTGGATGGCGGGTATCTCCATATACTTCTTTTCCGGTTTAGTAATCTTGCTGTTTACCGATATAGAAAGTCCGCTTAGCAGTATCGGCGCGCTTTTCTCATTTGTCCTTGACTCCCTGATAATGACGCTCAGTATCGTCGCAACATGGATGGCGGCGCGGAAACTTGTGGAGTCCTGGTTCCTGTGGATGGTTGTTAACCCGTGTACTATTGCGATATACCTTTACAAGGGTATGATGCCGAGTGTTTTGTTGTATGTTGTATATTCCGTTTTTTCGGTATTAGGTTATATTCAATGGAAAAAAATGGCTGCCGCACAATAATTCCCGTCCTTGAAGGCTTTAGGACGGTGGTTCTCGCCGATGGCGAGTTCCCTAAACATAATATCCCGCTCGGTTTTCTCCGTGCCGCAGAGCGTGTTATATGCTGTGACGGCGCGGCGGAGAACCTCCTCCGGTTCGGGCGTGAACCTGACTTTATCGTCGGCGACCTGGACAGTATTTCCCCTCAACTTAAGGTGCGATATGCCGATATTCTCGTGCGGATAGGCGAACAGGAGACTAACGATTTGACAAAATCGGTTAATTTCTGCGTCGCAAATGGGTGGAACTTTATTACAATACTCGGCGCTACCGGTAAACGTGAGGATCATACACTCGGAAATTTGTCCCTGACAATGGATTACAATGATATTTGTAACGTCCAACTGCTCACCGATTATGGCGCCTTCAGACCCCAAAAAGAATCCAAGGCGGTTTATGAAAGCCGCGCAGGACAACAGGTTTCCATATTCTGCATCGATCCGGCTACGGTGATTAATTCCTCAGAATTAGTATATCCGATCCTCAGCCGCGGACTCGTTTCGTGGTGGCAAGGCTCGCTGAATGAAGCTTCCGGCGACAGTTTCACGATAGAGACCTCCGGCGGGAAATTACTCGTCTTCAGGCAATATGTTTAATGCCGTGTTTTGTTGTTCGGCGAAAATGATTACCTTTGCACCCTGTTAGATATGTAAGTTTTACCAATATTTTAATTGTTTGAAAGATGAAACTAGCAATAATAGGTTATGGGAAAATGGGTCATGAAGTCGAACGTGTTGCCCGCGAACGTGGACACGAAATTGTCTCCATCATTGACATCAATAACCGCAAAGATTTCGATTCCAAAGGGTTTATGTCGGCGGAGGCTGCCATAGAGTTCTCGCGCCCGGACAGCGCCTTGAAGAATTTTAAGGAATGTTTCGACCGTAATATGCCTCTCGTAACAGGTACTACGGGCGTCTGGTACAAGCATCTCGATGACGTGCGCGAAACGGTTATCAATAACAAGCTGACATTCTTCTACGCTTCAAACTTCAGTATCGGCGTCAATGTCCTGTTTGCCGTAAACCGGTTCCTGGCACGGATTATGAACGGACTGCCGCAGTATAACGTAGAAATAGAAGAAGTTCACCATGTCCATAAACTCGACTCGCCAAGCGGTACCGGTATCACGATAGCCGAAGGGATTATCAATAATATTGACCGTAAGAGACGGTGGGTTGAGGCGAGCGGCGTCTCAAGCGATGACCTCGTTATACATTCCTTGCGCGACGGAGAAACGCCCGGCATTCACGAAATTGTGTACGAGTCGGACGTGGACGTCATCCGTGTCAAACATGATGCCAAAAACCGTAGCGGCTTCGCATTGGGGGCTGTACTTGCCGCCGAATTTATCCGCACTAAAAAAGGTTTCTTTACAATGAACGATATGTTAAACCTGTAACTTGAATTATTATGATCAAAAAAGCAAAAAAATCACAGTGGATGTTCTTCAGCGCGTGGACGGTGGTCTATGTGCTGTTTACAGTTTGGATAGGCAATTATTGGCTGTTTGCAGGCTTGCCTGTCCTGTTTGATATTTATATCTCCAAAGTCATTCCCTGGGAGGCATGGAAAAAGACTAAGAATCGCACGCTCCGAAAAGTCTATGATTGGACCGACTCTATTCTGTTTGCATTCGTGGCGGTGTATATCATCAACATTTTCGTCTTTCAGATGTACCAGATCCCAACGTCGTCGCTCGAAAAATCATTACTCGTCGGAGATTATCTGATGGTGAACAAAATAAGTTATGGTCCGCGGATACCCAATACGCCTCTCTCATTCCCACTCGCACAGCATACGCTGCCCGTGCTGAACGTGAAATCGTATATTGAATACCCGCAACTGAAATACAAGCGGCTGAAAGGTCTCGGCGAAGTGAAACGCAATGATATTGTAGTCTTTAATTTCCCGGCAGGTGATACTGTCGCCCGTAAGATGGAAAACCCGGACTACTATTATAGCGTGAACCAGTACGGCAGGGACAACGTAAACAATAACCGGCATATTTTCGGGGAGATTATTTACCGCCCCGTGGACAGGCGCGAGAATTATGTGAAGCGTTGCGTCGGTATGCCCGGCGATGTTCTGCAAATCGTCAATGATACTGTGCTGATAGATGGTAAGGCGTTGCCTTTCCCGAAAAAGGTGCAACTGAATTACCTTGTCGAAACCAACGGTGCAATATGGGGCGAAAAAGAGTTTGAAGTGTTTGGCGTGAGCCGTGAAGACAGGACTAAAAATGCACTGATTAACCATTACCGCAACGCCGAACCGGCTTTTGAATCTGTCGGTATTGAGAAAAACAACGACGGCTCATATAATCCCGTGTACGATATTCCTCTCACGCAGGAAGCGCTTGCAAAAATCAGCAAGTCGGGTAGAGTACGATCGATACACAAAGAGACTTCCGCTTTCCAAAATGTCCTATACTTGCCTATGCCGATGTATCCGTACGATTATCAGTTGGGCTGGACCCGCGAGAACTTCGGTCCGCTGTGGATTCCCGGAAAGGATGCGAAAATTGAGCTTAATGAGCGTAACGTTGCGCTGTACCGCAGGTGCATCGTCAACTACGAGGGCAATACTTTAGATGAGAAGGACGGTAAATACTTCATTAACGGTAAACTTGCTTCCGACTACACTTTCCGCTACAACTACTACTTCATGATGGGCGACAACAGGCACAATTCGCAGGATTCGCGCTCCTGGGGATTCGTCCCCGAAGACCATATCGTCGGAAAACCGATCATGACCGTGTTCTCCTTGAATAAGGATAAGCGGGGACTAAACGCAATCCGCTGGAATCGTATCTTCAAAACGGTAAGTACGGATTAATATCCGCCGGTCAGAGTCTGCATGAATAATAAAACAGGCAGGGGAAAGCAATTTATGTTTTCCCCTGCTATTTTGTTGGAGCAATAGTGTGAGTAAGGTTTGTCTTTACCTCGCTATCGGTGTTGCTTCTTTCGTTTCAATACCAATAGAGGGATGGACAGAAATATTACCACATAAAACAACATTCTCCACAAACCGGCGGTATTGTTTTGCACAGTTCTTTTGGCGTCAAATCCTATTTTCATTATTTCTTTCCATTCAATTTTCTCCAAAAAATAACGAAATACAACCGGATAAGGAACAGATATTTTTTGAATCCTTTATCCGTATCCCTGATTACTGCAATATTGTCGTAAAGTCCGCATATCCGTTCCGTATTTGAAATGCCGGACTTGTCATAAATGACAACGGGAAAATTCAAATGCCGGAATATCCGTTTGTCGTAATAGCATTGTTTGAAAAATTTCAGGTCCGCCGACATGGGATGTTTTTCATCAAAGTTCCATTTCTGCAACAACGGCAATCTAACAAAAGCGCTTTGATGACAAAAATACATCCGGTGAATGTTGCACGGTTCTTTTGCAACAGCTTCTTTCAGCGTCCCGTCCGGTTTTTGGACTAAAATGTTTCCATAAACAATATCCGGTTTTTCGGGAAACGGATGGATAGAAGCGACGACTTTTCCGACAACTTCCGAATCGACAAATACGTCTCCACTATTGAGGAAACAAACCCATTCGCCCGAAGCCATCCCGATTCCTTTGTTCATCGCATTGTAAATTCCTGCGTCTTTTTCCGAAATCCAAGATGCCAAATGCGCCGCATATTTTTTTATCAAATCAGGGGAACCGTCGGTCGAACCGCCATCAATTACAATGTATTCTATGTTTTCGTAAGATTGACCGATTACGCTTAACAGCGTTTTTTCAAGATTAAATTTGTCGTTATAGACGACTGTTATGATTGTGATATTATGTGGATTATAGCTTTGAAGCATATATTTGTTTGAAAAATTTTACAAACGTAATTAATTTTTTTGAATTTATACGTACTTGTTCGTTTTTAATTGTTTTTTATTAAGGGATACGACAATCGAAAACGCCCAAAACATACTTGTTTAATTGGAAATTGTAACTGAAGTCAGACTGCGGTAATCGTAAAAAGATTCTTTTTATTGTTTGATTGTAATCCGGGGCTGGTATAAACCATTCCGGCTTTCGCATAGTACAGCAAAGAAATTTGCCGAGAAGCACCTAATATTTTGGAGGGTTCACCGTCAGGTTTAATGTAACTGCACTGAATCATAAGCATATACGCCTTTTCTTGAGAACTCTCGGAAACTATCCGTAAGCTCTCGCACTTTTTGCGAGTGCTCTCGCATTCTTTACGAGTGCTCTCACACTTTTTGCGAGTGCTCTCGCATTCTTTCCGAGTGCTCTCGCGTTCTTTGCGAGTACACTCGCACTTTTTCCGAGTGCTCTCGCATTCTTTACGAGTACACTCGCACTTTTTCCGAGTACACTCGCACTTTTTCCGAGTGCTCTCGCGTTCTTTGCGATTACACTCGCATTTCTTCCGAGAGTTCTCGCAAAAATAAAAATTCCCCCAAGCGCCCCAGTAAAAATAATCAAAGGAATGTTTGGTAGATTCGTAAATATATTATTTCACAGAAAAATAATTTCGATGCCGTAGATTTTACTATTCAATTACAAATTATATTTGATTATTATTAGTAATTTTGCAGCGGAATTTTTACAGGATGCACAAAAAACTGCTGTATTTTTTGTTTCTCGCCATTGTTGCAAATCACTTGCCTGCACAGGAAACAGTGACGCAGACAAAGCATAAAACCTGGGATTTACACGCACTGCGTTACTATCCTTTCTCCTATCCGGCTGATGATTTTATCGCCGGTTTTATTGATTCCCAAAAGGATTCCTTAAAGGAAGATGTCAGTCATGAAGGCAGGACTTCGCTGGATTTGGTTATCTACAGACCATTCCTTGAAAATATGCCGGCTGGACGTGTACAATCGGTTGAGGACATTGCAATGCGATTCTTTTTGAAATTCTACGGACAGTGGATGATATACGCACGCCCTGCCGATAAGGATTTATTGGACATTGACTTATCTCTGTTCCTTTACGAAAAATCCGGCGCGAAAAGCGTCTTCCCGTTCATCGAACAGGACGAATTGAGATACTTTCTCGACGAATGGACAGGTACAGCCGATTTCAAAAAGGATAAAAACGAAATACTTTCGATGTCATACAAAAATCCAATATGCAATAATGCTCTGAAAACTTATCGGTATTTCTTTTCAGGCGAAACAGTTATCGACAGCATCCCCGCACTGGAGATTGCGTTCTTCTCGCGAAAACCTGAAGATAAGGCGTTTGAGGGATTTCTGTATTTCTCAAAACAAGATACAGCGCTCATAAAGGCTGTGTTTACGCTTAACTACCTTAATAAAAACGGGATCGTGAACAATATACTCTTCCAGAGGAAACCTTCCTGCGAGGAGGACTTTTTCTATATCGGTAACGATGCATTCGCCGGACTTGTCCTCAAAAAACAACGGACTGTAAACAATGACAGCCTGCCTCCAAAAACGCAGGCGCAACAGGCGCTGCCTGACCTGATTATCACCGCCGAAAAGTCGCGCGCTTACAGAAATTTGCAACGAACCGGCATGTTTGTCCTGAATCATAAACTCGGTATCGCAGGAGATAAAATAGAACTCGGTCCGCTGACTCACACACTCAGTGTCAATGACATGGAAGGATACCGGTTTCGTGTCGGCGCAAATACTACGGAATTGCTGAACAGCAAAATACAGACCGGCGGATATCTCGCTTACGGCTCAAAAGATAAGAATATAAAGTTTCGCGGAGACTTGACTTTCTCATTTTCGCGAAACGACAGACTTAATTTGTCTCTTGTCAAGGACCTGAATATCCCCGGCAGAAATATTTTTGATGATGACAGGGATCTTATCTATAAGTCAATAAAAACTGCGGCAAGTGATTGTATGACTTTGCAAAAGGCTGGATATGCCGGCTTTGAGAAGGCGCTGTTTAATAACATCTGCTTTGTAAATCTCTCCGCGAAGTATGTTTATGATGAACCTAAAGGTCTTATGCACTACGTTATGCCAGCGTATAACGAACAGAAAATACGCTCCATTACTACGTTTGAAACCGCTATCTTGCTACGATATGCTCCAGGCGAGAAATATATCAGGGTGAGGGGCAATAAATATGTCTTCCGGCAAGCAGATATTGATGTACGCATTAATCAAAGATTTGGAATTAAAGGTGTTCTCGATTCGGAATATAACTACCGGATTACGGATTTTAGCGCCGCCAAACGTATAATTCTGCCTTGGAAGGTTGGCTCGCTCGACGTATGCCTGTCAGGCGGAAAGGTCTGGGACAGAGTGCCGTTTCCTCTTCTATTTATCCCAAAGGGTAGCCAAAGCCGATTCGTTTACGCACCAGATGAGTTTAACCTGCTGCATCTCTACGAAGGTGTCTCCGACCGTTTCCTTGCGGGAAATATGAACCTGACGTTCAATTTCTCACCGGTAACTTTTTTCTATCCTAAAAGTATCATACAAACTAACGTCGGGTTGAAATCACTCTACGGCTCCCTATCGGATAATAATAATCCTACGCTGCATGATAATTTGTTTGATTTCCAGGGTATTATCTCGCCAATGGGTAATACTCCCTATCTTGAAGGAAATATTGGACTGGGCAATATCTTACATGTCCTGAGGGTTGATTATGTGTACCGCTTCGGAGCGTCACATCGTGGCGCAGTGCTGGTTTCTCTCAATTTCTCTATCTAAAACCAGCCGACCTGCTTCAATCCCTTACTTTGTTTCAGGGAAAAAATCATCAAAGGTCTTATCGGTATAAAAAACAGTTACTCTGTCAATTTTCTTGGCAGTCTGATTTTGAGGAATAATGGGCTGGACAGTAAAGCCTTGTGCAGTGTTTTCCTGCCTGTTAACCTTCGATTCCTTGCCGTCGTTGCTTTTGGGCGGACTAATGGCTTGTTTTATTGCACTCTCTTGAGGTTTAGGTTCCGATTGAGAAAATAAATCAGTGGCTTGCTGTGCAAATACTACATTGTCGCTTTTGTAAACAGGCCCTTTTCCCAAAAGCAACCATTCGCCGTTGATGTCTTCAAATCGCACCAGGATTTTTGTTACCATGTCTATAGTAGGCTTCCGGTCGTTGGGCTTGTTAATGATACCACTCAAACTCGCCGGATTAATGCCGGTTTCATTCGCAAAACGAGTCTGATTCATACCCTTTTCTTCCATTATTTTTAGAATTCGTTCCAACATACGTATAAAATTTAATATGCAACTTTGAATAAAAAACTTTACAAAAGTATATATAATTATTTTAATATGCAAACTTTTATTTTGTTGATTGAATGTTTGTATTTGTTGTGTTAAGTTTTACATATATAATTATTGCGTTTGTAATTGTATATTATCTCACTTGTAAATAACTTTAATAACTTTCTATAAAATATTGGTTTTAGGCTATTTAATTATCAATATATCCGATTTACAAAGGAAAATTTGCTTGTTATTTGCGTTTGCGTTGGATTATTTAATTTGTAAGTTTAGTTTATATAATATATATATCTGGTTATTAGAGTAATATCGGCAGAAATATTGTATGATGGCGGGGTATTTATTTTACGTATCGCATTTGTAAAGAAGTTTTGTTTTGTATTATTGGTTTACTTTTGTTGATTGTGCTTTTGTAAATAAAAACCATGTTTGGACTGTTGATTTATTTACGAAGTCAACTTTGCAAATGTAATATTTCTCGATATTTGTTTTGTGTCGTTCGGATTTGTATTCTGCTGATATATTAAAAAAAACCTTTGTTTGTGTTGTAAAAATCACTACTTTTGTGCTTTGAAATTATTTTATATGTATTCTGATAAAATTGTAGGAAAACGAATCAAGTCTATTCGTGAATCAAAGTCCATCACTGTTGAGCAACTTGCCGAACGTTCGGGGCTTGACGTTGAGCAAATTAGTCGTCTCGAAGAAGAAAAGGATTTGCCCTCTCTGACGCCGCTTATTAAGATTGCACGTGCGCTTGGTACCAGGCTCGGCACATTTCTCGACGACCAGGATTCGCTTGGACCGGTCGTTTCCCGCCGTGACAATTACCGCAGTGCGGTTAGTTTTTCCACCACGCAGGCATCGTCCCATACCCACATGGATTACTATTCGCTTGCCCCTGATAAAACGGGGCGGCATATCGAGCCGTTCCTCATTCACGTTGCTTCGCAGCAAGCGGGCGCGGATAATTTTCAACTATCGTCACATGAAGGCGAAGAATTTATCTATTGCCTTGAGGGAACTCTCGAAATTACGTACGGATCAACCAATTATCAGTTATCGGAAGGCGACAGCATCTTCTACGATTCTATCGTAGCGCACCATGTCCACGCGGCAGGCGACGAGGGCGCGAAAATTCTTGCTGTGGTTTATACTCCACTGTAATAATAAGATATATTAATGAAACCTGAAACTTCAGATTTGCAGCTTTCGGAAAGAACACTCGGTGACTGGCTCGAACATTGGGCTGCGATTACGCCTGATAAGGAATATATTGTCTATTCCGACCGTGACCTTCGTTTCACGTGGAAGCAATTTAACGAACGGGTTGATAACATGGCGAAAGGATTGGTTTCCATCGGGGTAACTAACGGGACTCACGTAGGAATATGGGCGACAAACGTTCCCGACTGGCTTACGTTCCTCTATGCCGCCGCGAAAATCGGTGCGGTTGTCGTGACCGTTAACACGAGTTACAAGCAGAGTGAGCTCGAATTTCTTGTCAAAGACTCGGATATACAGACGCTTTGCATTACCGAGGGTGTTTTTGACGGATCTTACGTTGACATGGTGAATACGATGCTGCCTGAACTGAAAACTTCGCAGCGCGGCTACCTTCACAGCGATAATTTTCCGTATCTGAAAAACATAGTGTTTATCGGGCAGGAGAAGTATCGCGGAATGTACAACACCGCCGAACTGTTATTGCTTGGGCAAAATGTTACGAGCGAAAGACTTGACGAATTAAAGAGCCGTGTTTCCTGTTACGACACGGTCAATATGCAATATACATCCGGCACAACGGGTTTTCCGAAGGGAGTTATGCTAACGCACTATAACATCGCCAATAACGGCTTATTGACCGGCGAACACATGAAGTTCACTTCGGAAGATAAGTTGTGCGTCTGTGTGCCTCTTTTCCACTGTTTTGGTGTGGTTTTGGCGACTATGAATGTTCTCACGCACGGCTGCACTCAGGTTATGGTTGAGCGTTTTGACCCCTTGATGGTTCTCGCTTCGATCCATAAAGAGCGTTGTACGGCTCTCTACGGCGTGCCTACGATGTTTATCGCCGAACTTAATCACCCCATGTTTGACATGTTCGACCTGACCTGCCTGCGTACGGGCATTATGGCAGGATCGCTTTGCCCGATAGAGTTGATGCGGAAAGTGAACGAAAAGATGTATATTGAGATTACAAGTGTTTACGGGCTGACGGAATCATCACCCGGAATGACACACACCCGTATTGACGACCCGTTTGATGTTCGTTGCACAACAGTCGGGCGTCCGTTTGAATTTACCGAAGTTGTTGTCATTGACCCCGATACCGGAAAGCATTTGCCGGACAATGTCCAGGGCGAAATATGCTGTCGCGGCTACAACGTGATGAAAGGATACTATAAAAATCAGAAAGAGACCGAGGAAACGATTGACAAAGACGGATTCCTTCATTCCGGCGACCTTGGAATTCGTGATTCGCAAGGCAATTACGTTATAACCGGGCGCATAAAAGATATGATTATCCGCGGCGGCGAGAATATATATCCCCGTGAAATAGAGGAATTTCTCTATCATCTCGAAGGAGTGAAAGATGTGCAGGTAGCCGGTATTCCTTCGGAAAAATATGGCGAGGAAGTCGGGGCATTTATCATTCTTCACGAAGGCGCGACGCTTTCGGTTGATGATGTTCGCGACTTTTGCAGGGGACAAATCGCCCGCCACAAGATTCCAAAGTACGTTTTGTTTGTCAATAATTACCCGTTGACAGGCAGCGGCAAAATCCAAAAGTTTAAATTGAAAGACATCGGTCTTAAAATGCTGAAAGAGCAGGGTGAATTGTTGTAATTTGAACATCAACAACCCCAAATTCGGCAATTATTTTCACTCTCAATCCTGTAAAGCCCAGATTACCCAGCTCCGAGCTCCGATTACCTAGCTCCGAGCTCCGATTACCTAGCTCTGAGCTCCGATTACCCAGCTCTGAGCTCCGATTACCCAGCTCTGAGCTCCGATTTCCTAGCTCTGAGCTCCGATTACCTAGCTCTGAGCTCCGATTACCTAGCTCTGAGCTCCGATTACCTAGCTCTGAGCTCCGATTTCCTAGCTCTGAGCTCCGATTACCCAGCTCCGAGCTCCGATTTCCTAGCTCTGAGCTCCGATTACCCAGCTCCGAGCCCCGATTTCTCAGTTCTAAGCTGGAAAATCTGGACTTTGATGTAAAAAATCCCCGCTCTCGTTGTCAGTGTTGACTTTCGGAGCGGGGATTTTCTCAGTTAGAGGCGATGCACCTTCCTTTAAAGATTTTTATTTTTCAATTTTACGCTTCACACCCGGAAAACGGGATTTCAGGTCGGTGTACACTTCCTTTGCGCCGGGAATGTTCTGTGCGGCAGCGGCTTTGACGGCATTGTAGAACACGAGCGCAGCCTGATAGGCTTCACTGCCTGCTACCAGCGCCGTGTCATCAACATTGTCCGACAACTGTTTGGCTGTGATATGCAACGTACGCAGTCCGGTAGCATCGGTCATATCGACGTCAAATTCCTTAACGTTGAGATACGAAGGACACAATGCCGGATACTGGTGTGCATAATCTTGCGCTTTTTCGACAAAACTCAGCGTCTTATCGCCCATTTTAGGCAAGTCGCGCCGTTCTGTCGGTGTCAGCGGCAAAACATAAGGAGCGAGAAACTTATTAGCCGTGTAAATAAGCTTCTGCACCTCAGCCAGAACTTCGGACGGAATCGGGATCACATGTTTGTTATCCATTTTCTATTTCCTTTCTTTAAAATTAAACAAATAATTTTCGGCACAAAAGTAATAATTTTTTCGGATACGCCAAATTTTTTATTCGGAATAAATCCTTTTTACTACTTTTGCAGTTGAAATTAAATT
>JAISYU010000113.1 GCA_031269685.1 Dysgonamonadaceae bacterium | reverse complement strand
TTTACAGGACATGTATTGTCTGTGTGCTGCATTTTGTTCCAAACGGTTTGAAACTTCGCGGGCATCTCGGCTCGGAACTGCAACGCAAGGCTGCGGCAATCCTTTCAATAGAGAAAGACAAAAATCCGCAAATATCAGTCGTCAAGGCGTTGAAAGTGCGCGATGGCAGTCCACTTGATGTTCCTTTGGTGCAATTTTTTTGGAACAAGGAACTCGAAATGCACTCCTACATTGGCGAAAAACCGAAAGAGGAAAAGGAAAAACGCAAGGAAACGGAACTGTTGAGCGTTGCCAAGACCATTTTTGCGAAACAGCGTTTTTGCACATACTCCGACTTGTGCAAACAGATACAGACACATTTAGATGTAAAGGAGCGCACGGCAAAAAGTTATATCCGTTTTATGAATGAAAAGGAACTTATTCTTTGCGACCCTTCAAATTCTAATTATTTCATTACTGGTCATATCTAAAATGCTAACACTTATGTTTATAGACAAAGACCATTTTGACGCTTCCATTAAACAGATAATAGAACGAATTAATAATCTTGAAAGTAATATTACTCCACCGAAAACAAAGGAACGACCAACAATCAACGGTGAACTCCTATTTGATAATCAAGATTTATGCCTGATGCTGAACGTGTGTAAACGTACTTTACAGAGTTATCGCAGTATGGGAAAACTGCCCTCTCAACGAATTAAGCAAAAAACATATTACTTGGAGTCTGATGTGATGGGGTTTATTGAGGAGCATTTGAAATGATAATAAAAAGAAATAAGCCTATTTTGACAGTGCGTAGCGCTCTTTTTGAGCCTCATACCGCTGCCCGGACTATTTCGCACGTCGGGGATGTTTAGCGTTGTTGGTGTCGCAATTTTAAGGAGCGACTATTTATAATCACGATTAAAAGATAATTATTTTTCACTTATTGTTTATCACTTTCCTCGCATCTTCCCTCATCTCCTCAATCGCTTTCGACTGCACTTTCGGCTCTTTTTTCAGTACTGTTTCCGCTACTCGAAGCGCTTTTTCGCGCTCGCCTGTTTCGTCGTAGAGTTTCATAAGCAAATAATATGGATACAGACGGTTGGGAACAATCTGTGAGGCTTTCAGATATGATTCTTCGGCTTTCTCGTTTTTTTTCAATGCTTTATAGTTGTTGCCCATAATATTGTAAAACATCGGGTCGCAAGAAATATTTGTCGCTCGCCGCAATACTGTGTTGCTTTCTTCGTACTGCTCTGTCATTGATAGACTTCGCCCGTATTGAAACAAAAACTCAACCCTGTCCTGCAAATCGTTATAAAGCGGTCGATATGTCTTTACAACTTCTTTATGCAGTCCCGAATGATAGAAATATTGTGAGCGTTCCCACTGCTGTTTTGCCTGATAGGCGGGATATAATCTGTAAACAAGCAATGGTGCGGCAGCAACAATAATCAGTCCGCAAATAATCACTCTAAGCCTCTTAATACCTGTTTCTTTCTGATTGACTGAAACTGACATCAACACCACAAGCGTTACACAAAACTCACACAGACTCAAAGGATAGGAAAACGCGGCAAAAACCAGCAGGGAAACCAGCGCGCCGGCAAGCCCGATATTAAGTTTCAGCAAGCGCTTCAAGGCGAGAACAAGAATAGCACAGAACAGTAAAAGCGATATAATTCCCGATTCTACAAGTATTTGCAGGTATTCGTTAAAAGCGTATTCGGCATTGCCTGCAACATATTCTTCCGTTTCGCTTGCCTTGCCAGATGCAAAATACGCAGCCTGCTCATCGCCATAAGCGCCCGAAAAATTGCCAAGCCCAACGCCTGCCGGATATTTGACGGACGTCTTTAATGCAATTTTCCAGGTAAGTAACCGTCCGTCGGCAGAATCTTTTTTAAGAAAATAAATACCGGACAGGGCAATGACTGAGGCAACAGCAAGGGAGCAGCCTGCTACAATTATTTTTTTTCGATGAACCCGACTTAATGCCGTTATTTTCGACTTGATTTGGGACTGATTCAAAACCACCAGCCCGCAACCCGCTATCACTGCCAGCCATGCTGCACGGCTCATTGCGGCAGGTAAAACCAGAAGAATTGCAAAAACAGTGAGCAACGCGAGAATTGTCTTAAGTCGTTTAAGAATCTTCGGCGTCTTAAGTCCCTTAATAGAGTCTTTTTCAAGCAAAAACCACACCGCAACAGGCGCAACTACCGCTAAAAACCCCGCAAACGGTCCGGGATTGAAGAATGTCCCTGTTAACCGGAACAGTCCATGATTGGACGGCTTGAAGCCATAAATCTGCAACAGTCCGAGCGAAGCCTCGAATACTCCCGCAGCAACAAGCAGCAGACCCACAACATTACCGCCCCACGATTTACCTGTCGAAAACAGTAACCGCAAAACGAAATACAACGCAATCAGAAGTCCAAACCCACAGAGTTTTCCTGTGTTTTGCCAGGTATCGTTTGCAACAAGCGCCGAAAAATATACGCTCACAGCAAATCCCAAAACAAGTATTTCATCAATATATTTTTTCATAGCAGTTTAAACAGTCGTTCCCACCTTATTTTTTTTGTATCCATATCTTCCGATTTCCAAATCATTATCGCCTTGCCGATAATATGGTCTTCGGGAACAAGTCCCCAGTAGCGAGAGTCGATGGAGTCCAGCACATAATCGCCTGCCATAAAGTAGTAATTCTGCGCGAAGGCATAGTTGTAAATTACGCTGTCGCCAAGGCAAACTTCACCGTTTTTGACCGCCATCTGCAGGCCGGTTTCATAAGTAATAACTTTGCTGTAAAGAATATAGTTCACGGTATCAATGGGGATTTCGTCGCCTGATTTCGGAATATAAAACGGTCCAAAGTCTTTCTTTGTCCACTTGTAATTAACCGTGTCGTAGGGAAACATCAGCGGAGGAATTTTATTGGGAGAGTTCAGGAACTGTTCCGAGAGACGTTCCTGATATTTTCTGCAGCCAATCTCTATTTCGGGTGCATTTGTGATTTTGTATATACCGTTGTCTATCATAAACGTATCGCCAGGAATGGCAACGCAGCGTTTTACATAATTGACCTCGGTGTTCATTTCAATACGGTTCCAGTCCGTACAGGGGAAATTAAACACAATAATATCGTTCCGTTTCACAGGGCGAATCCCGCGAAACCGTTTGGTTTCTACTTTCCCTGAAGGGGCAATATTTCTAATGTTGCGATATATCCTCGGTCCGGGAATTTGCTTGTTTACCATAATAAAATCACCCGGTTCAATTGCCGGATGCATGGAATAGGACGGCACTTTAAACGAACACAGCAGGAAGATACGCATCAAGGCGGCAAAAACAATCGCAACGACAATCACAACCGCCAACCAGCACAGGTCTTTCCAAAACTGACGCCAGGAATATTTTATTTTGAATTTCATTTTTTTTGCAAATATAAGCATTTTTCCCTGAATGCCGGTATTTTTGTTTTCAGTTAATAAAACACCTGTTTCCCGTGTTCGTAAGTGAAAATACGCTCTTCTTATATTTTGCGACTGCACTCTGACATTTTGTTAACGTACGCTAATATTTTGCGACTGCACGTTAATATTTTGTTAACGCACGCTGATATTTTGTTAACGCACGCTGATATTTGTCAGACGCACGCTGATATTTCGTAAACGCACGTCAATATTTGATGAACGCACG
>JAISYU010000075.1 GCA_031269685.1 Dysgonamonadaceae bacterium | reverse complement strand
CGTTTGACAAATATCATCGTGCGTTCATCAAATATTGACGTGCGTTAACAAAATATCAGCGTGCGTCTGACAAATATCAGCGTGCGTTAACAAAATATCAGCGTGCGTTAACAAAATATTAACGTGCAGTCGCAAAATATTAGTGTACGTTAACAAAATATCAGCGTGCGGTCGCAAAATATAACAATCTCCGTCCTTAATGTCTTTAAAGACTTTAAAATAATTAAAGCCTTCAAAGCATTTAACGTCCTTAAAATCATTAAAGCCTTGAAAGTCCCTGATATTATTAAAAGAAATAAGAGAGAAAAAAGAAGAGTTAAGAGTTCTTAACTAAGAAAGAAGGTTTCCTACAAGATCATTTACAGAAACAATCCCGTGACGGTCAAGATATTCATTTATGCCTTCAATGATTTTGACCGACACTGCCGGATCAATGAAGTTCGCAGTGCCAATTTCTACGGCGCTCGCTCCGGCAAGGATAAACTCTACCGCATCACGCCAGGAAGATATGCCGCCGATGCCGATAACAGGGATTTTTACAGCCTTCGCTGTCTGAAAAACCATGCGCAGGGCGACAGGCTTAACGCAGGCGCCGGATAATCCGCCGGTGACGGTGGAAAGTACGGGACGACGACGCTCAATATCAATCGCCATTCCCATTAAAGTATTGATAAGAGAGACGGCGTCAGCGCCCTCAGACTCAACAGCGCGGGCAATTTCCGTAATATCGGTCACGTTAGGCGAAAGTTTCACAATCAAGGTCTTATTATACACGCGACGGACGGCGCCGACAACTTCAGATGCCGCTTTTACACTTGTACCGAAAGCCATTCCGCCTTGCTTGACGTTAGGACAGGAAATATTAAGCTCGATAGCAGGAATCTTTTCAAGTTTATCCATAATACCGGCGCAGGTAACGTAATCCTCTACCGTAGATCCGCTTACATTGACCATAATATTAGTGTCAATGTCCTTTATTTCAGGATAAATTTGCGAAATAAAATGTTGAACTCCCTTATTTTGCAAGCCGACCGCATTAATCATGCCGGAAGGAGTCTCAACCATGCGGGGATAATCATTTCCTTCTCGCGGCTCAAGCGTAGTTCCTTTAACAAATATCCCGCCAAGCCGGGAAAGGTCTAAAAAATCAGCGTACTCTACGCCATATCCGAAAGTGCCCGAAGCAGTTAGAACGGGATTCTTAAATCTAACTCCACCAATTTCTATTTCAAGCCGCGCCATGATTGCAATTCCAAAATGTTAAACACAGGTCCCGCCGTGCAGACGCAAACATTCCCCCCGACGGTCTTTTCCACGCAACAGAGGCAGGCGCCGATCCCACATGCCATCGTATTTTCGAGCGATACCTCGCAGGGTATACCCTTCGACAAAGCATATCCCGCAATTGCCTTCATCATAGGTCGCGGACCGCAGGTATAAATAAAGTCGTAGTTCCATGTTTCAAGCACAGTGTGGTCAGTTACGTATCCTTTCTCGCCCGCCGAACCGTCTTCCGTAGTAAGATACAGGTTGCCCGTCTCCTCAAACGGCTTGTTGTCAAAGAATTTATCCGCAGAAAACGCCCCAAGCAGAAAGTCAGGGGTAAATCCCAACCGCTTCAGCCGATGCCCAAGAAGAAGCAAGGGCGCTACACCAACACCGCCTCCAACAAGCAAGAATCTCTGCCTCTTATCCTCATTGACAGGCAACGAAAATCCATTACCCAAAGGATAAATCAAATTCAACTTCTCACCTGTCGCCACGCCCGCAATAATTTTAGTGCCTTCCCCAATAACCTGCACCAATAACCCAATCTCACGCTCTTCGGAATTGACAAAATGAATGGAGATCGGACGACGTAAATAAGTCAACGGCGATTTTTCTACCTTTACCTGGACAAATTGCCCTGGCATAATGTCGGGAAACAACTCAGGGTCGTCTCCTTCCAAAACCATCCGCAATAAACAGACATCACCCTTGCGAATAACTTCTCGAACCGTCCAGTCGGAAATGTATTTCTTCATAATAATTCAACGTAGGATCAATCTTTTTGTGGCTTATTTCCTGCGGAAAGAGGGGGTGTTGATTATTTCCTCAATGACAAGGTCATCATTAAGTTCGGCGACAGTAAAGATATATGGCTTAGGCTCAGTCTTGCCGAGGATCTCCGCAACCGCATCCTGACCGTAGTATCTGGTGATGAGTACAATGCGAGTTGCTTCGGCTTCTTTTTCTTTTTGTTCATCGACTTCCTTTTTATTACGTTCTTCAACGGTCATAATCTTTTTGTCATGCTCCCTTTTAATGTCCATCATCTCCATGTTATCAAGGGAAAAGCCTGACGCAAGAACAGTTATCCGAACCCTTTCGTCGAGAGTGTTATCAATGCCAACACCCCAAATAACACAGATGTCGTTCGAGAATTTTCGCATGAAAGCGCCCACTTCGGTTTTGAGCTCCCTGTTAATAATACCATTCTGCTCGGAACAATGAATGACGAGTAATACTTTTTTAGCGTCGTAAAGGTTGTTGTTGTTTAACAGCGGCGAACTCGTGGCAATGTTGATCGCTTTAGTAATCCTGTTCTCCCCGTTGGCTTCGCCGTAACTGATAGCCGCTATCCCGCCGCCGCGCAATGTAGTGTTGACGTCGTTAAAGTCAATGTTGATGTAATCGTCGCCGGTGATGATGTCGGATATACTTTTGGCGGCGGTTAAAAGTGTATTGTCAGCGTCTTTAAATGATGCGAAAGTTAGTTTGTCAGGGAACGTCTCAAGGAGTTTTTCATTGTTGATAACGATTAACGCATCAACGTTTTTACTAAGTTTCTCAACGCCGTCAAGAGCCTGGAAGATTTTATTCCCCATCTCAAAATAATAAGGGATCGTGACAATGCCAACAGTCAGTTTATGCTCTTCTTTGGCTATCCTCGCAATAATGGGCGACGCACCTGTACCGGTACCCCCCCCCATGCCGGCAGCGATAAATACCATGTCGGTTTCGGAGTCGAATAGTTCACGGATTTCTTCCTCGCTCGACAGGGCGCACTGCTCCGCTACATCGGGACGGTTTCCGGTTCCCCTGCCGTCGGTGATTTTTTTGCCAAGCACTATCTTTGACGGTACGGGGCTTTTCTCAAGTGCAGGGCGATCGGTGTTGGTGATGACAAAGGATACATCATTTATGCCTTCATTGTACATGTGCGTCACAGCGTTACATCCACCTCCACCGACGCCGATGATTTTTATACGAGAGGGTTTCGCGGTATTAAAATCGAAGTCTATCTCCCTGTCGGTTGCTGCTATTTTTTCTTCCATGTTTACTGTACTTTGTTATTGTTTGGGTGTATTATTGTTGCCATCCGTTGTCGTATCGTTGAAAAAGAAATCGGAAATGGAATCAAAGAATCCTGGCTGGTTAACTTTCTCTGCTTCTTTCTCGGCTTTTTCTTTTGCTTTCTGTTTTTGTTTTTCGATTTCCAATGCCTTCTTTTTTTCTTTTTCGGCTTCTTTTTCACGAAGGGTACCGGCTGCTTCGGATTGTTTGAGTGTTTCTTCGTCGGGAAAGAACATTTCTTTAAATGTCTCCACTACGCTTTTTTTTGATGGTCCGGTCTGAATAGGATCAACTTGCTTTTTTATTTCCTTGCAACAGTTTTCTTTTACCATTGCGAACATTCCGATGACCGCAGAGTTTGCTTTGTCAATCGTTTCTTCGGTATCCTGTTTTACAAATGTCCGGCGGGAGATTGCAATTCTCACCGGGCGGTATGTGTTCTCTACAAAGATGGTTTCCAATCCGGCAAGGGATGCACTGCCGCCTGTGATTATCACTGTCCTGACGTTAGCGGCGTGTTGAGACTGTATTATTTGTTCGTTAACGTTAGCAGCTATTTCCTTTACCCTTGCAGCGATGATATTGTTTATTGCCTGGAGTTTATCTTCATCGGTAGGGATGTCCGTGCTGATGTTATCCTGTTGTATTTTATTGGCGTTGCCGTGTTTGATCTTATGATTTTCGGCTTCAGCGAATGGAATCTTAAGGCTGCTGATGTCTTTGGTTATCGCATAACCTCCAATCGGGATTGTGGTCATGAATTTGAGTTCATTATTATGATATATGGAAACGGTAGTTAATCCGGCGCCAATCTCAACTAATGCACAGCCTTCTTTCCGCTCATTATCTTCGAGTACTGCATAAGCAGTGGCTTCGGGCGAGACAAGTATCCGTTTCACTTCGATACTTTTGCTGGCTCGTTCTTCGATCTGTTTACCCAGATCTTTACAGTTGTATCCTTTCAGGAGAAGATATTGTGCCTGAAGAGTATTACCGGTTTTCCCTTCTGGATTATTATCATAATTTCCGTCGATAAAGTAAGACTGGAAATATGTTCTGGTGTTTTCGTATTCCTGATCTTCTTTGAGTTCGTCGAGGAATGATTCCAAATCTTCCCGGGCGATCGGATTTCCGTCGATTTGGCGTTTCATTGTTATCATTTGGGAGTGTAATCCCTGTCCGCCGTAACCGATATAGATTTTTTCCAGTCTCAGATTCTCGGGTTCTATCTTTTGATTCAGTTTGGCGACCATTTCTGCGACAGTTTTTGCGACAGTTGGGATGTTTGTTATTATCCCTCGTTTAACAAATGCTTTTGTTTGATCTTCAATGTCAAGGGTGCGGGTTTCAGAGGCGATTATATGATATTGTCCGTATTGTTTCCGGGCTACCATTGCCACAATTTTAGAAGATCCGATGTCGGCGGTTGCTACTAATTGTTCCATAATATATCTATTGTTGTTATTGGTTTATTGAAATATTTCCGATAGAGTTTTTTGAAGTTCTTCTCCCCTCAGGTTTTTACGGATAATTATTCCGGCGGTATCTATGAGGATATTTTGGGGAATACTTTTGATTCCGAAAGTTTTTGCGGCTTCATTATCCCAGTAATTAAGGTCGGAGACCTGGATCCATTTTAATCCGTCGGTTTCGATAGCGTTGAGCCATGCGTCCCGGCTTTTGTCGAGGGATACACCAATGATGGTAAAGTTTTCATTCTTGAATTTATTGTAGGCTTTAACTATGTTTGGGTTTTCCCTTCTACACGGACCACACCATGACGCCCAAAAGTCAATGAGGATATATTTTCCGCGGAAGTCCGACAATTTGACCGGTTTACCGTCCGGTGTTTCCTGGGTAAAATCGGTAGCGATACTGCCTACTGTGTTATTGATAACGGTTTTTATATCCCTCTTTAAGGTCTTTCCGAGGTCAGTATCCTGAATTATTGGAGCGAGGCATTTGAAAAGCGAATCGAGAGTTTGTTTCGACACCTGATTTTCGTCGTTCAGTTGAGCGACAGTGATGAGGCTGACATAAGATTTGGGATGGTTTCCAATGAAATTGAACAAGATTTTGTTACGCTCATCTACTGCTTTCAGGTAGCGTTCCTTTATCGCTCCTACTTCGTCGGCATCTCTTTTTTGTCTGTCGGTTAGTCTGGAGTATTCGCCTTCGATCGCCCTTATTTTGTTCAAAACGGCAGCGACAGAGGTTTGAAGGGTGATGAAATCCTTATCATTTTCTATCTGGGCGTGAGCCTGTAAAACGATAAAAGCAAACATTATCACAGTAAATATTCTCATATTCTCTTGAAATTTGTCGACAAAGATAAGGCAAATATTTTGAAATTGAAAATTATATTTTTTTATTTAATTTTGCAGCATGATACGAATCGAAGAATTAGTTGAAGTTGGACGGTTTGGCAAGCCGCACGGGACGCGGGGTGAGATTGCGTTCACATTTACCGGTGAATGTTTTACGGAGTCTGTTTGCCCGTTTTTTATATGCTGCATAGAGGGGATATTTGTTCCATTTATGTTGAAGGAATCCACTTTCAGGTCAGACAATACCGGCATTGTTGTCGTGAAGGGCTTAGACTCTTCCGATAAGGTACGGTTTCTGACGGGAAGAATGATTTATTTCCATAAGAAATTCCTTAATCACAAACCGCTTGACCGGCTATACAACTGTGATTCTTTTACCGGTTTTACCGTTATCGACGAATCTTACGGCGAGATAGGAATTATCTCTGCGGTTGATAACCGGACTATCAACAACCTGTTTGTCATTGACACGCCCATCGGTGAAACGCTCATCCCTGTCACCGAGGATTTCATTCTGTCCGTTGATATATTGGAGAAAACCCTGCTTTTGAGATTACCTGACGGTATGTTGTAAATTTATTTGCAAAAGGAAAGTCTGTGCCAAAATGTCATGGGTTTATTTCAGGCATATATTTTGATATGGGTTTTCCCTGATTAATAATTCTAAAAAGATATTGACATTATGAATACTAAACAATCAGGGAAGATCGGCGTAACTACCGAAAACATTTTCCCAATCATCAAAAAGTTTCTTTACAGCGACCACGAGATCTTTGTCCGTGAGCTTGTTTCCAATGCTGTAGATGCTACCCAGAAGTTGAAAACGTTTGCCTCTGTCGGTGAATTTTCCGGTGAGACGGGCGATTTGACTGTCCGTGTTATCCTTGACGAGAAACATAAAACACTTACCATCTCCGACAGGGGAACCGGCATGACGGCGGAAGAAATCGACAAATACATCAACCAGATTGCGTTCTCTTCTGCAAATGATTTCCTTGATAAATATAAGAAGGACGCCAATTCTATCATCGGTCACTTTGGGCTTGGCTTTTATTCTGCGTTCATGGTTGCGAAGAAGGTTGAGATTGTTACCAAGTCCTGGCGTGATGGTGAAGAAGCCATCAAGTGGGAATGTGACGGCTCGCCGGAATATGTTATTTCCAATGCAAAGAAGGTGGATCGCGGAACTGACGTCATCCTTTACTTAGACGAGGAGAGTGAAACCTTTGCTGACAGGGCGCGAATCGAATCGCTCCTCAAAAAGTACTGCCACTTTTTGCCGATTGCTATCGCCTTCGGAAAGAAAACCGAATGGAAAGACGGAAAATCAGTCGAGACAGACGAAGATAACATCATCAACGAGACGAACCCTCTTTGGACTCGTAAACCTGCCGGCATTACGGAAGATGATTACAGAAAATTCTATAAGGAACTGTATCCCTTCTCGGAAGATCCGCTGTTCTGGATACATCTTAACGTTGATTATCCGTTTAACCTCACCGGTGTTCTCTATTTCCCAAAGGTAAAGAAAGGAATTGACCTTCAGAAGAATAAAATACAACTTTACTGCAACCAGGTTTACGTCACGGATTCTGTGGAAGGCATCGTTCCTGAATTTCTTACCCTGCTGCACGGGACAATTGATTCGCCGGACATCCCGCTCAATGTATCCCGTTCGTACCTTCAGAGTGACACCAACGTGAAGAAGATTTCGTCTTATATAACTAAGAAAGTTGCCGACAGGCTTGATGAGATCTTTAATAGTGATCGCCCGCAGTTCGAGGAGAAATGGGACAGCCTCAAGATATTTATCGAATACGGTATCATTACCGACGAAAAGTTCTACGAGAAAGCCACAAAGTTCACGTTATTAAAGAACACTGAGGGCAAATGTTTTACTCTTGACGAATATAAAACGCTTATTCAAGCCGAACAAACCGACAAAGACGGGAACATTATATATCTCTACACTACTAATAAAGACGGGCAGTTTGCTTATATAAACCAAGCCCGCGAAAAAGGATACGATGTTCTGTTGCTTGACGGTCAGCTGGATGTCCATTTCGTCAACAAACTTGAACAGCAGCTTGATAAAACCAGATTTGTCCGTGTTGACAGCGATATTATAGACAACATTATCAAAAAAACCGATTCAAAGGAGGTAAAACTCTCAGACGATGAGCGAAAAGAGCTTGTGGAGTTTTTCAAGACCGCGATTCCTCCTGTTGAGCAAACCGAGTTTATCGTAGGCTTTGAACATATCGGCGAAACCGGTAACCCGATTACTATCACCCAGAATGAATTTATGCGAAGGATGAAGGAGATGTCCGAACTTCAGGGTGGCATGATGAGTTTCTACGGCGATATGCCGGTCTCTTACAACATGATTGTCAACCTTGACGCTCCTCTTATCAAGAAAGCCGTTTCCGACAGGGATAATACGAAAGATCTTGTCAGCCAGTTAGTCGATATTGCGCTTCTTTCCAACGGGCTGCTCAAGGGTGAGGCTCTCGGCAAGTTCGTAAAGCGGAGCATTGATGTGCTTCTTTAACGGTCTGTTCACCTCTCCTGCTATAAGTATATAGATAAAAGGTAGAAAGCATAACAAAAGAGGGCAGTCTGAAAAGATTGCCCTCTCTCTATTATACTTAGGAAATGTTCTTTCTTACCGCTTCACGACCTTCAATGTTTATATGCCTTAATCTCTCCGAAATTCTTCCATATTGCTGAGGCTTTGTAATCTTCTACGGAACTTGCGGGAACGTAAAGCGTGACGTTACTTAAATCAACTTCACTAAATACCCCGTTGGTTATGCTTTGTGGCACAGGGTTAAGATTGGTAACTGAAGTCAGACTGCTGCAACCTTCAAAAGCACCTTTTAAAATCTAGAAGGCTCCGATTTAAATCCAGAAGGCTTGGATTTAAATCCAGAGGGCTTGGATTTAAATCTAAATGGTTCCGATTTAAATCTAAAGGTCTCGGAATTCCATAATTTGGAACCGACAATGCCTTACGTTGTTGAGTACTTTTCCGTATCATGCATCTTCTTTCTGCTAATATATATGATGTTTGTTCTCATAGCGAAGGAGAAATTACATAAAGTTTTTTAACAAACAAATGTTTAGATGAGTTTCTTGAAAAAAAGTTTGTTTTTTTTCTGTTTGTCTCCTAAGAGAAAAGAAAATAGCATGTTAAGATAATTGTCGGAAATTTATTGTACATTTGCGCTCTATATTTATATTATATTATGTCTCGAATAGTATTTATGGGGACTCCTGAGTTTGCTGTTGAAAGCCTCAGAGCATTAGTCGACGGCGGATATAATGTTGTGGGAGTTGTTACTACGCCTGATAAGCCTGCCGGTAAGCATCAAAGCGATCTCAAGGAAAGCCCCGTCAAACAGTATGCAATTATGAAAAATTTGCCGCTTTTGCAGCCTGTAAGACTTAAAGATCCTGCGTTTCTAAAACATCTGCAATCATGGAAGGCGGACTTACAGATTGTTGTGGCTTTCAGGATGTTACCGGAATCTGTGTGGGATATGCCGGAACTTGGTACTTTTAACCTGCACGCTTCGCTTTTACCTCAATACAGAGGAGCGGCGCCTGTTAACTGGGCTATTATCAACGGTGAAAAAGAAACAGGAGTTACTACTTTCCTGATAGATCATGAAATAGATACCGGCAAAATCATTTCCAGTGAAAAGATTACAATCGCCGAAACAGACAACGCAGGAACAGTACACGATAAATTGATGGCTATTGGCGCTCAACTTGTTCTCAAGACAGTTGACGCAATAGTTTCGGGAACCGCGCAGAGAATCGAACAGAAACATGCTATGTCGCAGGAAATTGTATTGAAGCCAGCACCTAAGATTTTCAAGGAAACATGCAAGATTGACTGGGGAAAAACAGTCGGAGAAATACACAATTTTGTGCGTGGACTTGCGCCTTATCCTGCCGCATGGACAGATCTGAAAACTATTAACAATGATATAATCAGCCTGAAAGTGTTTGAGGTTGCAAAAATCGCAATTCCTAACGGATTGCCCGCCGGAACTGTTGTTTCGGATGGAAAGAATTATCTCGATGTTGCTGTTTCGGATGGATTTATAAGGCTGAACGACATTCAACAGGCAGGTAAAAAACGAATGAAGATTGAGGAATTTTTAAGGGGAAACGGAAAAAACTTTCAAAAATAACAGTCATTTATGAAATTATATACATTTATCCTGATTATTAACTGCCTGCTGTTGTTTGCATGCACAGGCAAAAGAACAAACGTGGAGAAAACTGCCAGAACCGTGAAAGTCGATACGGTACGCGCTTACAAAGAAGCCGAAACATCTGTTTTTATTGGAAAAATAAAGGCTGCGGCAGACATTAATCTCTCTTTCCGCGTTGCGGGACCGATTGAAAAGATACAGGTAACGGAAGGTGCGCATATCCGAAAAGGAGATGTTCTGGCGATACTCGATTCCCGTGATTACGAAGTACAACTCGCAGCCACAGAAGCCGAATACCTGCGTATAAAAGCAGAGTCAGACCGTATCGTTGAACTTCACAAATCAGGCGGCGTGACAGACAATGATTGCGATAAGGCTGTCTATGGATTAAAACAAATTACCGCCAAATATGAGGCGCATAAAAACGCCCTCGCCGATACTCGCCTCATTGCACCGATAGATGGTTATGTGCAGAAACGAATATTAGAAGAAGGCGAGACGGCTGGCGCAGGAATGACTGTCCTGTCGATAATTACAGCCGATAATCCTGAAGTTGAAATAAATATTCCAGCCTCAGAACTTATTAAAAGAGATAGATTCAATGCCTTTTCATGCACTGTCGATGTTTTCCCCGAAAATGTGTTTCTACTTGATTTAGTCGGGATTACTCACAAAGCAAATATGAATCAACTTTACACCGTGCGCCTGAAGATGCGTGCCGGAGAACAACAGACAATGCCTTCGCCGGGGATGGTGACAACGGTAAACATTCATTATAAACCGGAAGATTCAACAATGGTTACTATTCCCCTCTCCGCAATGTTTGAAAATAATTCGGTTTCAAGTGTCTGGGTATATGATCCCAATAGCGAAACGGTAAGAACCCGAAACGTCTTCCCTGCCGAACTCCGCAAAAACGGCAATATCGTTGTCTTTAAAGGATTGTCGGCAGGAGAGATCGTTGTTTCTGCCGGCGTTCATTCACTCAAAGAAGGTGAGAAAGTCCGGGTTCTGGAAAAACCTTCCGAAAGCAATGTCGGCGGTATGTTATAATCAAAATTTTATCACAATATTTGCCATCACATTAGTACCTGCCTGCGGGAAATAACGCAGGTCATTGCCGCGCTTACGGTCATTGCAGGTACCTTCGTACCAGGTGTACCAAACGTAGCCGTTACTTTCGTATTCTTCATTGAAAATATTGTTGACAAGCAGGTTGACACTGACAAAAGGGAATGTGCCTTTGCAGGGAAAATCATACCCAAAACGCAAATTATTAACAAAATAAGCATCAATGCTACGGTCGGCGCTGCCGGTGTTATCCATAAACTGCTTGCCGACATATTGCGACTGCAAAGCCGCGCGGAATCCTTTGTGAACGTATGAAAACATACTGCCTGCAATAATGTCAGGAGAAAAGGCAATAGGTACAGTTCCCAGATAATTTACAGCAGTTCCCGTTTCCCAATCTTCAACATATTCTGTAAATTCTTTGATCCTGTTGTCGGACAGAGTAGTATTGCCACTCCAAGACAAGTCAGGAGTAATATTTACGCTTGCCGTCAATTCAATTCCGGCACGGTAACTGTCCGGTACATTCGAGGTGAGCAGTTCTCCTATTTCATTTACCTTTCCGGTTAGTACAAGTTGGTCTTTATAAAGCATGTAATAGACATTCAAACCTACCGAAAAGCGTCCGTTAGCAAACCGGTAACCCAATTCATAGTCAGTCAGTCGTTCAGCAACAGGTTTTTCAGTTTCGCCGGCATCGGTATAGTTATTTCTGTTAGGTTCGCGATGAGCAACAGCAACCGAACCATATACATTATTATATTTATTGATTCGGTAAAAGATGCCTGCTTTGGGATTGAAGAAGTCAAAACGCCGATCAACATTAAGATTCTGCATTTCATTGATACGCTTGTCCCATTTGTCATTTTTGCCGTTGATACTGTAATCAATAAAACGATACTGAAGATCGCCGTAAAGATTTAAGTTATCGAACAGGCTGTAATTGTTTTTTAGATAAATATTAGCATCGGTTTTGACTCCCTTAGAACGGTAATATTCATGATCAGGGTAAAAATCAGCATCGCCGGCATAATTCTTCACCCATTTTACAAGCCCCCAGTGATTGCCATCGTATTTATTTATACCCCCGCCAAGTGAAATATCCAATTTATTCAGTTCGTAATCAAGTGAAAATATTCCGCCGTAGAAATCATTATCCAAGTGCTTCTGGCGAACAAGGTCGGAATTTTCCGAAATTTCTCCGGCATCATTCACGAATGGTTTAAGCAAATACTTTTTCAATACAACCGGATAATAGTTTGCCTCGTCGTTATATTTATATTCCTCGTAATAACCTGCACCCTTAGTGTAATGCAATGCTGCGTTCAAGTTAATGCAATCGGTTAATCGTTGCATGAGACTCAGTTGATAATGCGTTTGCAGATAATTATCCGTTTGGTTATCGTAGAAATCATTATTTCCCATACTGCCGGACGGATTATAAGTCCTGTTACCGGTTTCCAGTATTTCCTTCGGTACGCCGTCCCACGCATGGTAAGTGCGCTCTTTTCCGCCGAGTGTAATGAATTTGACCAGCGTATTATTTTTGGAATAAGCGCCTTGAGCCATATATGATTTCAGACTAACGGAAGCCCGATCAATAAAGCCGTCGGAGGAAATAGAGGAAATCCGACCGTCGAAAGTGAAATTTTCAGCAATCTTACCTGTTCCAAGTTTAAAAGTCGTTTTAGCAGTATTGAAAGAGCCGTAACTTCCGTTAAATTCGGAATAAGCCTCTTGCGGAATATATCCGGTCTTCATATTGATAGAAGCGCCGAAAGCGCCTGCGCCATTGGTTGAAGCCCCTACACCACGCTGGACCTGCAAATCCTGCAGGGACGAAATGAGATCGGGCATATTCACCCAAAACACGCCGTGAGATTCGGAATCGTTAAGCGGTACACTGTTAGCTGTAACGTTGATCCTGTTAGCATCGGTGCCACGGATACGAAACCCTGTGTAGCCTATACCCGTTCCGGCGTCGGAAGTAGATATAACGGACGGGGTCAAAGTCAGGAGATATGGAATATCCTGCCCAAAATTGTTAGCCTCGATAGTACTTCGGTCGAGGTTAGAGTACGTGATCGGGGTCTTTTCGCCCGTTCTGACGGAGATAACCTGCACCTCCTGGAGATCTTTGATTTTCAGCGAATCGCCTGGACTTTCGGCGAATGTCGCAAAACAATGCAGCAAAGTAGCCGCGAGTAAAAGTTTTCTTTTCATTTTTAATTATTTGAAACATTAAACATTACTCCGCTTAAGTGACTTAAGTAACCTAAGAGAAATTATTAAAAACGAAATCGAAAGGAGCTTGGTAAGCAAAAACTTATAACTGTATACCGCAATCTTTGTCCCTACGCAGGTACTAACCTGTTCAAGTTCAAAGGGTATGTTCTCAGCCCGACCGGGCACCCCTAAAGATTTCGACTGCAAAGATAGTAAAAATAATTAATAATGAATAATCAAAAATATTTCTTGCAATAAATGTTGATTAAGTTTTCGCAAAGAAATATACTTTTCGTCAGACGACGAGATAGACTTTTGACCCTGAAAGTGCGTTTCGTCAACTTAAATAAAGAACCCCAAGAGTTGTCCAACTCTTGGGGTTCTTTATGATTGTTATTGCCGGATTACCGGACTATTACTTTTTTCCTTGCACTACCGTAATTGACGATATACAATCCACGTTCTACCGGAATGTCCGTCTGTCCTGCGGTAATGTATTTCGAAGCAACTTGCGAACCGTATACTGTATATACGCTCAGCACGGAACCTGCTGCTCCAACGCCGGCGTCAACCCGTATGAAACCTTTACCTGAGGTAATGACTACCTGTTCTTTTGCATCGGTATTGGGTATGGCATTAACTCCGTATATGGTAAAGTTCATCGTTGCCGATGCCGCGTTGTAATCGTCGTTGCCTGCAAAACTCGCTCTGACACTATAATTACCCGGTGCACTCGGAGCAGTGGTCGTGTATGTGTCACTAGGCGCACCCTGTGTTTTATATTCAATAGTAACGGGAAGCGTCGGATCTGTTAGAACATAGGGAGATGGAATCTCCGGTTCCCTGATGTTAAACTGCATAAGCGTAATAGTGGGATCAAGCTTGACTCCTGCAAACCTCAAAGGTATGTCCTTAGTAATATTGTGTTTACTCTTGTCGTTCGGGAAGAAGGTTACTTTGAACAACCAGCCGTTTGAAGAAACAGGCGGTACTAAACCTGAATTGGAGTATACGAATTTACCATCACCCGAACCTCCGGTAAATACAGAGGTGTAAAGCGCTTTGCCGGTAGCCACAGTTCCATAATCAGGGAAAATAACTTCGTCGGGCCACAATTGCTCGTTAGTGTCTGCATAGAGCCATTCGTCATCGCCATCCCATAGTTCACCCTGATCTTTGATAAGTCCTTCCCAATAGAAGTTGGTAGCCATCGTGTCGTAGCGGTAATAGAGCGCTTCCCAAGACTGTCCGTCATCGGGATTGTAATTGGTCAGCAAGGATTGTACGTGATGGGCATATTCGTGCATCATTGCTGCCGCGCCACTACCTACGGTCATGTGAATATATTCACCGGCGTAATATGCCGCATAAGAGGGGCTTCCTGTAGGTCTTGCTACGAAGACGTCCATGCATTTGGACTTCAGGCTACTTTCATTGACCGAAAATGCACCGAAACTGTTACTGTTGCCCGTACCGGTACCTGTGGTCTGTTCCTTGTGTGATACTGTTTCGGTAACAACATTGACATTGGGTGAATGTTTTTCCAATAGTGATTCAAATTCGACGACCTTATTCTCCCACCCAAGTATTTCCGATTCGGTCATCGTAGTTGTTTTAGTTCCGTCGAAGAGACAGTTGGCAAGAATGTGGAAACGGAAATAAAGGCGGTCGCGGTTATCGTAGGGGATTTCGGTAAGATTGATAGATCCACTACCAGATACGTTTGCCTTTTCGGTGTCAATGCTTAATTGTTTGCCTCGCTCGTATCCGTTTAGTGTACCATTGTTTATGAAGGTGGAGCCTTGTTCAAAAGAAAGTTCAGTACTTGCTCCCCAATTTAGCGTAACTCCTTCGGGAACTATCAGTGTCTGACCTGCTTTGACCGTCAGTTGAGAACCGTATGGCATTGTTATATCGCGATTGATTTCAGCTTCGGTTCCATAGAGGTAACCTCTTCCGAGGTCAAACAGCAATCCTTTTTGCTTGGGTGATTTATCCCGCACGTTAGTTGACATAACTACGCCGGTTCCATTCATTTTGAAAGGACCTGCTGGTACTTGTGCGTCACTGCCGTATCCGCCTATGCCATCGCCTTTAGAACTAGCCCAGAAGATGCCGGTAGCAGATACAAAACCTCCGTTTATTTGAATTTCTTCGTAACCGGAATGATAACCACCACCGATACCTGCTGCTTTTTTATTACCTATTGCGGTTATTTCACCTCCGTTGATGATAATAATTCCTGCAGAGATATTGGCTGTACCTCCGATGCCGGCGCCGCCGACGCTGCTACCACCGTTACCCTCAGCTCTAAGTGAACCTGTACCGTTGATGATTACTTTTGCGCCTGCTGGAACTCCAATACCGGCGCTACCCTGTGTTTTACTGATAAGGGTATTTATACCGGTAATAGTGATGTCAGCCACAGACGATGGATTGATAAATAATGCTTTTGACGCCTGAATATCTACATTATTGAGATTTACTTTTACCGACAGACCTGCTGCGACTTCTACGCTTTTGGAGGTAGTTTTTCCGGTCAGGGTATATTCCGCATTATTCTTTGTTAACGTAAGTTTACTGTATGTATAGATGTAGCCTTCACCGGAAGCATTCACAGTAGCCAGATCAATAGCAATCTGTTCGCGTTGAGTGTCCACAGGCTGATTGCCGTTGATATCGCCTGTAATTGTGCCGCATTTTCTAATCGTGCCGTTATTGACAAGTGTTCCATTAACGTTGAGATCTCCGTAAACTTCTATTGTTCCGTTGTTAGTAAATGTTTTACCCGTAGCGACGGTAAATGTTCTTGCTCCATCAAGGGTAAAGGTTTTGCCCTCTGGCAATGTCCAACTTAGTGTAGGACTTACACCTGTTCCATAGATTGTACCTGCATTGCCGTTGATAAGGAGTCCTTGCTTTTTTGCTGAAGCGTCACCTATTGATTCTACGATCACTACTCCGTTACCGTCCATAGTGAATGCGCCGTTGGTACTTGCCTTGCCTTCGCCTCCGATAGCTGTTACTACACCGCCGTTAACAGCGATATTTGCGTTAATACCGAAAGACGAAGTTGATGAAGCCGTGATTGTACCGTTTTTGACGGTAATATTTCCTTCTCCTCCTATACCGGCATTACTGTTGCCTGTAGCATTAAGCGAACCTTGTCCATCAATGATTACGGATGTCCCCTGCGATATACCAAATCCAGCTTCGCTACCCGTTGCGGTCAAGACGTTTGCTCCATTGAGCGTAAGGTTGACTTTGGACGAAGAACCTGCTGTCAATGGCGTTTCGGAAGATGTTATGTTCAATCCGCTGAAAATAACATTTACCGTTATACTTGGCGCTACTGCTATGCGATTAGTTGAAGAAACACCCGTAACGGTATAGAAAGCGTCTGCTTCGATCAAGGTAACGAGTCCATTTTCAAACGTGTATCCCGGTCCATTTTCAGTTACAGTGCCTATGTCGATCGTATAAAGTTCAACTGTCAGCGGATTACCGCTAATTATACCGTTTATCACCCCGTCATTTCGGTTACGTATTGTACCGTTGTTTACATAACTGCCATAAATAGTGATAGCGCCGAAGTTTTCCGTATTTCCGTTATTGACGGCTACACCATCTATCTGAACAGTTCCGTTGTTGATCAACTCGCCGTCGATAGTAAATGTACCTTCCACGTTGACTGTACCGTTACTGGTCATCTTTACGCCTTCCGGTATGGATAAAGATTTGCCTTCCGGTATCGTGATCGTGTTATTCGCAGGAAATGTAAAATCATTGGTAATCGCAACACTTTCACTGTAGAACGTACACTTTGTATCTTCCAGAAGCAAGCCGCTTTTTCTGCGTACGGATGTGACAACCGGATCATGGATGGAAGACTTTACAATCACCACAGCATTACCGCCAATGGTAAATGAACCGCCGGTACCGTTATAATGCCCGATACTGTTTCCGCTGCCTTTATTTTCCACAATGACAACACCGCCTTCTATTGCAACTGCTCCTTGCGTGCCATGATAACCTGAGCCGATACCGGCAGCTTTATCCTGGCTTATGGCAGTGATAAACCCGCTGTTGATGTTGATTTTACCGGAACTTTTATTTTTTTGGCTTCCGATACCTGCGCCGCCACTATTACTGTTATCTTTGCTCCCTGTCGCAATCAGAGAGCCGGTGCCGTTAATATTGACGGTCGAATGTAATGGGACACCGAGACCTGCAAAACCTCCCTCAGCCGTACCATTTTTTGTAGCAGTCAATACATTACTGTTTATAAGCGTTAGGTTAACAATCGTGTTTGCCGCCGCAGTATTGGGAGTAATGTAGAATGGACTGACAGTAGAAATACTGACATCGTCCAGAGTAATATTTACCGTCAACGCGCTGTTAACGATAATGCTGTTCGTTTCAGTCGTACCGGTAAGGGTATAACTGCCGGCAGCCTCAATAACGATAGAATTATTAGAATAACTCCATCCTGTTCCGTCGCCCGTACCGTCGGCAACATTGATTGTTCCGTCGGCAAAAGCCGGCGCCATTGCGCTCGCCATGAAGAAGCAAGTCATAATGGATTTGAGTAAAAACTTTGTCATGTTTATTTAATATTAAGAATATGAAAAATTTCTTGCTAAAAAAAAGCGCCCAAAGTTATAAAAATTTTTTTTAACCAAACAAATAATCTCTATTTTTTGCGCTAATCAAACAAACTTAACAGAACAATCTGGCGTTTCCGATTCTTTTCTCAGGATTAATCCGGATAGGAAAGAAATCCTCAAGTGGGGAAAATATCCTGACGTCTCATAGGAAGAAATCCTGGGCGAGGAAAACGTTCTGAAAGATAATTCACCAAATATTCCATACATTTTACTAAAAAATATTTTTAATTTAACTATGTTAATATATAAAACTTTTTTTGCAGTATTAGAATAATTTTATAAATTTGCGCCATCATGATCGATGAAAAAATAATTCTTGGTGTTGACCCTGGTACTAATGTAATGGGTTACGGACTGCTTAAAATTACCAATAACAAGCCGTCACTGATAGCGATGGGTGTCTTGGAACTGCGCAAAGCTGATGACCACTACTTGCGTCTGAGGCGGATCTTCGAACGTATTATCAGCCTAATTGGCGAGTTCTTGCCTGATGAACTTGCTATCGAATCGCCGTTTTTCGGGAAAAATGTGCAGAGTATGCTTAAACTCGGACGCGCACAAGGAGTTGCAATGGCTGCTGCATTGTCGCGTGATATTCCAATCTATGAATATGCTCCGCTGAAAATTAAAATGTCAATCACGGGTAATGGTCGCGCATCCAAAGAACAGGTCGCTGCAATGCTTCAGAAGATACTTAAAATCCCCGACAAAAACATGCCCGGGATGTTGGATGCGACAGATGGCTTGGCTGCCGCTTTATGCCATTTCTACCAGAACAATGGATTGAAAGAAGATAAAAAATATACCAATTGGAAAAGTTTTGTGAGTAAAAATGAAAATAGAATCAGAAAATAATTTGTACTTTTCTATGTTGTAAACCGATATATTCCTTATCATTATTGTGCCGGTTTATATTAATGCGATAGTATGTAATTAAGATATGAATGTGATTTTTGATACCATGTTCATTATTTCTGCATATTTTGTATTCTTAAATAATTGTTCTACTTTTGTGGCTACATATTCATGATTTTTGATTGTTTTATTCCGTAAAAAATAATAATTGTGTATCTCAATTTCAAGGAATTAGTCAGTGCTTTCATTGTCTTGTTTGCAATTATTGACGTAGTCGGCTCACTGCCGATTTTTGTTGATTTGCAAAACAAGAAACGGGCATTCAGCCCAAGCAGGGCGGCAATTTATTCTTTCCTGATCTTAGTGGCATTTTTTTATGTTGGCGGCGGCATTTTACGCCTGTTTAATGTGGATGAAGCATCGTTTGCAGTTGCCGGTTCACTTGTTATTTTCGTGATAGCCTGTGAAATGACCTTTGGTTGGGAATTGTTCAAAATGGACGGACCAAACAGTTCGGCAACCATCGTACCCGTGATTTTTCCCCTGATCGCAGGTCCGGGAGCCTTCACTACACTGCTCTCTCTGAAAGCGGAATATAATGATCTTGCTATCATTCTTGCACTTTTTCTGAATATGCTCATCGTTTATTTTGTCCTTCGGAATGTGCAATTGGTGGAGAAAATCATCGGGAAAGGCGGAATTTATGTTCTGAGAAAGTTTTTCGGCATCATCCTGCTAGCAATTTCGGTAAGGCTGTTTATGGTGAATATAACGGATGTTTTAGGTAAATAACTTCTTATATATATGGATTGGTTAAACGATTTGTTTTTCGGCAGCAGCATTGCTCATACCGTTCTATTGTTTGCGTTAGTGATTGCTGCGGGTATCACACTGGGTAAAATTAAAATTTTCGGCGTATCGCTCGGCATAACCTTCGTGCTCTTTGCAGGCATTGTTGCCGGTCATTTCGGATTGAGCGTGAATGATGATATTTTGCATTTCATGAAAGAATTCGGACTGATACTGTTTGTTTATTTCATCGGTCTGCAAGTTGGGCCCGGCTTCTTCTCCTCATTCAAAAAGGGAGGAATCACCCTCAATATGCTGGCAATGGGAATAGTACTGACCGGCATAATCGTGACGTTAATAATACATTACGTTACCGAAGTCCCGATTCAGACTATGGTTGGAATCCTCTCCGGCGCCGTAACT
Organism: Dysgonamonadaceae bacterium; assembly: GCA_031269685.1. GTDB lineage: Bacteria > Bacteroidota > Bacteroidia > Bacteroidales > Azobacteroidaceae > Azobacteroides. Next base: position 79,993 of record JAISYU010000075.1, on the reverse strand, counting down.
AATACTCCCGGACTTGGTGCTGCTCAACAGGCATATTCCGATATAACAGGCGCTAACGACCAGAGTATAGCGCTTGGTTATGCAGTCGCATATCCGCTTGGTGTTGTAGGGATTATAGGCTCAATATTGCTGATAAAGGTTATTTTCAGAATCAATAATGAAAAGGAAGTTGAAAACCTGATAGAAATGCTCGGACAAAAAGAAAGCGTCGAACTAATCTCAATCGAAGTGCGAAATCCTGCCACTTACGGTAAGAATATCGGCGACCTGCGACGAATCATCAACCGCAGTTTTGTGGTCTCACGAATCCTCTACGCGCAAACAAAACAAGCCGATATTGCATCGTCGGCAACCGTTCTGAACGAAGGAGACCGGATCTTTGTAGCAACAACCAAGATAGACCGTGAGGCTGTGGAATCTTATTTCGGAATACCCGTTAAAATGGAAAAGCACGAATGGGAACTGCTTGACAAGCATCTCTTTTCACGCCGTATCCTTATTACCAAATCAAATATCAACGGCAAACAGTTACGTCATCTGAACTTGCGCTCAATTTTTGGTGTTAACATTACCCGCGTAAACCGTTCAGGTGTAGATCTTATCGCTGATCCCGGATTATCGCTTCAAATAGGAGACCGTGTGACTGTGGTCGGCAACGAAACCGCTATTGCGAGCGTGGAACGATTCCTCGGTAACCAGATGAAACGACTGAACGAACCAAATCTCATACCGATCTTCATAGGTATCTTCCTCGGCGTATTGCTTGGCAGTATCCCGTTAGTATTCCCCCTAATACCACAACCGGTTAAACTTGGGCTTGCAGGCGGTCCGCTCATTGTTGCAATACTTATCAGTATCTTCGGTCCAAAGTATCACCTCGTTACATACACCACGATGAGCGCAAACCTTATGCTTCGTGAAATTGGAATATGCCTCTTTCTTGCCAGTGTAGGTATAGGGGTGGGTGAGAATTTCGTTTCAACTGTTGTAGATAAAGGCGGCTACTTGTGGATAGGACTTGGACTTATCATTACCGTAGTGCCGCTTCTTATTGTGGGAATTATTGGACGTAGTATATTCAAGCTAAACTATTTCACACTGATGGGACTTATGTCCGGCAGCACGACCGACCCTCCCGCGCTGGCGTATTCAAATGCGGCGGCAGGCAACGATATTCCGTCTGTCGGTTACGCCACGGTTTATCCGTTTACAATGTTTCTTCGGGTACTGAGTGCACAATTAATTATATTGCTTGCGTGTTAATATCATAAAATAATTATAATATGAAAAGTTTTAGATGCATTTATTTTATAAGTCTGTGTTTATTAGTTGTGGTTCAGGCGTGCAACCGACACAGGATTACACCGTTTGCGCCATCGCTTGAAGAAATAGGTCGACCGTTTGGGAAATCCGATGAGGTATCATTCCGGTCGCCTGCTAAGGTTTATCATCCTGAGACATGGTTTCATTACATCGGAGGCAACGTAGCGACACCCGGTATCACCGCGGATTTGGAAGCAATAGCCGGAGCGGGATTATCCGGCATCCAGATGTTTCACGGGCAGTTTGGCGGAGCGTGGCCCGGTGTAGATCCGCAAATCACGTGCCTGAGTCCGGCATGGGATGAGGCTTTGAAATATACAGCGGAGGAATGTCGCCGGCTGGGGCTCAGGTTTACCATGCAGAATTGCCCTGGTTGGGCTATGTCGGGAGGACCGTGGATTAAGCCGGAGAACGCTATGCGGCATCTTGCCTGGAGTCGTACCGACATTGAGGGAGGGGAACGGAAGAATATAGCATTGGCAATTCCGGAGCCAAGCGGTGAGAAATCGCGTGACTATCGTGACATTGCCGTACTTGCATTTCCGACTCCGCTCGGCGACACCGGGGAATCCCTTAAACCGTTGTCGGTAAAGAGTGATATTGATTTGGCATGGAAAGACCTTTTGTTGGGGAACACTAACAGTGGTAAGCCTTTAAAACTGCCGCCGGTACCGGATAATAACCCGCATTGGATAGAGATAACATTCCCTGAGCCGGTCACAGTCAGGACTGTTGAATTTTCGAGTATTCAGGGTTTTGATCACGGCTGGTGTTACGAACCCGGAGTGAGTGTTAATGTACAAGCTACATTCAATGGGGGAAAGGCTAAGGAGCTTTTGAATCTTGAGATGCCGCAAAGCAGTTGGCAGGATGACCGTCCGATTTCGCTTGCCTGTCCCGAAACATCCGCTACGGCTACTTACCGCATCAATATCTGCAATCGACATGACATGCACATCTCTTCGTTACGGTTATACTCTGCTGCAAGGAAGAATAACTGGGAGTCGGAAGCCGGTTGGACGTTGCGGAATATTGTACGCACGAATGACAATCCCGCGCAGTCTCATGGGGCTTTTGTAAGGACGGATAATATTCTCGATCTCAGTGCGAAGTTTGACGCTGAGGGAAATCTGGACTGGGAAGCACCTGAAGGGAAATGGACAGTCCTGCGTATCGGTCACGTGAATGCCGGCATGAAAAATGCGCCGGCACCGCCGGAAGGCACAGGCTGGGAGTGTGATAAGCTATCCTGCAATGGTTCTGAGGCGCAGTTTGCGGGATATATCGGGCGCATTTTCGGAGGACCGCTTGCCGGCGGGTTATTGAACGGGATGCTGTTGGACAGTTGGGAATGCAAGACTCAGACATGGACTAAGGACATGGAGGCGGAATTTGAACGTTATACTAAATATTCGCTCCGCAAATGGTTACCTGCTGTCTTCGGTTATGTTCTTGATGATCACAAGACGACGACGCGGTTTCTTCGTGACTGGCGGGCGACGGTAGGTGATCTTTTTGCGAACAGGTTTTACGGTCGCATGGCGGGGCTTGCAAGAGAGAGGGGCATGTCTATTGCATACGAAACGGCAGCCGGGGATATTTTTCCTGCCGATATAATGGAATATTACAAGCATGCGGATGTCCCGATGTGTGAATTTTGGCATCCGTTACAGCGTTCATTTGTCGGTTCCATCAATTTCAAACCTGTTAAGCCCACTGCATCTGCGGCTCGCCTGTATGGGAAGACGCGGGTTGCTGCGGAGGCTTTTACGTCGTTCAGTCTCACATGGGATGAACATTTTAGTATGATGAAAGAGGTTGCTAACAGAAATTTTATAGAGGGTGTAACTCATTTGGTATTCCATACATATACGCATAACCCCCGTACGGATTGCCTGCCTCCGGGGACATCTTTCGGAGAAGCAGGTATAGGCACGCCGTTCCTCCGGGGGCAAACCTGGTGGAAGCATTTTCCTGAGTTTACTACTTATCTTTCACGGCTTAACTATCTCTTGGAGCGCGGGAAACCCGTTTCGGATGTCTTGTGGTACCTGGGGGATGAGATTAACCACAAGCCGGATCAGAATGCGCCGTTTCCGGAAGGCTACAAGTACGATTACTGCAATCCTGATGTCTTGTTGAACCGTCTTTCCGTCCGTGACGGGAAAATTACTACGCCGGAGGGCATCACTTACTCGCTACTGTGGTTGCCGGATAACAAGCGGATGTTGCCGGAGACGCTGGAGAAACTGCTTGAGCTTGTTAAGGCAGGCGCTACTGTTGTGGGGGATTCGCCGGAAGGTATTGCGACATTGTCTGGTGGGGATGTTTCATGCAGGCGGTTTGATGAGGCTGTTGCGGCGATCTGGGGATCTGCCGGTGGCAACATTCGCAGTTTGGGTAAGGGGAAAGTGTTATCGGGAAAGACCATTGGGGAATCTTTGAAGGCATTGGAGATTGTCCCTGATGTTATTGGAGATGGCGCGAAGTGGCTGCACAGGCGGACGGAAGGCGCTGACTGGTATTATGTTGCAGCTGAGGAAGGCGCTGGGTTCAGCGGGGAATTAAGTTTCGCCAATACTTCTAACGTTGAGATATGGGATCCTGTAAGCGGTGAAATTCATCCTGCGGAGGTTGTTCGGCGGGAATCGGGGAGGACTTCGGTAAAGTTTAATTTGGCTCGTGCAGGTTCGTGTTTCGTCATTTTTAGAAATAACGCACTTCCTTCAATAGAGAATAAAGCCTCTGTGATAGCGACATCCACTCCTCTTTCGGGGACTTGGACGCTTTCGTTTCCCGCGGGCTGGGGTGCGCCTGAGAGTGTAGTTATTGACGAACTGAAAGCCTGGAAAGACCTTGATATTTCACCGGAGGCGAGAGCCTTTTCCGGGTCTGTGACATACACTACTACCTTTAAGATAGACAATTCCGGCAATGATAAGGATACTAGGTACGATCTTGATCTTGGTGAGGTGGAAATGATTGCCGCGGTCACCCTTAACGGAAAGAGACTACGTACTTTATGGACGCCGCCGTACAGTCTGGATGTCACGGATGCCGTTAAGCCGGGCGCGAATATTTTGCAGATAGAGGTAACAAGCACGTGGTTTAACAGGCTTGTCTATGACGCTAACCTGCCTGAGGATCAGCGTAAGACATGGACATTTAATCGTCCGAAGAAGGACTCGGCGTTACGTGCGAGCGGGCTTTTGGGACCGGTTGCAGTCATTCGGAAGTAATCACACGCCGGTCACTCATCTTCGGAGAAGTTTTCGACAAGCACTTCCCTGTAAGCGTTGAATATTTTGGACTTTGAGACAAATCCGAGGTACCGTCCTTTTTCATCTACCACCGGCAGGTTCCACGCTTTGGTATCGTCGAAAATTTGCATTATCTTTTCCATCGGCATTGATGTTTCTATCTTTGCGGGAGGCGACACCATGAATTTTTTAACCTTAAACCGTTCATAGAGTTCCGGCCGGAACATAATATTACGTATATCGTCGATCAGCACAATCCCGCGCAAGATATTCCCGTCGTCGGTTACGGCAAACACGTTACGGCTTGAGCGGGCGATAGACCGTACTACGTCACCGAGTGTCTCCCATGGGTGTACCGTACTGAAGTCTGTTTCTATCACAGAGTTAACGTTGAGCAGCGTAAGCACCGCTTTATCTTTATGGTGGGTCAGCAGTTCTCCTTTTTGCGCCAGCCGAACTGAATAGAGGCTGTACCGGTCAAAGAAACGTATGGTTATATATGCGCTAAGCGTCACTATCATAAGCGGGAGGAAGAGGTCGAAGCCGCCGGTCAGTTCGGCGATAAGGAAAACAGCCGTTAAGGGAGAATGCATAATCGCGGACATCATCCCTGCCATCCCCATGAGGGCGAAATTCTCTTCCGGTAAATGTATTCCCGACAGTTCAAAACTGCGGGCAAATGTGAAGCCTACTATTGACCCAAGGTAAAGGGATGGGGCAAAGATTCCGCCGCAACCGCCGCCACCGTTAGTAGCCACAGTTGCAAATACTTTCATAAAGATGATAATTGCAAGAAAAATTACAATACCCCACGGATTACCGCCCAGCGGCGCAAAAACGCTTCCTGAAAGCAGGTTATCGCCTGAATTGCCTAATAATCCTCCGATAACATCGTAACCTTCGCCGTATAGCGGCGGGAAAAGGAAAATCAGTATGCTAAGCATGGCAGATCCGAGTAAGAACTTCTTACGGAACGTTTTAAGTTTACGGAATATGCCTTCGAGCCATATAGATATGTGTGTAAAATAAAGTGCAATCAGTCCACATGCCACGCCCAGCGCTAATACATACGGAATCCTGCCCATGGAAAAGGCTTCCGTCTGCTGGAATTTAAACATAGCATCCGTGCCTGTAAGCACATAAGATACGGTAGCGGCGGTGATAGATGTAGTAAGCAGCGGCAGCACTGAGGTAGTCGTAAGGTCAAGCATAAGAACCTCGATGGTAAATAGAAGTCCGGCGATAGGCGCTTTGAAGATACCGGCAATCGCTCCGGCAGCGCCGCATCCCACCATGAGCATGAGCGTCTTATGCTCCATTTTGAAAAGTTTCCCCAGGTTAGAACCGATAGCAGATCCGGTAAGAACGATAGGCGCTTCGGCTCCAACCGATCCTCCAAAACCTATCGTAATAGAACTTGCGGCAAGCGAAGACCACATGTTATGTCTCTTGATGCGGCTTTTACGTTGGGAGATAGCATGCAGGATTTTGGTTACGCCATGGCTAATATCGTCGCGTACAACGTATTTAACGAGTAATCCCGATATAAGTATGCCGGCTACGGGGTATATAAGGAACAGGTAATTTGTACCGTTCACCTGTGCATGTTCGGTAAGAAAATGCTGTATTATATGTATAATTTCTTTAAGCAGCCATGCTGCAGTAGCAGTTGCGATACCGAGGACAAAACTTAATATAATAATAAAATACCGTTCTTTAATATGCTTCTCCCGCCAGAGAAGCAGTGCATCAAACCAGGTATTTTTTTCCTTATTTCTTACCATTATTGATTAAAATAAGGTGCAAATATAATACTTTTTAAAAAAAACCATTGCATATTTAAAAATAACACCTATATTTGCAGCCCAAAACAAACTAAACAATGTCAAAAAAGATACAAATTAAAAAATCCTTGATGACTTTGATAGATTTAAAGTTATTAATGAAATATCAAGAGACATTAAGTGGAAATTCGGAGGTATAAGGTGGAAAGGAGTAGTAGGAGCCATGTTGTTCTATGATGTCCTCGATGCGCTGCCAACAAATGTATCCGAATTAAAAAATAGCGTTCTCGCTACAAAAACTCCGTACAACCTGAAATTTTCAAAGGCTGATCACGCAAAAATAGTTTACGTAGCGGCTTGCTGGGTCAACCAGAAGGGGAAAAGAGGTCCTATATCAAAAATATTTTACTGCGCAATAGCGTAGAAAATTAAGCCTGAATAGTGAAGAGTTAATAGTTTATAACTAATAGAAAAGTGTTTAAAAATAGAAATTAATAACTAATGAATAATAAAATTAAGAAAATAATTATTTTGCAGGTACTTATGATTTTTATACCGGTAGGGATAATATTCGCAGAGAATGTCAATATTTACCTGCCGCACTTCGCAGGTAAGCCGTACGTGTTCATAGCTTCCAAAGGGGATCTCAGGGATACCATACAGCGGGGCTCTCTTGACGGCAACGGGCGCGTAACACTCCTGCCGGACGAAAAATATAACGGTTTCACCGGCGTATCCAAATTCATGATCGTCGGAGAAGGCGGGCTGGAGATAATAATTAACGGTGAGCCGGAGTTTACCGTCTCCTGCACGGAGGCAATTCCCAATCTTACGACGATAAGTTACAAAGGCTCGAAAGAGAATGAGTTCCTATTCGGCAAATATCTCAAGCAAGCCGAGATACTTGAAAAGTACAAGCTGATAAATGTCGCATTGCAGGCTTATGATTCCCCCGACAGCCATCTCCATAAACCGCTGCTCGAAGAAAAAGCATTGCTCGGCATGCAATTCGACTCACTGCATAGCGAAACTTCCGCAAGCGCCCTTTATGCTGCGAGAATACGCGAGTTCGGAAACTTTATCACCGGCATCGGTAGCCGGCTCGACTTGCCGGAAAACGAACTGAGAGCCGAAAAAAGAGCATTTGCATTGGAAAAACTCGACTTCGACATATTATATAACAGTGGACTCTGGAACGAATTCATAGACCCCTGGATAAGTATGCTCACCACGTTCGGAGATTCCATATTGATATCGGACATAAGAAAAGCCCTATTAAGAATAGACAGTGACGATATCAAAAATAAACTGCTCGGCAAGATAACAATCACGTTCTACCGCTACGGAAAAGAAAACCTGCTCGCAGATGTCGGCGGCGAGGAAACACTTTCCGCGGGGCATGAAGCGCCTCAACTGAAAGTATTGGGAGATAGCATAAACCCTGCCAACAGTATCATAATCTTCTATGAAACAGGCTGCAGAAGCTGCGAAAATGAACTCGGCGAGTTGCAAAAACACTATCAGGCGGTGCTGGATAACGGGATGCGCGTAATATCTGTCGCTGCCGACCACGATAATTATACCTTCCACTACACTGCCGACAAATTCCCGTGGCAGGATAAACTGTGCGACTTTAAAGGTGTCGCCGGCGAGAACTTCTCCGCCTACAAAGTGCTCGGAACTCCCACAATATTTTCCGTAAATAATGCAGGGATAGTCACGGGACGCTACGCCAAGCTCGCAGAATATTTCGACGCGAAGGAAAAATAACCTTCCGCTCAGCGTTTCCTTTCCAATGGGATGAACTTATTCAGAATGAAGTTGCAAACTTCAAGGATCGCCGAAGCAAATCCGGTAAGGGTGAGCGAAAGTATACCGTAAAGGGGACTCACAATAATATCATACCTGGAAAACATGATAAAACCGCCCAAAAGAAGTAGAACAATAAGAATTATCCTGACCGAGGCAACAATAAGGCTACGAATGGAAGAATGAAGACGTTCCACCTCATCTAACCGGTAGCAGAAAACCAAAAACAGGAACGTAAACACCGAGGCAACTATCCAGCCGGCATACTGCGGACAAACAATGATCCATCTACCGCTCAAAGTAGTAGAACAACTGTGGGCAAGCAGGCGAATACCGGGCACCCTCCATCCTCCGTCTATACGAAAAGGCATATCATGCGCATCCCTCCCGTCATTCAAATCTCCTATCAGGATTATCTTCCCTTCAACATCCTCTCGACTAAACTCTGTCACCAAACTGAAAACAGTAAAGTCTTTATCAAGGAAATTCATGAGCCGTGCTTCATCAGCTTCTCCCTCAATGCCGGCAACAGCGAAACATATATAAGGAATAGTATCATCTTCTAAAATCTCATACGGACGGTATTTCGTTATATGGTTAACCAAACCTTCCTTAATTCTTCCTTTTCCGCCTTCGGAAAAGAATGAACGGTCTACCGTATCGCCGTTTATCCTTACCGCAGTATAAATATTGTCAAACCGCGCAACTGTCTCCGCAAGTAAACTATCACTGGTAACATCATTGTCCGAAACATCAGGGAAGATGACATCAAGAACAACTGCCGCCGGGCTAAAATCCTCTATACCATGGATTATCCGTGCAATATCTGCCCTCGATCTTGATCCGTCAAGGTCAAAAATAACAACATTGTTATCGAAAACACTTTCATAAGCCGAATCATCCGTCTGTCGATTCTCAATATTATAATAATAACCCAGTACATCAGCATCCCCGTCCTGCCTGACAATATTAGTCAGTACATTTACATCAAGTATAACATAAAAAACCAGACCCAATTCAAGTGAAAGTAACGTAACTGCAAGAGATTTCAGTAAAATGAAATTGGTTATCTGTTTCATTACAAAAAAAACAATTAGGGTGCAAAGGAAACAATTAAATGTTAAGGTAAAGACGGCAAACAATATTTCTTCATACTTTTATCTTTGGATTAAGAGATAATCTACCGCATTGAGCATCAGTTTACGGAAGTTGTTTATTTTCCAGTCGTCCCAATGTCCGAGAGAAGTATAGAAAATATTACCTTTCAGCCAGCAGACTGGTTCTTGGGGGACTCCGGGATTTGTACCGAGCAGAAGAACCTGTATATCTTTTGCTCGCAGGGGACGGTTTTTGTACATCCAGTTAGGGCTGTTGAAAGGCTCGACGCCTCTAAGAATCGGATGTTCTTCCATACCGGGAGTTAAAGTAACATCGGTGCCTGTTTTCAGGTGTCCGTAATGTCCCTGGTAATTGCCTCCGAGTACATCTTTATCAAATTCGCTCCATTGGTCAAGTTCATTGTCTGCCTTTTCATCTGCAGCGACAATGCTACCACCCGAACGGGGGACGTTACCTTTGGCGTCAAATGCATGGGAAGCCGTACGGATACCGATAAGGGGTCGACCGGAGGCTACATATTCCTTTATTTTACGCATTTTACTTGATTCGAGTGCACGACGGCGGATAAACACTATTGCAAGGTCTGCATCTTCGAGTATCTGCAGATTTTCGAGATTATGGCGGGTTGGTGCTTCGGTGTTACTTTTTTCTATATCAACCGGCATACCGTAGGCAGCGTACTCTGCTTTCACTTCATTGGTAGCGTCAGGTTTAGCCTCTCCCATGATGGGTAATCCGAGTGCGAAATCGCAATGTATATTCTTCATTGTCAGGTCATGTGCAAACTGCGGCAACCGTTGATTTGCGCGATACTCACTTTCGGCGGTCAGGAAGGCGACTCGGGGGCGTTTATCATCCTTGAAAACGAATTGCTTCTTATTTGTAAAATCCGAAGAAACTATTGACGGGCAAACGTAAGTTTCGATATATTCCTCAATCAGGTCGAGACCGGTGAAATGGTCAACATAAGGCGGCATAGCGTGATTGTACATCAGGTCGGTCATATCCCTCATAAGTACAACGTTTACACCCATTTGTTTCATAGCCCTTAGACCGAACGAGCGTCCAATGACACACATATTTGTATGCACTCCGGTCAATATCACGTTTTTGATGCCCTTCTTTTTGAAATAGGAACCTATTTCTGTGCCGCTGTCACTGATAAGGTCATTATCTTTGATTGTCAGTGCGTCAATTTGCTTTTTCCAGACAAGTTTTGGCTTTTCGCCATCATTCTCGCAACCTTCATCCGATTGATCTATGGGCCACAGGGCGCCCTCTTCGGAAGGCAATCTGCCGCCAAAGGAATTCTTTTTGGCAATTTCCATGATTTTTTTATCACGGAACTTTTGTGCTTCTTTCCTGCCCGGGTAGTCACGGTAATAATCCATACATTCACTTGGGGCGAACACGATTTTCACGCCTTTTTCGCGAGCGATATTGAGCACTTCGTCGAGGTGTGGCGCTATTTCGGCAACCCGTGCTGTAGCGTCCGGGCACCAGTGGCGGTCCCACATATCACAGACAATTATAGCCGTTTCACTTGGGCGCCAGAGTTGGATTGAGTTTGTAATAACTTTCAGACCCTCATCGCCTTCGTAAGGTGAATCGACACGTTGTTGAAGAGAAACGCGCAATGAGTTTTCCACTTTCTTTTTTGCGTTTACTTCAATTGCCTGTACAAAAATCAGTACGGCAATAACTAATAGATTAATGATTTTTCTAATCATATTTCAGAGTTTTTTTATGTATAAAAATATTTGGCCACAAAATTACTTCTTTTTTATTAAATTCAAAGAAATGTATTAGATAAAAATTTCCAAGTGTTCATACATTCCTATAAAAAAGCAGGTTTTGCAAATCTTTTCTTGAAAAACTATTATTGCTTATTCGTTTACTAATTCTTTTTTTGCCGCCTTCATTTCTGTTCGTAGAATTTTGTAATGTTTATTTTTTGCAGTCCCGAAAAATTCATTTAACTTTGCGGCGTTAAATTTATAAAATTATAAGGTATGAATAAATTTCTTTTAGTTATTGTTTTGATTGCTATCTGGTTTTCCGGCTGTAAGAGATTGAGTTTTCTTGAGGCTGGGTTTACTAATCCGCCGGACAGCGCTCGACCTGGCGTCTATTGGTATTTCATGGACGGTAATCTGTCGGTAGACGGTATTACGAAAGATTTGGAGTCAATGAAGGCAGCGGGCATCGGTTATGTACTCTTCATGGAGGTCAATGTTGGCGTTCCGCGCGGCGATGTGGACTATATGAGTGAAGAGTGGCAAGATCGCTTTGTACATGCGGTTCGCGAATGTGAAAGGCTGGGAATTGTGATGGCAGTCGGCATTGGTCCGGGCTGGAACGGAAGTGGTGGACCGTGGGTTGAAGGAAGGCAGTCGATGCAGCATTTGGTATACTCCAAGACTGAAATTGAAGGTGGTAAAGGTTTGCAAAGCATTAACTTACCCAAGCCTGGACCGAAGAAACCGTTTTTTGGCAGAAGCGCTTTTACGCCTGAGTCGCGTGAACGATGGGAAAATTACTACGAAGATGTGACTGTGCTTGCCGTACCGGCAGGTGCGACGGTGATAGATACGATACCTGTCTCCGGCAGTTCATATATGGATATTCCCGAAATAGACGAACGTGCTCTTTATTATAGAAAACCTTACAGTTCATCTAAAGGTGTTCCGCAGTTCATTCCAATGTCCGGTTATATGACTGCACAGCCTGGCGACATTGCTATCAACAAGTCTGAAATCAAGGACGTTACTGCTTTATTTAATAAGGAGACCGGTAAACTTGAATGGGATGCTCCCCGCGGAAAATGGAATATCATGCGATTTGGAGCCACCAATAACGGCGCTGCGACTCGTCCTGCCCCAATTCCTGGCGTTGGCTTTGAGTCTGATAAATTGGATTCGTCGGCTATTAGATTTCACCTTGATAATTTCACTGAGAAGCTTTTTTCTCGTGCTGAATTTAAACGTGCTTCGGAAAGGGGAGGTGGTATTAAATTGCTACACTTCGACAGTTGGGAAATGGGTGCACAAAATTGGACGCCTTTCCTTCGCGAAGAATTTACTCGCAGGCGGGGATATGATCCTCTTCCGTATTATCCTGTCTATGCAGGGTTGCTTGTAGAAAGTCGTGAGGTTAGCGAGCGATTTCTTTGGGATTTGCGAATAACGTGCCAGGAATTGGTCATTGACAACCATGTAGGATTCCTCAAGCGATACGCAGATAAATACGGCATGAAACTGTCTATCGAACCTTACGACCTTAATCCGACTTGCGACATCGAACTCGGTGCAGCGGGTGATATTCCGATGTGTGAGTTCTGGAGTTTGCAGCCAGGGTTGAGTAATTTCAACTCTGCTTTCAGTGTCATAGAGGGATCTTCCGCCGCCCATATAATTGGTCAACCGGTATGTCCATCCGAATCATTTACCTGTGCGTTTGACGGTTACCGTCAACATCCTGCTTCCGTCAAGAATCAGGGAGACTGGGCATTTGCTGGAGGCGTGAACAGGTTTATGTATCACACTTTCGAGCATCAGGCGCTTCCCGACAGCCTGCGACCTGGAATGACTATGGGAATCTACGGTGTGCACTGGGACAGGGGTCAAACGTGGTGGTATCTGTCCGATGCGTATCACAAATATGTCAGTCGGTGTCAGTTTTTGCTTCAACAGGGTCGTACGGTTGCTGACGTGCTTTATCTGACGCCTGAAGGGGCTCCCCATGTTTTTCTTCCGCCGGAGTCAGCGCTTGAATCGTTGGAGGGCGACGTTGAGCGGTACCGCAATTTCCGAAATACTTCAATGATACCTGACAGAAAGGGTTACAGTTTCGACGGATGTCCTCCCGGAATCTTCATGAATTCGGAAGTGAAAGACGGCAATATCGTTTTCCCTGGCGGAGCGACATATCGTTTGCTGGCGCTGCCTTATACCGAAACTATGACTCCTGCCCTGCTCAATAAAATTAAGTATCTACTTGAAAATGGGGCAACTGTCATCGGTTTACCGCCTCATCAATCGCCGAGTCTTGAAGATTATCCTGCTTGCGACGATCGGGTAAGGGCGCTTGCAAAGGAAATATGGGGTGAAGGTAAACTTCCTAATACTATTGAGAAGCGGTCATTTGGAAAAGGCACTCTTTATTTTGGTTCACGGCTTGCTACCGAAGCAGATAATCTCTATCCGAATTACGCAGTGACATCTGAAATTCTTTCTCGCACTACCCCACCCGACTTTACGTCCACGGGCGAAATTAGATATACCCACCGTACTACTTCTGATGCGGAGATATACTTTGTTTCTAACAGGCTGGATACGATCCACAGTGCGATTGCGACCTTCCGCGTCTCCGGTTTACAACCTGAGATATGGGATCCTGTTACCGGTAATCGCCGTTTTTTGCCTGAGTATTCCGAAAAAGACGGACTGACTGCCATCCCTCTTAAATTTAACTCTCACGAAAGTTATTTTATTGTTTTCCGTGAAAAAGTTAACGACGTCAAATCTTCACAGCAGGCTAAAAACTTTCCTGAAACAGAGATCCTGCTAACTCTTGAAGATCCATGGGTTGTTTCGTTTGATCCAAAGTGGGGTGGACCTGATAAGATTCTTTTTGAATCTCTTACGGACTGGAGTCAGCACACCGACGAAGGTATTAAGTATTATTCCGGGACTGCATTTTACACTACGACGTTCAATCTGTCTACCGCAAGTCTTCAAAACTCCACCTGTTACCTTGATCTGGGCAAGGTAAAGAATATTGCGCGCGTCTTCCTTAATGGCGAGGAAACCGGTACTGTTTGGACTTCTCCGTGGCATGTTGATATTACTACTGCCTTGAAAGATGGGAAAAATGAATTGACTGTTGAGGTTGTCAATCTTTGGGTTAATCGTCTTATAGGAGATGAAAGGTTACCGTTTGACGGACCATATCGCGACCATGAAGCGCACCAGGACAAGTGGCCCCAGTGGCTTTTGAATGGCGAGCCACGCACGAGCGGCAGATATACTTTCATCACCCACAGCGACTATTCTCGACGTCCCGACAGTCCGTTACAGGAATCCGGTTTGTTGGGTCCGGTGACCGTCCGGGTACAAAAGTAGTACGATACTGTTATGAAATCTTACCGTAAAGAACTTTGGTTCAATACATCGACGCGTCGGGCGTATATAAATATTACGCCTGACGTTGAGCGGTGTCTTTCGGAGAGCGGCATCGGCGAAGGGTTAGCGCTTGTCAATGCGATGCATATCACGGCGAGCGTATTTATCAACGACGATGAAATCGGGCTTCATCGGGACATGGAAGGCTGGCTTGAAAGGTTAGCCCCTGAAAAGCCACACAGTCAATATAATCACAATAGTTTTGAAGACAATGCCGACGCTCATCTCAAGCGTCAGTTAATGGGACGTGAAGTTGTTGTAGCAGTAACTGAGGGCTCTCTTGACCTTGGCAGGTGGGAGCAGATTTTTTACGGCGAATACGACGGAAAACGGCAAAAGAGGGTACTTGTTAAGATAATTGGTGAATAAATTTTCGCCATAACCCTGCAAATTTTGTAAAACATATTGTTTATTCAAAAAAAATACGTACCTTTGCACCCGCTATGACAAAAAAAGTTATACATAACGTTACAAGAATTTCGGTACACCCGGAAGGTTTTTCGGTACACCCGGAAGGTTTTTCGGTGCACCCGGAAAGTTTTTCGGTACACCGAAAAAGTTTTTCGGTACACCCGGAAAGTTTTTCGGTACACCGAAAAAGTTTTTCGGTACACCCGGAAGGTTTTTCGGTACACCGAAAAAGTTTTTCGGTACACCCGGAAAGTTTTTCGGTACACCGAAAAAGTTTTTCCGTGAATCGGGAAGACAATTCGGTACAACAAAGAAACAAATTATAATTCGCGATTTTTTTTCAAATTAAAAACGAAAAAGATATGGCAAATAAAGATTATATTCCTGCAAAGGAAGAAGACTTTAACAAATGGCAAAACGTGTTCTTTATTAATCTTAGCGATTTCGGGGCTGAAGACCTGATGCCGCCTCCAAAGTATCACGAACTTGCCAGAAGGAAGGGCAACTACGATAACATGTATGCTATCGCAGAAGACACCAAAACCCGCACCAGCATCACCATTTTTGACCGGCAGCAGGCGCGGAAAGAATATGAGTCGTACATCCGTGAAATCGTTAAGAAGTATCTCATTAACAGCGACAAACTGACCGGCGGTCAGCTAATCCAAATGGGATTGCCGATTCACAAAACGACTCACACGCCAGCCCCGGTGGAAAAAAATTACCCCTGGCTGAACGTAGTACTAAAAACAATCCGATACCTGACAGTGGAATTCGGAGAATCGGAAACCTCAAAGGCGAAACCGGAAGGGCAACACGGTATCGATTTTGTCTATGTCGTTTCTGATGAAAAACCAACCGATATTTCTCAACTTACAGAGAAAGATTCGGATACCAATACCCCGATCGAGATCCCCTTTTCCGAAAAAGATCGCGGCAAAACCGTCTGGTTCGCTGCCAGATGGCAAAATACCCGCAACGAAAAAGGTCCCTGGTCTCCGATCTATTTCGCAATTATTCCCTAATTTAAATTTATAAACAAAGAAAGAAAAATTAAGAATTATAATTTGTACAATAAATGGGGTAAACGAGTAAACGGGCGCATCCTTCTCTGTCTTCATAACAAAAATCCAAATGCCAAACCTGTTAACTCGTTTACTTTTTTTATTGATTTTCAGATTCAGACAAAAGATTCTTACCCTTGACCATTAGTCTTTTACTAACCGCTCCCCGAGTATAATTTTCCGTTCTCCGAGTATAACTCACAACTAACCCCCTGTCTTTTCGAGGAATTCGTCTTCGGAAATAATCTTAATGCCAAGGGAATTGGCTTTGTCGAGTTTGGCAGGACCCATGTTGTCACCGGCAAGGATGTAATCGGTTTTGGATGACACAGAACCGGAATTTTTTCCGCCATGCTTCTCAATCATTGCCTTATATTCGTCGCGCGAATGTTTTTTAAAGACGCCGGAAATGACAAAAGTCTGACCGGAAAGGATATCACTGTTGCCCGAAAGCACAGCGTCGTCAATGACAAAGCGCAATCCGAAAGATTTAAGGCGCTCTACAAAAGTCTTATTCAAGGCGTCGGCAAAGAAATCAAGGACACTCTGTGCAGTTACAATCCCAATGTCAGAAACTGAAACAAGGTCTTCAATCGTTGCCGACATCAGGCAATCAATGCTGCGGAAGGCGATCGCAAGACGCTTCGCTACCGTTTCACCTACCTCAGGAATCCCAAGGGCAAACAAAACTCGCTCAAAAGGAACCTCCTTTGAACGGCGGATGCTCCCAATAAGGTTATCGACCGACTTACGAGCCCAACGATCAAGGCGCAATACGTCAGCAGGATTCAAGGTGTAAAGATCGGATGCGTCATGTATCAAGCCGGAATCGTATAATTGTCCAACCTTTTCCCCACCAAGCCCATCGATATTCATTGCACGGCGACTGATAAAATGCTCTATCTTTCCCTTTATCTGAGGCGGACAATGATTTTTGTCAGGACAGAAATTGGCTGCCTCGCCTTCGATTCGGATTAATTTAGCGCCGCACTCGGGACATTTGTCAATGAAAGTTATTTTCTCGCCAACGAACAACGTGCGCGAACTAACATCTACGCCTGTGATTTTAGGGATAATTTCTCCGCCCTTTTCGACATAGACATTGTCCCCTGCGTGCAAATCTAACTTTTCAATGTTATCCGCATTGTGCAGCGAGGCACGCTTTACAACAGTACCGGAAAGTTGAACCGCCTCAAGGTTGGCAACAGGCGTAACTACGCCCGTCCTTCCAACCTGGTAGGATACGGATAACAGGCGAGTGACAGCCCGTTCGGGTGGAAACTTATATGCAATCGCCCATCTCGGACTCTTTGCAGTCGCTCCCAAAAAATTTTGCGAAGCAGTGGAATTAACTTTAATGACTACGCCGTCGGTTGCAACAGGTAAGTTCTTGCGTTCAACGTCCCAGTAAGCAATGTAGGCAAGTATCTGATCAAGATTCGTACATTTTTTTATCGCATCGGAGACCTTGAAACCCCAATCACCGGCTTTGGTAAGGTTTTCATAGTGTCCGGTCGACGGAAGTCCTTCCCCCAAAACATAATAAATAAAGGCGTCAAGATGTCTCAAGGCTACAATCTTCGGATCCCTAAGTTTGATCGTGCCCGACGCAGCGTTCCGCGGATTAGCAAACGGTGGCTCCTCATCTTCAATCCGTTCGCGATTAAGATCGTCAAAAACCGACCAGGGCATCAGAATCTCGCCACGGACTTCAAACTCGTTCGGAAAATCTTTGCCATGAAGTTTTAAGGGGATACTCCTGATGGTTCTGACATTGGCTGTTACGTCATCGCCGTGAACACCGTCGCCACGCGTAATCGCCTGACTCAAAGCACCGTCAAGGTATTTAATAGAAATAGATACACCGTCGTATTTAAGTTCGCAGACAGTCTCAAAATCTTCGCCAAGTGCCTTAACCGTTCGCTCGTAAAAGTCACGCACCTCCCGCTCTGAGTATGTATTAGACAACGAAAGCATCGGATATTGATGCTCAACCTGACGAAAATCAAGGTTTATGTCACTCCCAACCCGCTGTGTAGGAGAATTTGCGTCAGCATACTGAGGATAATCCAACTCAAGGCGCTCAAGTTCCTTAATCTTCTCATCATAATCACGGTCACTGACAAGAGGATCGGAAAGTACATAATACCTGTAGTTTAACTCCTCTATCTCACGCCTTAACGCTTCAATTTTTTCTTTCATAATGATAATCTTTTCCCTTTTATACAGAATATTTCAGCCCCAAAATTACACTAAATTCACAGAATCGCAACAATTTTATTTGCAAAGAAAAATAATTACCTTTGTAACCGTATGGAATATGAACTGATTACAATTATCGGTCCTACCGCCTCCGGCAAGACAGCCCTCGCCGCCAAACTCGCCGCCGAACTCGAAACAGAGATCATCAGCGCCGACTCAAGGCAAGTATATCGCGGAATGGACATCGGAACCGGCAAGGATATAAAGGATTATACCGTGAACGGAAAAGAAGTGAAGTATCACCTGATAGACATTTGCGATGCCGGCGAGAAATACAACATATTCAGATTCCAACACGACTTTCATGAAACTTTTAACCGCCTGAAAGCAAAAGGAGGAACCCCTCCGGTATTTTGCGGCGGCTCAGGACTATACATTGAGTCCGTACTCGGCGGCTTCAACCTCCCAAATGTTCCGCAAAACAACGAATTAAGAAAGCAATTAAAGGATCTTCCAATAGACAGGCTCGGCGAAATACTCAAGTCTTACAAAAATATCCACAACAAAACCGATCTCGATTCCCCACACCGCGCAATAAGGGCTATCGAAATCGAAGAATTTAACAAAACACACGAATATAGCCGCAGAGATTCCCCAAAAATAAACAGCCTTATAATATGTATAAATGTCGACCGCGATAACCGAAGGGAAAAAATCAGCAAAAGACTATCCCAACGCCTCAACGAAGGATTGGTCGACGAAATAAAAAACCTGCTCAACACAGGAATAAATCCAGATGACCTGATCTATTACGGACTGGAATACAAATTCGTTACCCTTTACGTAATCGGCAAAATAAACTACAAAGAAATGTACTGCCAACTCGAAACAGCAATACACCAATTCGCAAAAAGACAGATGACCTGGTTCCGCGGAATGGAACGACGGGGATTCAAAATCAACAATATTGACGCCTCTATTCCCAATAAAGAGAAAATAAAGACCATCAAAGATTTGCTCTTACAAAAAAGCACGTAACTTGCTGATGTATTTGCCAACAATGTCAAACTCAAGGTTGACTACTGTCCCCTCCTTTATAGAATGAAAATTAGTGTTCAGGTAAGTGTATGGGATAATCGCTACCTGAAAACCATTGTCCCGAGAATTACAAACCGTTAAACTAACACCATTCACGCATACGGAACCTTTTTCAACCGTAATATAGCCTTGCTTCGCCATGTCCTTGTCGAAAAGATAGTCAAACGTGAAAAGCCAACTACCGGCGGTCTCCTTTACCGATGCACATATCGCAATTTGATCAACATGCCCTTGGACTATATGACCGTCCAAACGACCGTTCATAATCATGCTGCGTTCTACATTCACAATGTCGCCAACTTTCAATAAACCCAAATTAGAACGCAAAAGCGTCTCCCTGACTGCCGTCACAGTATAAATATCCCCATCTATCGCCGTAACTGTCAGGCAAACCCCGTTATGAGAAACACTCTGGTCTATTCTCAATTCCCCGGTAAACGAACAACGAAGGCTAATGTCAATATTGCCCCTGTCCAAAGCTAACGCAGTTACCGTAGCCACTTCTTCAACTATTCCAGAAAACATACTTATTATATATATAATGATTAATTAAATCATGAATCTGCCGCGCAAAGGTAAGAAAAATAATTAAAAAGAAGAGAATTTATAAAGAAGAGTGGCTTTTATCTCGTTTTCCGTCATATCCTGTTGAAAAATGCAGGCATTATCTTCTTCCTTTTCGTATTTCTCACAAGACACGATTGTTAAAGCCGTAATTAACCTGAATTTGATTGATTTAATAATACTTTTTGCTTAGTTTATTCAGTGCATAACCCTGAAAAGTAATTCTTTTAACAACGCTCCGTCGGACAGAGAGGAATTGAATCCTTTGGAACGGGCGTCGGTTTCGCGGATAAGCGAGATTATTTGCATTGTTTGGAAAGCATTGTAATTCTTTAAACCGTCAACATAATCATAACCCTGCATATCAAAGCGTAAACCGAGAGTCGTTTTAATAGCACCGAGCGATTTATCGTTTTCATAGTGGCATATCATAAGATTTGCGAAAAAGTTGAAGAGTACTGTCAAAGACAAAACTAAAGGATTATTCTTAGGGTTGTTATCAAAATATTTTGCAATGCGGTTTGCCTTCAACACATCACGCTTTGCGATCGCTCGCTGCAGTTCAAAGTTGTTAAAATCTTTACTTATGCCGATATTTTCTTCTATAAGCGAGGATGTAATCGTACTTTTAGCGGGTAATGTGATTATAAGCTTTTCTATTTCGTTTACAAGCTTACTGACATTAGCACCAAGCGAATCTGCCATGAGTTGAGCCGCACTGTCTTCGATACGAAGGTTCCTGCTTTTTATATATGTGCAGATAAAAGGCGTAATTTGATTATCATATAATCTTTTTGACTCAAATACAATGCCTTTTTTCGAAATTTCGGAGGGAAGTTTCTTTCGCCCGTCAAGTTTACCGTGTTTGTAACAGATTACGAAGATTGTCGAAGTGAGAGGTTTGGAGACATAAAAAACAAGTTCCTCAATATCTTTGTTCTTCATGTTCTGCGCTTCTTTAAGAACCACAAGTTGTCGCTCTGACATCAAAGGAAATCTCTTACATGCACCAATCACAGCCTCCGGTGAAGCATCCGCGCCGTAAAAAATGATCTGGTTAAAGTCACGTTCCTCATCTTTTAGCGCATTGTTGATTATTTCATCTGTAAGTCGGTCGATAAAATATTCTTCTTCGCCCTGTAGCAGATAAATAGACGCAAATTGTCCGGCAATAATGCTCCTTTTTATGTCTTCAAAGTTAAGTTCTTTTGCCATGTCTTACCATTCAAAGCGTAAATGTTTTACAGTTTCTTTGTTTTCGATAATTGTTTTGAGAGATTCAATGCCGATAAGCACATGTTCCCTGACGAAATTTTTAGTTACTCGCTCGTCACTTTTTTCAGTCTTGATGCCTTCGGAAATCATTGGCTGGTCGCTGACTAAAAGCAATGCTCCGGTAGGAATCTGGTTAGCAAAGCCGACAGTAAGCAATGTTGCTGTCTCCATATCAACACCGATAGCGCGAATTTTCCTCAGATAATCCTTAAATTCCTCGTCATGTTCCCATACCCTGCGGTTGGTAGTGTAAACAGTCCCTGTCCAGTAGTCTCTTCCGTGGTTGCGGACGATAGATGACACTGCGCGCAGCAAACTGAACGCCGGCAAGGAAGGAACTTCGCCGGGCATATAGTCATTTGACGTCCCTTCTCCCCGTATTGCCGCTATCGGTAGTATATAATCTCCTACTTCATTTTTAGCCTTCAATCCTCCGCATTTACCAAGGAAGAGTACTGCTTTAGGTTTGACAGCTACAAGCAAATCCATGATTGTTGCGGCGTTAGCTGACCCCATTCCGAAATTGATTATCGTAATTCCTTCGGCAGATGCGTTCGGCATATTGCCTTCGCTTCCGATCACAGGCACATTACAGTACTCTGCGAATATCTCAACATACTTATTAAAGTTAGTCAGCAAGATATACGGGGTAAATTCTTCAAGGGATCTTTTCGTATACCTCGGCAGCCAGTTTTCTATGATTTCCTGTCTGGTTTTCATTTTGGTTCGCGTTGTTTTGAGTTTGAATACGGTTGCAAAGGTAGGAAAAAAAGTTAATAAATATTTATTTTCAATGACTTTCTTATTTGCACGTGTTTGGATTTCTAAATGTTTTCATGTAATTTTGCAGCATAATTTATTTATTACAAATATGAAAAGGAAAGTGTATGTTTTATTGTTGAGTCTGATTGTTTTATTCTGCTCAAATTCGTTGCCGGTATTTTCCAAATCAGACAGTATTCCGCTTGTAAACGGAAAAATTACGTTTATGGAAAATATCAATGCAAATCTGACGCAGAAAGAAATTCATGACCGGATACTAGATTATGTTAATAACGACCTTAAACCGGTTGAGGGATTCGTGGCAATGGATAAGCCGGACAGGATTGTCTGTAATCTTACTGATTATATTGAAATCAGTAAGCAGATGATGCAAACTTTTGCTATGTATATGAATTATACAGCAACATTTTTGTTCAATGACAGTGTTTGTTCCATGAAAGTAAGTAATATTACTTTTATGGAGAAAGAGGCGTTCGACAAACAAAAACAATGGGAAAAGAATCCGGATAATGTACTGAATTATCCTAAAAGCAACTCAATCTTGCAGCCGATTTATTCTGCTGAGCAGATTTTCTTGGACAAGGCGTATAGTTTAACATTTTACAGGAAGGCATCGCAGAGGATTGCAAAGGCTTCCGTGTACAGGATTGAAGAGGTGATCGAGGAGATTGTCGATGCACTTACCCTGACCGAGAAAGAACTTAACTTAGTGAAAAGAAGAGTGAATCGAGCACAGAATAAATAAACTGCAGATCTTGCTTTCTAACCGCCTTCTACGTGGAAAAACTTGTCACAAACTGCGAAGCATCCTTTTTAGTACTACCTGGCATGATATTTCGCGGTTGGCTGCTTCTTTAATTACTATCGAACGCGGGCTTTCTATTACGTCATCTGTAACTATCATGTTGCGGCGCACAGGTAGGCAGTGCATAAAAAATGCATCGTCCGTAAGGTTCATTTTGCGTGAATCCACTGTCCACGAAAGGTCTATATTTACTACCTGTCCGTAAATATCATCGCGAAACGGCGACCAATTCTTAGCGTAAATAAAGTCAGCGCCTTCAAAGGCTTTCTCCTGGTTATGCTCAATCTTTGCACCCCGTACGAATTGCGGGTCAAGTTCATACCCTTCCGGATGAGTGATTACAAATTCCACATCCGCCTCATTCATAAAGTCTGCAAAAGAATTTGGTACCGCTTGAGGAAGTGCGCGTGGATGAGGCGCCCAAGTCATTACGACTTTAGGACGTGCTTTTGTTTTGAATTCTTCTATCGTAATCAGGTCTGCGAAAGCCTGTAATGGATGTACTATAGCGCTTTCCATACTGAATACCGGGCGACCTGAGTTTATTATAAACTGATTAAGTATTTTTTCTGAGTAATCGTCGGCTTTATTTTCAAACTTTGCGAAAGAGCGTATTCCTATTATGTCGCAATAGCAACCCATAACGGGTATTGCTTCCAGCAGGTGTTCGGACTTATCCCCGTCCATTATCACACCACGTTCAGTTTCGAGTTTCCATGCGCCCTGGTTTATATCAAGTACCATTGTGTTCATTCCGAGATTTATTGCTGCTTTCTGTGAACTCAATCTTGTGCGGAGGCTTGAGTTAAAGAAGACAAGCATAAGTGTTTTGTTTTCTCCCAGATGTTTAAAAGCAAAGCGATCTTTCTTTATTTCAAAAGCTTCATTTAAGGCGATTTTCAAATCTCCCAAATCTTTTACATTAGTAAATATTCTCATTGTTTAGAGGCTGTTTAGTTTGTTTTCATCTATGTATCCGAGGTTATTTTTTTGTATAACTTCAAGGGCTGCATTACGATTATTTGTTCTCAGGATCAGTATTGACTGTTCTCCAACCGAAAAGCAGTACATATATTCTATACTTAGTCCTGCCATAGTGAATAGGTTGAATGTATAAGCGAAAGTTCCTGCTTCCGACTTGGTTGTAATTGCCAATACGTCGGTAATATTTGCATTCACATTGTTTCTTTTCAGCAGGTCATACGCTTTTTGCGCATCATTAACGATAATTCTCAGAATACCGAACTCAGAGGTGTCAGCAACAGTTGCTGCAATGATTCGTATATTTTCTTTTCCGAGCATGGCAAGTATTTCGCTTAGTTTGCCGTATTTATTTTCGAGGAATATAGATATTTGATTTATTGTCATAACCTTTTTATTTTAGAATATTCTTAAATCTTTAACTCTCACAGCCTTTCCTTCATGAATAGGAAGTGATCCTTTGCTCACAAGTTTCAGTTTTGGTGTTATCAGGAGTTCATCTTTCAGTTGCCGTACGATATTCTTAGTCAGGTTTTGCAGTACTGCATAATCATCTGTGAACAGGTCGTTTAGTTCAACTTCAATCAGCATTTCATCATTGTTGTCGATATTTTCTACTGTTATAAGATAGTTACTGCCAAGCTCTTGGAACATCATAAGAACCCTTTCTATTTGAATTGGGAATATGTTTACTCCTTTCAGTATCAGCATATCATCGCTGCGTCCCTTAAATCTGCTAATGCGTTTGTGCGTTCGTCCGCATGGGCACTTACCTGGGATTATTGAAGTTAAATCTCGTGTATGATAGCGTATTAGCGGCATAGCCTGTCTGTTAATTGTTGTCAGCACAAGCTCTCCGACTTCTCCATCAGCCACAGGTTCAAGCGTTTCGGGGTTAATTATCTCCACAATAGTATAATCTTCCCATATATGTAACCCGTTTTGTTCGGTACATTCGAATGCGACACCTGGACCATTCATTTCCGACATACCGAAACAGTTAAATGCTCTCACACCAAGCAACTGTTCTATCCTTTGACGCTGTTCTTCGCTGTGTGGTTCCGCTCCTATACATAACGTATGCAGTTTTGTATCTTTACGGGGGTCAATATTTTCCGCATACATTACTTCTGCAAGCCGTGTAGCGTAACTTGGTATAATATGAAGGCATGTCGTTCCGAAATCAGTTATAAATTTTATTTGCCGTTTGGAATTTCCGGCGGCAGCAGGCACCGTAAGGCAGCCAAGTTTCTCTGCGCCGTACTGGAATCCCAGTCCGCCTGTAAACATGCCGTATCCCGATGTGTTTTGAAACACGTCATAGTCTCGGATCCCCACCATGTACATGCATCTCGCCACCTGGTTCGCCCATTCATCGAGGTCTTTTCTGGAATGTAACACAACTGTTGGATTACCGGTCGTACCGCTTGATGAATGAAGCCTCACACATTCCCGTAAAGGTATGGCAACCATCCCGAAAGGATAGTTTTCGCGCAGGTCGTCCTTTGATGTAAACGGTAGTAGCCGAAGGTCTTCGAGTGATTTCACTTTGTTTGGCTCGACACCCTTTTCTGCAAACAGTTTCTTATAAAAGGGTGAATTTTGAGCCGTAATCAGCATAAACTTAAGCCGTTCGAGTTGAAGGGCTTCAAGTTCTTTCCGCGGCATAGTCTCTATCTCAGGTTGCCAGTATTTCATGTTTGGAATAATTTTCTGTTCAGGTTACAAAGGTACTGATTATTTTTGAATATCCTTTATTCTTGCACAAATTTAGATGCTTAAAAATTATGTAAAACATTTTTTATTAGGAAGAAATATATAATCTCCTGCAACCGAACTTTTGTCTTTTTCCTGAATCACTAATTGGTTACGAGAAAGTTTATAAGGCAAATATCCCAATTCCTCAAATAATCGGAGTATATTTTCCTCATTTTCGCCCCACACTTCAACTTGCACTTTAGGCTTGCTTTTTCGGATGATTTCCTTCATATTGGAAAGAATGATGTATTCAAAACCTTCAACATCGCATTTAATGTAATCAATCCTCTCCAAATCACCGAACAGAACAGACGGAATTTTCATCTGTGCTTCAAATGTAAATTCTTGCTTTTCTATATTTCCATCTACCTGCGGGTTATAAATATGAGGTAAGCCTGTACTCAAAAATCCTTCAGGGGAAGAATATACAAGTTCCACCTTCTTCTCCTCGTCACCCAAAGCATAAGGATAGAGTTTAATATTATTGTATCTTTTCGCCTTTTCATTAAAGATTTTATTATAAATCGCAATTGGTTCGACCGAAAAAACTTTACCTGCAGTTCCCGTCCACTTAGCGAATAAGATAGAATAGTAACCTAAATTAGCGCCGATATCAATAATGGTATCACCTTTATTAATCAGTTTTTTCA
This sequence comes from Dysgonamonadaceae bacterium, assembly GCA_031269685.1. Taxonomy (GTDB): domain Bacteria; phylum Bacteroidota; class Bacteroidia; order Bacteroidales; family Azobacteroidaceae; genus Azobacteroides. Next base: position 53,924 of record JAISYU010000075.1, on the reverse strand, counting down.
CATAATAGTGGTATGTATAACGCTTATTCGGTAACAATAACCCCGTTTTGTAGGAAAAGAAATAAAGCCATTGAAGTATGCGAAGGTAATCCTCAATTTTAAAATACTTAAAAATAAGTTTCTTAATAAGTGAAATCATATTTGTTTTTTTGAAGGACAAATTTAGTGAATTTTTCGGAAAGTATTTTTTTAATGCCGGAAAGTCTGCCAAACACTTTGGCGAGATCTCCTTCAATGAAGTAGCGTTTTCCAAAGTCTTTGGCGGAAAAACCAGCGTTGCCGGAAAGCCTGCCTCACATTGATTAAGGAAAAATATATTTTAACAGAATAAATTGTGCGTGCCTGTTTGCTTAAATACAAAAATCAACAGTAACAGTGTAAGTGTAAGTGTAAGTAGCAAGATTGAATCATAGCAACTTGATTTCCCCTGCAATTCCTACCGGCGTCCATCCGCTACCACGCACCCATCCGTGGGTATGGTTTTGTGGCGTTGACAATAGATAATTGCCGACTATTGTTGAGATTTTTATTTGCAGGGTTTTACCGCTGATGTTTCCGGGCAGGTTGTACCTGTGCCTGCCATACCAGCGATTACCTATTTCGACGCCGTTGATCGACACTTCCGATACACCGTGTACCTTTTCAAGGTCAAGGCAGTGATAACCGTCAACATCTCCGAGTTGCTTCTCATAATATATATATCCTGCAAACGAGCGGGTAGATTCATCTTTTGAGAGGTCGAACGGGGTATCGATCTTCATTGTTCGGGAAGTACCGTTGATGTGTTCAAGGCGCATTGTCCATCCTTTAAGTGTCAGCGGGACGGAATTTTCCGTGATTTCCGGTGCAACGCCAAGTAGCGGGCGGAAAGGGGAATCATCGAACACTATTAGTTTTGATGTTGCGGGAGGTAATTCTATGGTAAGGGTTTTTTCGGCGGGAAGAGGTTTACGTTCGCCTGTTTCGGGATTCCATTCCTGCGGATTTCCCTTTGATTCGGGGAATTGCAGGTTCAACCTGTAAGTATCTGTTTGGCTTACATTCGATATAAAGAAAATATCTTTACCGTTAGTTTTGTGCCTGATTTGACTTATTGCGCTACACGGCTTATCAATGATGATATATGGAGTTATGCCACATTGTTGCTGAAGATCTGCGAACCATGTCAAGATATTGTTTTCCGGTGCACTTACGTTAAAGATCCTTTGCGGACATGATTTTTTTATTCCGGCAATAATCTTTGCTACTTCGCGGTCACCTTTTTCATGATTGAGCAGTCCTGGAGACTTATGGGGTTCTTTTGCCACAAAAACGAGTTTGCCGCCGGAGGATACAAACCGTACAAGTGCTTTTGCGGTTGCGGGTTGCAATGTTTCGACCTCAAGCAGTATTAATGTGTTATATTTTGCGTTGCCATATTTAAGAAATCCCTTTTCCATACGACTTTTTTGTATAATACTTTCACAGATGTAATCGCAACTGTTACCGTTTTTGTGAATCGCCTCCCATACTTTATACTGGTAGGGAGGATATTGAAGTCGTGGAAATGGATCCCTCTGCGGTCCGTGAATGGACCACATATCGGCAAGCGGATGCATTACTGCGATGTTTGCAAATGCCTCTGTTTCCTGCAATATTGAGGATAAACGGGCTTTGTAAGCGGTCCAGTGCTTGAAGTATTTCCACCAGGGGTTACGTTCATTGAAGAATGTGCCATATCTAATCCACCCGGGGAATGGGACTTCGAGCGGCGTATAGTTAAAGCCATGCAATATGGAGTGGTTCACGCCGGAGAGGTTACTTTGATCGCCGCATATTTTAACCTGTTCGAGGGATGTACGGAAGACATAGTCTGTGTTGGTTATTTCTTCGCAACTGACTGTTTTCTTTCCTGACAGATGCACTGCGGAAGCAACGAATTTGTTTACATTAGTAGCGGAATTGATGTTAACGAAGTCAATGTAGGTTGAATTGTCTTCTTTTCTGGTTCTGCCCCAGACCCATGTTTCACATTCCGGGATGTCTATGGAAAGTGACGCTTCGAGGGGATGAAATTCGTTTCCGTAGGCTTGCATGCGCGACTTAAACCCGTGTTGGTTGCACCATTTTGTGTATGTTACAAGGAATCTGTCTGTAATTATTGCCATACATGTGGTATAAAAATCATATCGTGCGCGGTCGACTGTGTCTTTTGCGTATCCAACAAGTTGTGTTATTTCACCTCCTTGAACCTTTGCGCCCATTCCGCTGACTTTAAACAGTATAAACGGCAAGTAAGGCTTTATGTCGTATCCTTTTCTCTTTTTAAATTCTTCGATATAATCAGGGCACCAGTTAGCGCCTTCAAGTTCCATACTGTCACAGAACAATGCGCGGAATCCTTTAAGTCCTTTTATTTGAGGAAAAAGCGTATCAGACATCCTGTTGAGGAATTTTTCCGTTGCTTCCCTGTTGTAGTGGTTCAAGACAGGACCTCCTGCTCCTGGTGCACCGTTGATAACAGCCTGGAAACCCGTACATTTAACCAGCGCATAAAGTATATGTTCTCCTTGAGGGAGATCTATTTCCAATGTTTCGCTCTTCCCATCAAATTGAATCCATTGCGGATCTTTAAACTTATCCATTACAACCGGAGCAAGAGCAACCGCATACAGTTCGTTATCAGCGCCTTTGTGAGCATGTACGTTAGGTTTGGCGTCGTTAAGTATATCTTCTATTTTGAGTGATATTTTTCCTTCTCCCGATACTTTTTTGCTTGTCAGGGTAAGAAGTTGCGAACGGTCATCACCTTCAAGTATTTCCGTACCAAAGGGCCATCCGGAACCGACAATTATGTCGCAAATTATGCCTCGTTCTTCTGCTCCTTTGAGTGCAACTTTCACCATTTCAATCCATTCCGGTGAAAGCCAGTTTAGCGTTGGTATCGCGAGGTCATCTCCTCCGGGGAATGCGATTGGATTAATTTCGACTCCGCCAATACCTGCCTCCTTCATAATATCTAATTCCCTGAGTATTTCCTTATCCGAAAGTTTATCACCATTCCACCACCATCTTACAAATGGTTTTGCTGTTACGGGAGGGTTCTTAAACAGTTCATAGAGTTTGTCTTCGCCAGATACATTACCGGCAATTTGTTGCCTGTTTGTAACTGTTGCATGCATGGGAAACATCTTTATTGCCGGTATTCCTGCCGCAATTATCATACCTGATTTGAGGAACTTACGCCTTGATGAAGTGAAAGACTCGGATTGCTTATTCATAAAATATATTGTTTGTTATTAAATTTTGTGCAAAGGTACGATAAATAAGATTAAAACGAAAATATATACCTTTGCAGAATGAAAAAAGATGCAAAAGAAAACGCCGGTGAAAAAAAACGGCCGGAAATCAAAGCCAAAAAAGAAGAAGCAAAATTATCTCCGATAGACATAAATACTCCACTCGAAGACGTGACAAAAGCACTCGGTAAAGAGGAAAAACCAAAACGGAAACGTAGAAATACGCGGTCAATTTGGGATTTCCCCGTCAAAAAGAAAACACCGTCAATCGAAGAACAAAGAAGATTCCTCGAATGGTGGGGAGTGCCGGAAAAATACTGGGGATACGTGAAAGAAGACGGAACAATAGTGCCTACAGACTGGGACGGAATAAACAAAGAACTGCAACCGCCGCCGAGAGACGAAAAGAATAAGTAACCTGTCTTAATGCGCACCTCATGCACCAAAACGGTACAAAGGAAAGAAATCAGCGCCCTGTGTGTTGTCTATCCCGCGACGACGTGTCATTTCATCGTACACATCCGGCAAATGAATGTATCTCCAAGTCTTGAACAAGAGCTCACTGCGTGAAAACTGCGACTTGAAACCGTAAACAGAGTCGGATCTGCTGCCTACACCGCCTCCCATGTGCAAATAATGAAATCCCGAGCGAATCCCGTAGCGCCGTATCTCATCACGAACATACTTTAAAGGACTTAAATGGAGAAACTTATTCATAGTACCACTTAAATGTGTCTGTATAATGCCGTTACATTCCGTGAAAAGAGTGCCGCAAACCGGCTCGCCGTCATAACAGGCAAGAAATAAGCAGGATGGAATGTTACGAAGGAACGTATGAAAGTAATTAACGTCGAAAAAGTATGAAACAGAAGCGCCTACACGGCGCATAGTCTCGTGGTAGATAGAAACAAAGGCGTCAATATCAGCATCCGTATCATATTTCCTGACAATTATATTCCCCGAATTGTGAAAACGGTTTATCCGATTCCTCAATGAGCGCGAGTATTGCAGTAACTGCTGTTCCTCACTCAAACTAAGGTCAATATAAACCGTCTTGCCGCTTATAACCGTGTCGCCTAAGCCTTTAAGAATGTTCTCCTGGACGTCAAAAAACGGATGAAGACGCCCAAAAGCACTAACAATAGACCTCGAATCGAAAAATTCACGTAACTCATTCTGAAAAGCGGAAATATGATCAATGTCTGGGTTAACTGCGCTCGAAAGTGGTCCCGAATAACCGTAGACAGAGGTAATGTCATTATAATCAGTGCCTTCTATGCGGCGGACAACAACCGGTATTGCTATCAATTCGCCTCCAAAAGAAGAAGATAGCAATAATGATGTACCGGAGGATTCCAAAGCATGGTAGGCTGAAGTGTGATAGACGTCGTAAATGCGCATTGAGCGTATTATTGCATCCCATCTGATACTGTTATCCAAGCCTGTAATTTCCATAGTAAGGAATTTGCCTTTTCTTATTCACAACGCATCACCGAAAATATGTCAATATGCGTTCTTTTCCCCCCTTACCATGTTGATAGCAGTGACAATAATAATCTTAATGTCAAGCAGTAAAGACCAATTCTCAATGTACCATACATCAAAACGGACACGAGCCTCCATCTCTTCAACTACCCGCGTCTCTCCGCGGAAACCATTAATCTGAGCCCAGCCCGTTATGCCCGGCTTAATCAAGTGGCGAACCATGTAACGGTCTATGATATTCGAATATAACTCCGTGTGCTTCAACATGTGGGGACGTGGACCAACAATACTCATATCTCCTTTCAAAACATTGTAAAATTGCGGGATCTCATCGAGGTTGGAACGTCTCAGAAAATTACCTATGCGCGTAATCCGCGGGTCATCCTTCGCTGCCTGCTTCTCATGAGCAGACATGTTGGGATGCATAGAACGAAATTTATAGCAATAAAACTCATTACCGTAAATGCCCGTACGCTTCTGCCTGAAAAAAACAGGTCCACGCGAAGATAATTTAATAATTATGCCAAGTATAATGTACAAAAAAGGAAATATGCACAAAAGAAAAAAGAGGGAAAATATAATATCAAAAGACCTCTTTATCACTTTGTTAACAGGAGACTGTAATGGCTCCGCACGAACAGCCATTACAGGTACCGATTCAATGTTTTCCAAATCCAAAAGACGCTTTACATAACGCAAAAACTCAGGTACAATATAAAAACGGATCATATGCTTTTCTGAAAAGTTCAAAAGGCGTACAATCTTTTCATCCTCGGAATTAGGTAGAGTACAGTAAATCTCATCTACATTATTCTCAAGTGCAAACTTCTCTACCTCGTGAGTCATACCCAAATAATTGGGTAAAATATTCCTCAATGCGATATTGTCATCGAAAAAACCAATAATCCTGTAACCATAAAACAATTCCCTTTTCATCTCCAAGAAAAGGCTCATACCATTCTTGCCCGCCCCAACAATAATGACGCGCTTAAAGTTTTTACCCTTCTTCCTGTTCCACTTCAATACCTCTCGCGATATAACCCTCCAAACAGTAAATGCCGGATAAAGAAGCAAATAATACAAAATAACAAAGTTGCGAAGTAAAATATCAGACTCAAAACTCAAAAGGAAAAGACATGTCAGAAACATTATGAGTTGAGTAGAAACCAACAACAACGCACGCTGTATAACCCTGTCTGTGAAAATAACCCGCTTGTGAACAGAAATAGGCACAAAATAAAGCGCCAGAAAATAACAGACATTCAACAGCAAAATAATAGTGCGGAAGTGAAAATGATTGTCTCCATATTCCTGCATCCTGCACCAGTCACCAATCAATAGAAACAGGACATTAAATAAAATAATGTCACATACAACTATTAACCACTTTATTAAAAACCCATAACCTCCTCTATCTCTTGGCATATTTTATAATTTTATGCAAAGATAAACAAAAACAATTAAAACGCGCATAAAAGGAACGAAAAACTTGAACATAATATTATTTTTTGTACCTTTGCAACGTTTTATCAAATAAAAATCTAACAGGATAATATCAGTACATTTACAATGAGTAATATAAATACACTAAATCTTGCAGCCGACAATATTCGTATCCTGGCTGCCGCAATGGTCGAAAAAGCAAAGTCAGGACACCCGGGCGGTGCGATGGGAGGCGCAGACTTCATTAACGTTTTGTACAGCAAATACCTTGTCTACGACCCCCAAAATTCCTACTGGGAAGGACGCGACAGATTCTTCCTCGACCCTGGGCACATGTCGCCAATGCTATATTCGGTACTCGCTCTGGCAGGCAAATATTCACTGGAAGACCTTCGCCTGTTCCGTCAATGGGGCAGCGTTACGCCAGGACATCCCGAAGTAGACGTCAAACGTGGCGTAGAAAATACTTCCGGTCCACTCGGACAAGGGCATACATACGCCGTCGGCGCCGCAATCGCCGCAAAATTCCTTGCAGCACGCACCGGTCGCATACTCAAGCAGAAAATATACGCATACATTTCCGACGGCGGAGTACAGGAAGAAATTTCACAAGGTGCAGGTCGTATTGCAGGGCATCTCGGACTCAATAATCTTATAATGTTCTATGATTCTAACAACATTCAACTTTCTACAACCACAAGCGCAGTGACAACGGAAAACACAGCGCTTAAATATCGCGCGTGGGGTTGGAACGTAATCGAAATCAACGGGAATGATGCCGCAGCTATAGAAAAAGCATTAACCGAGGCACTAGACTCTACTAATGCGCCAACTCTCATAATCGGTAAAACCGTAATGGGTAAAGGCGCACGCAAAGCAAACGGCGAATCATTTGAGAATAACTGCGCTACACATGGTATGCCTCTCGGTGAATCAGGCGCATCATTCGAGAAAACAATCGAAAACCTCGGCGGAAACCCTGCAGAACCTTTCATAATATTTGAAGAGACAAAACAACTTTATGCAAACCGCGCGGAAGAACTGAAGAAAATCGTTGCAGAACGCCGCGCCGAACAGGAGACATGGCAAAAAGCAAACCCCGAAAGAGCCGAAAAACTCGCTTACTGGCTTTCAGGAAAAGCACCTGAAGTAGACTGGGCAAGTATAGAACAGAAACCCGGACAGTCCACCCGCGCGGCATCAGCCACAGTACTCTCGGCATTAGCCAAGCAGGTAGAAAATATGATTGTCTCCTCTGCCGACCTGTCAAACTCCGACAAAACAGACGGCTTCCTTAAAAACACCAAAGCATTCGAGAAAGGGGATTTCACAGGTTCGTTCCTTCAGGCTGGAGTGAGCGAACTAACCATGGCATGTATCTCAATCGGCATTAGTCTTTACGGTGGAGTAATTGCCGCCTGCGGAACCTTCTTCGTCTTTTCCGATTACATGAAACCGGCAATACGTATGGCTGCTCTTATGGGAACTCCGGTAAAATTCATCTGGACACATGATGCATTCCGAGTTGGAGAAGACGGACCAACACATGAACCGGTCGAACATGAAGCACAGATTCGGCTAATGGAAAAACTAAAGAACCACAAAGGACAAAACTCTTTCCTCGCAATTCGCCCGGCTGACGTACATGAAACAACCGTCGCTTGGAAACTCGCGCTGGAAAACACATCAACACCGACCGGACTTATACTCTCTCGCCAGAACATCGCCGACCTGCCTTCAACAAACCGCAGGAAAGCAGCGGAAGCGGCTGCAAGAGGCGGATATGTAGTAGAATGTGACGGTAGCGCCGATGTAATCCTGCTTGCCTCAGGCTCGGAAGTATCTACACTGGTAGAGGGGGCAACGTTACTTCGCAGCGACGGCGTAAAAGTCAGGATAGTCAACATCCCGTCCGAGGGACTTTTCCGCTCGCAAACAAAAGAATACCAGGACAGTGTAATTATCCCGGGCAAAAAGATCTTCGGATTAACGGCAGGACTGCCCGTGAACCTGCTCGGCTTAGTCGGCTCCGGCGGCACAATCTGGGGATTAGAGTCCTTCGGCTTCTCAGCGCCTTATAAAACGCTTGACGAGAAGCTCGGGTTCACTGCAGAAAACGTGTACAAACAAGTCAAGCAAATACTTTAGATTGTTACGGAAATGAAAATCGGTCTCGCATCCGATCACGCAGGATACGCGCTAAAAGAACACCTTCGGCAGTGGCTTGACGCAAAAAACATACCATACATCGACTATGGAACCGGTTCACCGGAAAGCGTCAACTATGCCGTATACGGTCATAGATTAGCAGCAGCAGTCGAATCAGGCGAAGCCGATAAGGGGATCGCTATCTGTGGTACAGGCAATGGCATCGGCATGACGCTTAACAAGCATCGGGACATTCGCGCGGCAGTATGCTGGAACGAAGAGACAGCCAGGCTTGCGAGGGCGCACAATGATGCTAATATCCTTGCCTTGCCAGGACGGTTAATCACTGCAGAAGATGCGGAAAGGATGGTGGAAACATTTCTAAGAACTGCCTTTGAAGGGGGGCGGCATGAGGAAAGAATCCGTACCATACCAATCCCGACGTCAAACTGATCAACGGACACAAAGAAGAAAGATAAACGAATAACAAACACCAAACACTTATGTCAACAAAGGAATACTTCCCTGAAATTGGGAAAATCAAGTTCGAGGGTATAACCAGTAAGAGCCCTCTTGCGTTCCGTTATTACGATGCAGAAAAGGTCGTTTACGGAAAGAAAATGAAAGACTGGTTTAAGTTCTCAATGGCGTGGTGGCACACACTGTGCGCGGACGGCGGAGATCCATTCGGACCGGGAACGAAGACGTTTGAATGGGCGAAGGGCGACACTCCGCTCATCATTGCCAAGCAAAAGATTGATGCAGGCTTTGAACTGATGCAAAAGCTTGGCATCGAGTATTACTGTTTCCACGACATTGACTTGATAGCTGAAGGCTCGTCGATCGAGGAATACGAAAGAAACCAGAAGGCGATCATTGCTTACGCGAAGCAAAAGCAGCAGGAGACGGGCATCAAGTTACTCTGGGGGACGGCTAATGTATTTGGGCACAAGCGTTACACTAACGGTGCGGCGACTAACCCGGACTTCAACGTTCTTGCCAGGGCAGCCGTACAGATTAAGAATGCCATTGATGCAACTATTGAACTTGGCGGGCAAAACTACGTCTTTTGGGGAGGGCGTGAAGGTTACTACACGCTTCTCAACACCGACATGAAGCGGGAGAAGAAGCATCTGGCGCAACTGCTCACTGCAGCCCGTGACTATGCTCGTGCTCGCGGGTTCAGGGGGACGTTCCTCATTGAGCCTAAACCCATGGAGCCGACTAAGCATCAATATGACGTCGATGCGGAGACGGTTATTGGCTTTTTGCGTGCTAACGACCTTGACAGGGACTTCAAACTTAACATCGAGGTCAACCATGCGACGCTTGCGGGTCACACTTTCGAGCACGAGTTACAGGCGGCAGCCGACGCGGGAATGCTTGGATCTATTGACGCTAACAGGGGAGACAGTCAGAATGGATGGGACACGGATCAGTTCCCGATAGACATCAACGAGCTTACGCAAGCGATGATCGTTATCCTGAGGAACGGCGGGCTTCAGGGCGGGGGTACTAACTTCGACGCCAAGACACGCCGCAGCAGTACCGACTTGGAGGACATCTTCATTGCGCACATAGCCGGAATGGATGCTTTTGCGCGGGCGTTGGAGGTAGCGGCGGCAGTACTTGAGCGGTCGCCGTATCTTGCGATGTTGAAGGAGCGTTATTCCTCATTTGACGCCGGGAAGGGCAAAGAGTTTGAGGAGGGAAGGCTGTCGCTGGAAGACCTTAACGCTTATGCTGCGGCAAATGGAGAGCCTGAGCAGGTCAGCGGCAAGCAGGAACTTTACGAGGCGATCATCAACATGTACATCTAATCATTGCCTGCCGGAAGGCGTTGCAACACATTGCGCCCCGCGGAAGTAGACGATACTTTCGCGGGGCGCTTGCTTTTCGTTGCCTTATGTTATTAGAAGGCTTCGTTAATTATTGTGTAGGTCCTGTCATTGCCTATATCATCATCACCCACTACAAAGTAGTTAGAGCGGTAGATTGCGTTGCTTTCATCGTCTATGATCCATGCTTCACTGCGCATGTTTGTTTTCAGTGTTTCGGCGGTTAAGGCGTGTGGGGTGTTAGTTGAATTGTTAAACTCCGTTTTGGAAGTGGCATCATTATATGTAGTAGTAGTTCCCTCTACCTTGAACCATAAGTAGTTGATATTGTAGCTCTTCGTCCTTCCCTGTGGAACATTCGGGGTAAGCATCATGTACGGGATAGCGTATTGTGAACTGCTACCAACATCCATAAATATGCGCAGGCTGTCGAGAGTTACGTTCTTGAAGAAGTCTGGCGTTATGTCAGTATACTGCACCTTTTTTACGCCCAGGTCTTTAACCGTACCAAGATCAATGGTTAGACTTTTGATGATGTTCCACTCCGTGCCTGTCCATACCGAGACGCCTTTCTTCAGTTTCTTTGGTTCGTCTTCGGTGATGTTATAGACGAGCAGCCCGACATGATTGGTTGCGCTTACGTTACCGAATGGGGCGAGTGAATTGAGCGCGGTCAGTTTCACGCGCGGCAGCAGCAAGCCTTTATTGGCGTTTGCGTCTCCTGGTTGTGTTGCTGGTGTAGGTTCGATATTCTTGAGTTGGAGCAGCGCTCCTTTGGCGGGCGCTTCCAGCAGTCCTATTGTAACATTGGCGCGGACAGCGCTAACGATGCAAAGGAAAACTAATAACAGTCCCAGTTTCTTTGTTGTCTTCATCTCTTATTATTGTTTAATTAATACTCTGTCACTATTATCGCATATATTGGTACACTTAATCCCCAGTCCGCGATAATAAACTGTGCGTGATACAGTTTATTGTTGTTCGTGTCCGGTACCCAGACCTCATGTCGCACATTATTTGGATTCAGGATATTATTTGGGGCAATATGTTTAAACTCATTAGCCGTACCAAGCTTTGCGTAGAAAAGGTCATGCCTTAAGTCAGAGCCACTAGAATATTCGGTAACATGCCACCAAACATTGTACGGTGTAGCACTATTTACAAGGGCAATCTGAGGTATCCTTTGGTATATATAACTAGTCGGCTGCATCCTGAACTTAAAGATACCCATCTGAACCTCAGGATAATTAGTTTCGAATTGAGCGGAAGTAACTCTCTTTATCGACTTTTTGGTAGTCGAGCCGATAATATTCGTCTCAGTTTCCAGCGAGCTCCACTGGCTTCCGTCCCATTCGTAGAGTCCTTCTTCTATGCCGTTGGTTGTTCCGACATTATAGACAATCGCACCCGTCATCTCGGTCTTCTGCTCTGCGGGGGAACCTTCACTAATCACGCACGCCTTATTCAGGTCCGTCAGTTCAACCCTGGGCAGCAGTATGCCGCCAAGTTTTGAAGTCTCATCGCCGGCAGTAGGGGAAACATATTCGCCGACTTGCAGCAGCGCCGACCGGTCCGGCATCTTGGTGCCGATTGAAACCTGCGCCTGTGTTGCGGCAGGCAGTACAAAAAGGAGCCACAAAGCGTTTATTCTATTAATAACTTTCATATACAATCTATTTAAATGGTTAATACTCGCGCGCAATTATAGCGTACGTTTTAGGATGAGCATCATCTGAAGTAGAGTTCCCTAATGCTAAAAACTGGACATTATATATTTTGCTGTTAATATGGTCAAAGAGCCACATCTCATTCCTTTCCAGCAGCGACATCGTATGTATAATATTATCAGTAATAGTACACTCCGTCCAATTTCCGGCTGTCAGCGACTTATTCATATATTCAAAAGAATAACTATTGTTAATCTGACCAGAAGGCTGCAAATCTAAATCCCAGTACTGGTTGAAATACCATCTAAACGTCCCGGACTCACCGACCTTTATTCTTATCTGAGGAATAGACCTGAAAGTCTTCGTAGAACCCTTATCTAATACATTGCTTCGATCCAGCCTGAACTCAAATCTACCGATGGAAACTGTCCTGGTAGGGTCAGCCCCAATCGGTTTACCGTCCCCATCTTTGAGACTTTCGTAAATAACCTTCTTTGTTAAGGCGCTGCCCGGGCTACCGCCTGTGGTAGTCACTTTCCGCAGCAGTTCCCACTTATCGCCCGTCCACTGGTAAATAGCCTTCACTAAACCCTTAGACCGCTTTTCGTTCACGTTATAGACCAGCATCCCTGTCTTGTTCAAGAGATTACCGTCACTTCCGGTAAGCCCGAAAACAGTCGGGTCACTTAACTTAACCCTTGGCAATAATAATCCGCCTGTCTCTGCCGTCACATTATTATTGGTCGGTGGATGCTCCTTTAAGTCAAGCAGCGCCGCCGGAGCGGGATCATCGGTTGACCCGATTGTTACCTGCGCATGTAATCCCGTTATGGGAATCAGGATGAGCAGTGAAATAAATAGTACTTTCATAATAAATAGCAATTTTGCATATATATACCTAAACAAATAAATAAAGGAATTGTTTTGAGAACCTTAAATTTTATTGACCCTGTCCCGCCCTGTGGCGGAAATATTGTCAAGTCAAACCGCCAATGTAGCGAAAAACAACAACTGCTTTACTGATAATCATTACGTATATTATATACTGTTTAAGGGTGCAAAGTTCAGGATTAAGATGTAAACATACAATATGCAGGATGCGTTTTTAGTAAAATTAGGTAATAATATTTTAACAATAACGGAAAATGAATACGGCGAGCCTTCCAAAATCAATAACTGAAACCGTTAACTTTTTCAACGATTACCATAAAAATTCGCTTAAATTAAAGAAATATTTGTTCGGTGTTAGTCGCTGATTGTTAAGAAGTAAGCGCCAGACTGCGTCAGATACCGCCAAAAATAGAGCTAACATAGTCACAATATCGCTTGACGGGTCTGATTTTATGTTATACCTTTGCAGCCGGTTTCAAGGTGCAAACTAAGGAAGCGCTGCGAAACGGGAGTTAAATAACAATACTTATTTATTTATAACGCGAACTCAACGGTAATAACTAAACTGTTTAAAAATAACAAAGAGATGGTAATAAAGTACATAATGAGAGTGAACTCTCTTAGAAACGACCCGAAGAAGAAATACTCGGCTCAGGTAGTAAACCAGAAGATCTTCAACGAAGAAGACCTCGCAGAATCAATCGCCAGCAGGAACTACGGAATCAGTAAGCCAATGGCGATGGCGGTCGAGGTAGCGCGTAACGAAATCCTGCTCGACTGGATGCGGAACGGTTTCTCGTACTCGTCAAGTATCGAGAACCTCCACCCGACGATCCCCGGTCTCTTTGAGGACGGCGAATATCCAGCGCAAGCCTCGATAAAGATAACCCCTACCGACAAACTTTTAGAGGCGGTACAAAACACGGCGCTGCAAAAGGTAGAGCCGCAGATCCCTATCAGGATCGTCTCCGTGCACGACATAAAAACAGGGGCGATAGACAGCAAAATCACAAGGGGCGGAAACGTCAAAATCTATGGGCACAACATAAAGATAGACGTCGGAACGCCGCCCGATGCAAAGGTATGCGTCAGTTTTATCTCCGTCTCGTCAGGCACAGGAGTTGAATACAAAGTGCCGTCGGTAGACGTGATAGTTAACAACCCGGGCGAACTGATTATAGTTGCGCCCTCAGGTATCCTCAACAACGAGAAGTTAAACCTGAAAATAACTACCATGTACTCCGGCAGCGGGAAAAAACAGTTGAAAACTCCCCGCGTAGTAATCTACCCCGTAGAACTGATCGGCTATGTAACGCCCGCAGAAGAGGGGCAGGAAGAGGCAGGACAGAATAAACAGGGCGGCAAGTCCAACAAACAGTAAGACCGCAGGAAGGGGCAGCAGGAAACAAGTTCAAGGAACTATAAGGCTGAGAGTGAGGGAGATAAGAAACAGGTTCAAGGAACGACAGGACAGCAGGAAAGGGCAATAAGAAACAGATCCGAGAGACAACAGGACATAAGGAAGGGGCAGCAAGAAACATTTCTCAGAGGCTATAATATTTAATGAAGGCAGGCAGCAGGCGAAAGTCTGCTGCTTTCTTTTTGCCGTTTAGAGGTATATTTTGATAAAATAAAGCGTAGAAATCGACCAATTTTGACCGTAAAATCTGACAGATTACGGGCGTATTTTGATGAAATAAAGCGGTAAAACCGACCATTTTTGACCGTAAATTCCGACCGAGCTCGTGCTGACAGCCGCTCTGTCTCCGGCTGACAGCCGTCCTGTCTCCTGCTGACAGCCGTCCTGTCTCCTGCTGCCAGCCGTCCTGTCAGCACTAGCTCCTGCAAAAATTTACCGCTAACAACCCCAAAAAAAGCGGCGGAGAGGGGGAAAATCCTTAGCGGCGACGGTAAATTTCGGCTAAAAGACGTCAAAGATATTACATTTTATATTACCTTTGTAACGATTTTTAACCGGGGATGTGACTGCCTGTATATGTCAAATTATACAAAACAGGACGCAACAATCCCCCACATACTGAAATAACAATGAAAAGACTTGTTTTAAAAGATTGGATAGAGGCGGTGCGCCCATGGTCGTATCCTGTTTCGCTCAGTCCTGCAATCGTCGCATTGCTCGACACGATCTGGCTTATAAAGAAAGGGAATGTATTCCCCAACATTGAGTCGCGGTGGTACTTAGGCGCGCTCGCGGTGCTGGGCGCGGTGCTGTTTCATTCCGCCGGCAACCTTATTAGCGATTACCACGATTTCCGCACCGGCATCGACAAAGCAGGCAATCCGGGAGCGACGTCGCTTACTTCGGGTCGTTTCCAACCGAAACAGATTTTGACCTTCGGCTTGACTTTTTTGGCGGTGGGAATTGCCGTCGGACTGCTGTTGCTTCACTTTTCGGGCGTCGGACTGCTTTACGTAGGCGTCGTCGGAATCGCTGCTTGCCTGTTCTATTTTCTGCTGAAATCCCGCGCACTCGGCGACCTCCTGATCTTCATTATCTTTGGACCTTCGATTGTGATGGGCGTTGCCTTCGTGATGCTTGGTTACTACGAGTGGCTTTTATTTTGGGTGGCGCTGCCCGAAGTTTTCATAACCGTAAACGTGCTGCACAGTAACAATACGCGCGACATGCAACGCGACAAAGCAGCGGGAACTACGACTTTTGCCAAACTGTTGGGTCTCAAAGCGTCGATCTTCTACTATTGCCTGCTGACGGTTTTCACGTATTCTGCGGTTGTCGTGATGATTTTGCTGCACATTCTGCCGGTATGGACTTTGCTGACGTGGCTGACTGTCCCGATCGCCGTCCGTAACTGTAAAACCATGTTAAAAGCGCGATCATCAGATACTTCGCCCATAAATGATGTCGACAGGATGACCGCGCAACTGCAACTCGGTTTTAGCGTCTTAATGACGGTCGGACTTATAATTGCGCTCATCGTATGAAAAAGATGCCCGTTTTCCTATCCCTTGCCGCCGTGTTGTGGTTCGTGATGTTTTCGCCCTGGACAAAACACATGTTCAACTTCTGGATAACCATGTCCGTTTCGGCGTTAGCGCTAATCGGAATCAGCATAACACAACGCAGGGAAATTCCGAAGCAGTTTAAACTCAACCTTAAAGCCGTCGCCCTGGGACTGCTTTCCGCCGCCGCGCTTTGGGTTATATTCTATTTCGGCGATCTCTTTTCGGCATCACTGTTCGACTTTGCCCGCCCGCAGGTTGAGGGTATCTACGCCCTAAAAGAGGGGCAAAGTAAAACATTGATCGCGATTGGGTTGCTTCTCATTATCGGTCCGGCAGAAGAAATCTTTTGGCGTGGCTATGTGCAACATTCGTTGATAGAAAGATACGGAGAATGGACGGCGCTTATCGTCACGGCGTCAGTCTATACGCTGGTACACATCTGGTCGTTTAATTTCATGCTTATAATGGCGGCTCTGGTTTGCGGACTCTTCTGGGGCGTGATGTACCGCTACAATAAAAACCTCGTGCCGATTGTCATCTCGCACGCCGTGTGGGACGCAACTGTGTTTATTCTATTCCCTGTGTATTAGGCGACGCAGGCAAAGCCGGCATAGGACGTCAATAAACTCGTTTAACAGGGCTTCCTGCAAAAGTAACCGCTAACCACCATAAAAGCAGCAGCGGGATGCATCACTGCACCCCGCCGCCTTCAATAATATTAATAATTCACAATAATCGTCAATACCCTGCCATAACTCATCCTACACTGCCCTCAAGGCTAACAGAAAGCAACTTCTGAGCCTCGACAGCAAACTCCATAGGTAACTTACTCAGTACCTCCTTCGCATACCCATTAACAATCAGCGAAATAGCCTCCTCCGTCGAAATGCCGCGCTGGTTGCAATAAAACAACTGGTCAGCGTTAATCTTTGACGTAGTAGCCTCATGCTCAACAACCGCCGTCTCATTCCTGATGTCCATGTAGGGGAAAGTATGAGCGCCACAGTCGCTTCCAAGTAACAGGCTGTCACACTGGGAATGATTGCGGGCATTCTCCGCTCCGGCATTGACCTGAACCAGCCCTCGGTAACTGTTCTCACTGCGCCCGGCAGAGATTCCCTTTGAAACTATCAGGCTGCGTGTGTTCTTTCCTATGTGTAACATCTTCGTCCCCGTATCAGCCTGCTGGAAATTGTTCGTCACCGCAACCGAATAAAACTCACCGATAGAGTTATCCCCCAGCAATATACAGGAAGGATATTTCCACGTGATAGCAGAACCGGTCTCAACCTGCGTCCAAGAAATCTTCGACGATTCGCCCCGACAGATCCCACGTTTAGTAACGAAATTATAAATCCCTCCCCTACCCTGCCTGTCGCCCGGATACCAATTCTGAACAGTCGAATACTTAACCTGCGCACGGTCAAAGGCTATTATCTCGACAATCGCCGCATGTAACTGGTTCTCATCACGCATCGGCGCCGTGCAACCTTCGAGGTAACTAACATAAGAATCTTCCTCGGCGATAATCAAAGTACGCTCAAACTGTCCCGTCTTCATAGCGTTAATGCGAAAATATGTGGAAAGTTCCCGCGGACAACGTACTCCTTTCGGGATAAAAGCAAAAGAACCATCACTGAATACCGCCGAGTTGAGCGCCGCAAAGTAATTGTCACGATACGGGACAACACTTCCGAGATATTTCCTGACCAATTCGGGATATTCCAGAACAGCCTCGCTGAACGAACAGAAGATTATTTCCCGCGCAGCAAGATCCGCCTTAAAAGTCGTCTTCACGGAAACACTGTCCATAACAGCATCCACCGCAATCCCCGCAGCCGCCTTACGCTCATTAAGCGGTATGCCAAGCTTGTCAAAGGTCCTTTCAAGTTCGGGATCTATCTCACCGTCAGCCGCTGACGGGAGCGTCGTCTTCGGTGCAGCGTAGTAAATTATATCCTGATAGTCTATCGGAGGTATGCGCAGGTGAGCCCAGTCGGGCATCTCAAGTGTTTGCCAGTAACGAAAAGCATCAAGACGAAACTTGAGCAGCCATTCCGGCTCCCGTTTCCTGGCAGAGATAAACCGTATTACCTCCTCGTTCAACCCCGCAGGGGCGAAGTCGGTACGGATATTACTTGAAAAGCCGTACTCATACTCCTTATTGGTTAAATCGTTAAGAATGTTTTTGCCGTCTGACATAGCCGTTTTTATCGAACAAAGGTAAGCCTAATATCTGGATTAACCAAATATTCCGCTAAAAAACAGCAAAGGGGAAGCGTCCGCTTCCCCCTGCCGTAACATATATGTCCAATATGGTTAATTGGGATACCTTCCGTAGAACGCTAACATGTCAACACGACTGCGTGCATCCCCAGAGGAAGTTCCTTTTACCTTAATCCTGATATAACGATACGCCTTCGGCTCCCCATCCTGCGTCAAGTCAAACTCAAAACCTCCGAGAAGCGCCGCCTTGTCCTCTGCCGACAAACCCTCTTCCGGTATAGCATTGGCGTCAAGCGGAAGACCGGACGGAAGTTCTACTACACAATCCGCTAACTTATCCCAATCCTTTTCCCAGTAATCAGCTTCAACTACCGTTGTATCTGTCCCGTTTATCTCAAGTTTTTTACCAGGTCCGGGATACCTATTGGGCTCTTCCAGATAATTACCATGAATAATGTTAGTGTAGATAGAATCCCAAGAAGTCCAATACCTCATGCTTGCTAACTGTTTATTTACACCCAATCCGGGGAATGAAGTAAGAGTTCTTACGTCATTCGTCGCCCATATCTCAAAATCAGTCATCATCGAAGCAGAACCAAGCGGCTCACGCGGTTGAATAATGACGCTGAAAGTACTGTATATTGCAGTCGTTCCCATGTCTATTGTGATATAGTAGGGAGGATAGGGCGCAGGCAAATCGCTGAACTCAGTTGGCAAAGTGAAATAACTGTTGCCCGAAGCAGCGCTATTGTCCCACCAAAAGGATGCATCGTTACTGTTTTCTTGACTGAAAGACGCATCGAAACCAGTTGCTCCACCACCACAGTCACCGCGGTACTTCCACCCTGTTTCGGGTTGTCCTGCTTGATCTTTTCCTGTTTCAAACAGTTTCCTTCTGACTGTTCCGTCCTCATTGAAAGGTGAAATAAACCTTTCTTCTACCGGAGTATGAACCGCTTCTTTTACGAAATAAAAGTTTTCATAATCGTCAATGAACTCAAAACGGTAGGTCTTCGGATAATAGATATAAGTACCGTCTGCTGTTATGTCATCTACAGGAATGCCTTTAATTGTCCGTGTTACAACCGGCGTCTGAGCAAAATACATAGGTGCCACAGGTTCCCAACTTTGTTTTATTGTGTCATATAGCGAAATCAGGATCGCAATATCCATCTGGTCGGGATTTTCCCAATGAACGGTAATGCCAGCAGGACCGTCCTTTGTTGTCAGGGAACTAAGTATGTCGTAAACAGGACTCGGCAGAGGATCGAACGTTCTGGACACACCTTCGGAAAGGTTGCCTGAGCGGTCAACGGCATAGAGAGTTACCGGGATTGCTTCTTCTCCCAAACCAGAAAAGCCGGCAAGGGTAATATGATCAACACTTACGGAGTCGCCACTTGCCGACACGAAAGTTCCCTGATTCTTATGTGTCTCGTTGAGATCGTAGACAGCCTTTATGCCCAAAAAATCAGCGTCTGCCGGAGGAGTGAAATAAATTTTAACTCCGCCTTTTATCGGCACAATATTAGTTACCGTCGGCACTCCGGGAGCATCTTTATCCGGCTCCTCGGCAAGTTTATCGGAATATTGGTCTTTCCAGTCTTCACAACCGAAAACCGTTAACACCAGTAGTGATATAAATATAAACTTTCTCATATTATACTTTCTTTATTAAATTCAACATTTACTTGTTTATTTCCAATGAGGACTTTGCAGGAGATTAGCGTTCTTAATGATAGAACTTAACTTGATAGGGAAGAAATAATCTTTATCCTCAAATCTCATAGTCCACAATTTTGTTGGTTTATAGAAATCCGACGGCATACTTGTGTTTGTCAGCGTTTTATAAGGGACATTTAATCCGCGGATTTCTTTGTTGAGGACAGTCTTTGCAATCATCCAACGGCGTAGATCCCAAAAACGGATACCTTCAAAGGCAAATTCATTGAGGCGTTCGCGGCGAATAATGCATCGCAGTCCTTCTTTTGTGTCATAATCGTGACGTGTAACACCGTCGAAATCGGTTACTTTGCCATCTGATGCAGGAGAAGTCCAGGTTGCGACAATTCCGGGTATTGCTGTTCTCTTGCGTACGCTATCAACGTATGCTATTGCTCCGTCCTTGTCTCCCGTTTCATTAAGCGCCTCGGCATACATCAGGTAAAGGTCGGCAAGGCGTATAATTGGGAATGGATAATCTTGCTTCTGCGGAGCGGGATTTCCTGATGCAACATGAATATTGAAACCTGATCCTTCTGTAGGATACATATCAAGAAAACTTGAAAGTTTGTTGCAGATGTATCCGGTGACAGGGAAGCGTTCGGCGTTACGGAAATTAAAGTTGCCAAACCAGTCAATAGCCTGATCATCCCAATAAGCGCTGGTATCGCGTAAACACATCAAAAGCGACACTCCATAGTGTCGAGCGCGAGCAAAAGTGATCGCTCCATAGAAGCGCGGCTCGCGATCGAAATGCAATACTGCGGTAGCTGTATCATTAGTATTTTCCCTACCTCTGACGATAAGACATCCTACATCGGGATATTTTTTGTAATCAGGGATTCCTCGCTGACTGTAGAGTCCGGTTTCCGTCTTGTCAGTCCAACTTGCGTGGGAAGTTTGCCATTCAATATCGTCGGCGATTGGAAGACCATTTTGGGTGTAGAACTGCTCAACAATGTCGAGGGTAGGAGCATAGTTGTGATGAATAGTTCCGCCACCCATGCTGGAAGTGTTTCCACCCTGATAGCCAAACAAAGGTATACAGGATTGATGTATCTCTTTACATCCTCGCGGATCACCCCAAATCAGTTCACTGTTCCAACCGAGAACACTTTGATGAACCGTAACTGCTCCTCTCACTTGCATTGCGTCGATTGTAGGCTGACGAAGAAGAGTTTGTCCTGGTTCTTCGGTATCTATCATCATGTCATCTTCGAAACGATAAAGCCTGTATTCCAGTTCATGGGCTAAATCTAACGCTTCACGAAGTGCCTCTTTTGCACGAATCCATTTTTGTGCATCGTAAACAGGGAAGAGTTTTTCGTAGGTTTGTCCGAGAGGATTGTTCTGCTTGTCGGCACGGGCTATTTCATTGCCGTTGAACAGCGGGCTTGCCGCATAAGTCAACACCTGGGCTTTCAGCGCCTTAGCTATCAGTACGGTAGGACGTCCGGCTTCAAGCATAGGCGAAGCAAGTTCTTCCGGCAATCCATCTTCTACACAGGCTGTATCAAGAAGATGAACAATATAGTCAATACAATCATCCACCGATTCGCGGGCAGCGGTAGCCGGCTCGTCAATGGAAGAATTGACTTTGATAAGTGGAATAGGACCATACATACGAAGCAACCAAAAATGGTAGTACGCTTTCAGGAACTTCACTTCAGCTATCCAGCGGTTTTTTGTATCGCTATAGAGATCGTAAGGCTTATTAATGTTTTCCAGCAAAATATTGCAATCACGCAAGGCAGTGAAAAGAAATTCTCCGCCGCGTGGATTTTCACTGTCATTCCCGTCCTTATCCTTGAGGTAGGAAGCAAAATAATTTGGATGTGGATCATCTGACATATTTACTCCACGCGCCACATAACGCCAAAGGTCGGTATTAACTCCCGAAGTGCGGTCTCCAAACCATAATTCATCGCCTCCTAAGAGCGCAGGATTTGCTGTCGGACTACCTGTTTTAGGCATAAATGCAAACAGGGAGGCAAGATAGTTTTCTGCCTGCCTCCTGTCGAGGAAAGCATAATCAATGGTCGGAATATTGTCCGGCACTACATCAAGGTAATCACTACATGAAAATACCATTGCTAAAGGCACTATCATCAAATACCTCATAAAACTTTTTATTTTGATATATTTTTTCATATTTACTCTGATTATTAATTAAAACATCAGGTTTACACCTGCATTAATTGTACGCTGCAACGGATAGTTTAGTCCATTGTCGCCGAGTTCTATGTCCCAAATCTTGAAACTGCTCCACAACCAAAGGTTGGTGCCGCTCACATAGAAACGGAGAGAACCGAGGCGCATTTTCTTGACAAGTTTATCGCTTAGCGAATATCCCAATTCAAACGATTTAAAACGCAAATAGTTGTTGTCGTACATCCAATACGTACTTTTTGTGAGATTGTTCGCAAATCGTTCCTTAGTATCTGCCAGACGGGGCCAGCGGGCAAAAGGATTGTTGTTTATTTCCGACCAGTAGTCATCGGCAATAAATTTCGCCAAACCATTTTCGACATATCGAGTGTCGTTATCAACTTTTGTCATCAGGAAAGGCATTACTTTTTCGGGATCAACGAAGAACGACGAGCGTCCGGCTCCTTGGAAAAATGCCGAAATGTCAAAACTCTTGTATCCGAAAGAGAATCCAAACCCATAATTCATTTCTGGAGTCGTCGGATAGCCGATGCCGCGCTTGTCAAGTTCGTTTATCACACCGTCATCGTTCAGGTCAAGATACTTAATATCGCCCGGCATTACATCTGCCTGCGTTGGCGAGTTGGCAATGTCTGCCTCGTCAATAAAAAGGCGCTCTGCTATGTATCCTTCTTGCTGTGTGGTAGCGCGTCCGACTTTTGAGCGCCACGGGCTATCGACAGCCGAATAGTCGGGTTCTTCGTAATAGGCATATTCCGAATGGGCATAAGTGAAAGTAGCACGAGCGGTAAGCCAAATATCTTTAGAGAACGAATGATTGTAGTCTAAAGCAATCTCGCCGCCTACAGTTTTAGTCTCACCAACATTAGCAAGAGGAATTGACCAGAGACCGATAGTAACCGGAATATCCGCGCGTTCCTGAAGTATATTCACGCGGTGTTCCTTGTAGATATCCGCCTGAATATTGATTTTGTTTAAAACTCCGAGTTCAAGACCTAAATTGTGCTTGTAGGCTATTTCCCATGTGATGTTTTTATTCATCTCGTGAATGATTTTAGGACCTTCCATATTCGAGAATGAACCATTTCCAAGAACTCCGAAGCCTTCTCCCTCTTTAAAACCCTTTCCTCCAATATTATCATCACCAGGATTTCCCATTTGAATTTCGGAAATATAGAAAAAGCGCTGGTTGGAAATCTGATCATTACCTGCCGAGCCGTAAGTATATTTCAGTTTTAGGAGATTTATCTTATCTTTGAGGGAAGTCCAGTATTTTTCATTCGAGATTAAATAACCACCACCGAACGAAGGAAAGAAACCCCATCTGTGGTCTTTGTCGAACTTTTCCGAACCGTTGTAGCCAAAGTTAAACTCAACAAAGTAGCGGGTATCAAAGTTATAAGTGAATCTACCCGCTAAACCAAGGTTACGTTCGGGCAAAGACTTGATAAGATCAGCGTTGGGGGCAGTGTAGTTTCTTACTGTACCGACCAGCATAGCGCTTACGTTATTTTTGTCGAAGCCATTGTCGTATGAAAGCGCCGCTTCACCATACATGATGTTGGTAATGCTTTGATCCACTGCAGGATTACCGAGATATTTGTTTGCGGTCGGATTTATTTCATAGAGATACCACGGGAAGAAATCCTGACCAGGCGTCAGTCCCTGTCCTATACCTGCATCGTAAGCAACACGGTCGAAATAAGACATTTCATAGAACATAGGCTCGTATGAACGCTTAACCTCGAAAAAAGACTTTCGTGCAGTATTGCCGAGCACTCGCCCGCCAAGACCTTTAAGCAGGGCTGAGAAATCCTGTTTAAACTCCAACTGTGCCATAAGGGAAGAGTTTGAATAATTTTTATAACCCTTCATCAAGTCGGCATAAGGATTCACGAACGGTAAAGAGTAAGCACTGCTGTTTCCAAAAAGTATCCAGTCGACAGATGACCGTTGAGCATCAGGCTGGTAATACGGCAAAAACCGCACAGGGCTTACCTGCAGCGTCTTCTTGTAGATATCGCTACCACCATCAAGCGGACCTACATAATCATCAAAACCACCGTGCAGACGAAGAATCATCTCGGTTGATGAGGTTAGATTTACATTGATATTGGAATGTAGAGTATATTTCTTATAATTTACATTAGTATTAAAATTCTGCCTGTGGTCAACATTCATCAGACCACCGTCGTTTGCAAACGAACCGGAAACATAATATCGCGCCACTTTTCCTCCTCCCGAAATACTCAGATTTGCCCGCTGATTCAGAGTATAATCTTTTATCAACAGATTCATCCAGTCTACATTCGGATATGCTAAGGGATACTTGCCCAACTGTGTTTCGGTAATATCCGAACGCGGGTACTCCATAGAGATTCTATTAGACCGCGTATTTTTCGCCTCATTTGCCATCTGCATATAAGTAATAGCATCAGCCATTTCTATAGTCTGGGTTGGCATTGAAACTGCGTTCTCCAGGCGGAATGAAACCCGTGCCTTGCCTTCCCTGCCTTCCTTTGTTGTAACCAGGATAACGCCGTTAGCGCCGCGCGCACCGTAGAGGGCAGTCGCCGTAGCATCTTTCAGGATCGAAAACGACTGCAGGTCGTCAGGATGAAGTTTAGCCAATTCATCTTTTGTTATTTCGATATTATCGACAAGAATCAGAGGATCGACCTTGCCGGTACCGAAAGAAGTTACACCACGAATAAAGAACGTAGCATTAGAATCGGCGCCAGGTTCACCAGAAGTCTGATAAGATATCATACCTGCGATTCGCCCTGAAAAAGCAGTAGTAAGATTGCTGCTCGGCACCCTCAACTCACTTACATTTACAGATTGAATGGCAGAAACAACACTTTCCTTCTTCTGCCTGCCACCAAAACCTGAAATAACAACTTCTGCAAGTTCATCTGCCTTTTCTGCCAGAACAACGATGATGTCATTCTGTCCGGTAAACGTTACTTGTTTATCAGCCATTCCAAGTGAAGTCACAAGTAATTTTGCACCGTTGGCAATATTTGTCATTTCAAAATTACCGGTTTCGTCGGTAGCACTGCCTCGCGTACTTCCGACAATATTGATAAGGGCTCCGGGTACACCCTCACCCTGAGTGTCAACTACTCGCCCCCTTAAGGTAATCCCTCCCTGAGCAAAAGCAGACACGGAAGCGCATAAAAAAACGGCACACAGCAAGAACACAGAACGCCACCCTCGCCATAAATAAAACCGTTTTTCTGCAAGATCTTTTAATTTTCCTTCCATAAAAAAACAAATTAAATTAGATTTATAAATTATTCAATATTTTTTATTCAATGTTATTGGCTTTCTTAAAAAGACAACCAAATTCGCCGGCAAATATACTATTATTTTTTTATTGTTTATAGCATTTTATAATATTTTTATATTAAAAATAGTTAAATTTATACGGAATAAATATCAATATATCAGACGAAAACTCTTTATCAATACACATTGAGCGGGATTTAAGAAAAAAAATTAAAAAGAGAGAAATATTGGTTAAAAGTACCTATGAAATTCGTTTGACTTTTTTACAAAATTTTTCCCTCTTTTTATTCATCTTTCAAACTACAACTGCAAGATGTATCTTTCTCTACGCAAGTTGTATCTTTGTCTACACACTTTGTATCTTTGTCTACACAAGTTGCATCTTTGTCTACACAAGTTGCGTCTTTGTCTACACAAGTTGCGTCTTTGTCTACACACTTTGCGTCTTTGTCTACACAAGTTGCATCTTTGTCTACACACTTTGCATCTTTGTCTACGCAAAATGCGTAGACAAAGATACGAGTTGCGTATGAACCGCTGCAAGTTGTGTCGATGTATCTACAACCTGTATCTGTATCCTTATAATATGTGGCGTTTACTCTTATATCGGCGGAAAAATTAATAGAAAGTTTTCAGGCTAACAAATATTTCCTGTAAATTTCCCGAAAAAGTATATATTTCTTGATATAAGGATAAAAAGAAGGGATTTTATTCCGCATCTGCTGCCTTGGCAACCATTACTTCCGTGCCCTGTTCCTGTTTACGTTTTTGAATATAGAGGCTGCTTTTGTAGTAGTATCCTCGCAAACCTTTCATATATTCGTTATAATTGTGCTTTTGAAGTCCATTTTCCTTGATTGTATCGAAAATATCTCGCACAACATCTTCGGTGAATTGCTTTGGATATGCAGTATCGCACCCGTAATACATAAATGCTTTCAAGCCTATCACGGTCGTGATTTTATTGTATCTTATAGCCGTTAAAGCCTTCTCCGAGAGACCTAAATCTTCAACACTCTTATAGAGGTTGTCGATTTCTTCTTCAATGAGACCTTTATTGTACTTGTTTATGAAGAGTTTATTATTGATTATTTTGTTTCGGTAATAGCGGATATAGTGATAATATTTGGATCTGTAGGCATAACTCATAGATTCCATTTTGTCTATTGGATCAATGAATCCGTTTTCGGCAAGAATAGTTTCCATTCTGATAAGAATCGCCTTTTCAAGTTCGAACTGTTCGGCAACGTAACTGCGCGTTATACCGCAAAACCAGAACAGCAGTTCGAATATGGACTTGATTTTATGTTTTTTGAAAACCTCTTCTTTGAGAAAGTCTGAGAACGGATAATCATCGAGGAGAGTATATAGGGCATTGTTTTCTTCTTCGGTCAGAGTGTGATAGCGGACGCTACGGAACTCTTTTTCTTCTGCGTTTTCGGGTTCTTTAATATTTTGATTGTATGTGATGATGTTTGTATCGGGTATTTTGCCGCCTGATTTTTGGGATGTGCCGATATTTTCCTCAGATTTTTCTCCGCCGTCTATTTTATCAAGGAAACGCATCAGGGATCTGCTTTCAAAACCGCTGGTACATAGAAATTTTACTAACTGGTAAACCATTGAATGTTTGTTTATTCCTTCTTCGATTGTGGCTTTCAGTTTCACTTCGTTGCAATATTTCAGGGCATCGCCGATAGTGATTAGCGATTGTTTGCCGCACCATTTTTTTAATGTCTTGGAAGCATCGTAACCTTCGATCAGACTTGCAGTACCTGTACCGGTTGCGACCGGAAGTGCGACCGTTTCTTTTTTCTCTGCTTTATTTGCCTTTTTTGGTGAAATCAAGCCAAGCACATACTTCTTCACTTTTGCTTGGGACGCAAACACCTTTAATCGACTGTCATTGAGGAAGGCGTCGATGTTGAATTGTTCCTGATCGTAGACTTTGCCTGTTTTTGTGAACTTGAAAGCCAATACATCGAATAAGGTTTTGAATCCTAATTCATTGAACAGTTCTTCGCGCGCCTGGTATCCTTTATAAATTGTCACATCGCTATGGATTTTTTCCGTCAGCCCGTCTTTTATTTCTTTATGCTCTACGATTTTTTTCTCAGGTTTCGCATCGACATCCTTCAATATCGGAGTTGTTTCTGTATCAGCGACTTTTCTTGGTCTGCCCCTGCGTTTTTTGTTGGGGATTTCCGGTATTTCCTGTCCGGCATTTGATATTGTTTGGCTATCTTTTGCTTCGGAAAGGTTTTTTGTCACATCTTTAATCAGGTTTGCGAGGCTGATTTCTATCTTCGCCATTACGGCATTAATAACGTCATTCACAATTTGTTCCTGTGTTGCGTTATCGAGTGAAAATTTTATTCCACTCAGGTTTAATGTTACGTTTTGAGCATCCATATCGTATTAATTACTTAGAAATTTGCATAAAAATTTACTACTAATGCTCTGCAAAGGTAGCGTTTTTTTTATTAATACAATATTATTGTTATTTTTTTCTTTGGAAACTGCAAAATTTTGCTGCTCTTTTTATTTTTCGTACCTTTGCGCCCGCAAAAAATTAGGACAATGGAAGTAAAAGAAATCATAAAGCCGGAAAATATGGTATACGGCCGCCCGCGATTGATGCTGGATGCGCAGATGCACTACTGTCCCGGGTGTAGCCACGGTGTGATCCACCAACTTATCGCGGAAGTCATTGACGAAATGGGCATTGAAGAGTCTACGATCGGCATTGCCCCGGTTGGTTGTGCGGTGTTCGCCTATAATTATATAGACATTGACTGGCAGGAGGCTGCACACGGGCGTGCGCCGGCGGTTGCCACGGCTGTAAAGCGGCTCAATCCCGAAAAAATGGTCTTCACCTACCAGGGCGACGGCGATCTTGCGGCGATTGGGACGGCTGAAACAATTCACGCATGCAATCGCGGGGAAAATATCACGATTGTCTTCGTAAATAATGCGATTTACGGGATGACGGGAGGGCAGATGGCGCCTACGACACTGCTTGACATGCCTACATCGACCTGTCCCTACGGTCGGAACGCGGAACTCAACGGTTATCCGCTAAAAATATCGGATTTGCTTGCGCTGCTTGACGGTACATGCCTCGTCACCCGGCAATCGGTACACACTGCCGGCGCCGTCCGCAAGGCGAAGCGGGTTTTACGCAAGGCGTTTGAAAATTCCATGGCAAAGCGTGGAACTTCGGTTGTAGAATTTGTATCTACCTGTGCATCGGGTTGGAAGATGACGCCGGAGCAAGCCAATTTATGGATGGAGAAGCACATGTTTGCGAAATATCCCCTCGGTGATTTAAAGAATATTTAATTATGAAACATGAATTAATCATAGCCGGATTCGGCGGTCAGGGCGTTCTTTCGATGGGTAAGATACTTGCCTATTCAGGGTTAATGGAAAACAAGGAAGTTGCATGGTTTCCGTCGTACGGTCCCGAACAGCGTGGCGGCACGGCGAATGTAACTGTGATTTTGAGCGACAATAAGATTTCCTCGCCGGTATTAAACAGTTACGACGTCGCAATAATCCTCAACCAGCCGTCGATGGACAAGTTCGAGAGCAAGGTAAAACCCGACGGGATACTGATTTACGACGGATACGGGATTACCAGGACGCCCGTTCGCAAAGACATCCGTATCTTTCGGAGTGATGCGATGCTCACGGCGCAAAAAGAAGGTATGGCGAAGACATTTAACATGCTCGTTTTGGGAGGATTATTGAAAATCATACCGGCGGTAACTCTTGAGAGCGTGATGAAAGGTCTAAAGAAATCATTGCCTGAGAGACATCACAAACTTTTACCTATGAATGAGCAGGCAATCCTTCGAGGGATGGAAATCATCGAGGAAATCTTTTAACTAAACAGTATCCTTTTCGGTTTCAGGAGCATATATTTGCTCTTAAATTCTAAAATTTTCATATAAATCACGAAATGTTTCATATAAATCATGAAATGTTTACTGTTTAATACGAAGTGTTTCATATAAATCATGAAATGTTTACTGTTTAATACGAAGTGTTTCATAAAAATCATGAAGCGTTTACTGTTTAATACGAAGTGTTTCATGAAAATCATGAAGTGTTTACTGTTTAATACGAAGTGTTTCATAAAAATCATGAAATGTTTACTGTTTAATACGAAGTGTTTCATAAAAATCATGAAATGTTTACTGTTAAACTCGAAGTGTTTCATGAAAATCATGAAGTGTTTACTGTTAAACTCGAAGTGTTTCATATTTATCATAAAATACTTAGTGTTTGACAGCGGACGATGGCTCAAAAAAATGACAGCGCCACAATTCACATTGAGACGCTGTATTAATCAATAACTAATGATATTGATTATCAAACAAAAATTCCAATAAATTTTATCAAAATATAAAAATCATATTGAAAAAACCAAAATTAATCCTCGCGGATGGTATCGTTATTGAAACCGGCCGCTCTATCAAGCGGAGGCTCCGGCTTATGTTTCGTCCTGTGGAAGTACGGTTTCAACTCGTCGAGCAATTCTTTCGCGTCGGGTATGTTACGTCTCGTAGCGTCCTTCAACGCATTATAGTAATCCAACGAATCACGGTAAGCCTCGTCGGATGAAGCGAGGAGCGATTCGTAAACTTGCTGCTCGTATAGTTTAACCTGCTGGTAGAGCGTCCTTTTACGGTAAACGTCACCGTAATTATTCTGGAACTTCTCAACGCTCAGGTAAGGCGGCAGGAATTGCGGGTTATCGGCTGCGCTGGCGCACGACTTCTCCACAAATCCGTAACTTTTCGTTCCTGATCCGAACAGGCGTTTCCGTTCGTCAGTCGAAAGAGTGACTGCATACTCCTCAAAAATGTATCTTGAAAAGTGAGTCAGTTCAACGAGTTCGTCGACTATCTCTGCCGGAATCGGACTCTTTGCATTTTCCGAGCCAATGACGGATTTTACTCCCTCGATGGCTACATTAAGATTCTCTAACGCCACAGTAAGTTTCGACTTTTGCGGCTCATTGCTGATTGGTTTTGTTGTTTTTTTCTTATCCATCTTTCTTTTTATTACATTTGTTATTGTTGTTTTATTTTATGTTTACGTTCATATTCCTCTTTAGAGATTTCTATTTAAGAAACCGCAGCAAAAAACAGCACCCTAATAAAAATCCGCTGCAAAGGTAAGAATTTTTTTTCGGAAACAAACAAATTTTTTGATGATTATTTTATTTATTCAATAAAAATTCGTATCTTTGCAGCGCAAAATTGATAAATTTATTCATCATTATAGTATGAAATCTATTGATACTTTTAATTTTAAAGGTCAAAAAGCAATCGTAAGGGTTGATTTCAATGTTCCCCTCGACGAACGCTTCAAAATTACCGACGATACGCGGATCAGAGCTGCGATACCGACTCTTAAAAAGATTCTTTCCGATGGCGGAAGCCTGATCATTTGCTCGCATCTCGGTCGCCCCAAAGGAATTGACGGGAGATTTTCACTTATACACATCCTCCCGCGTGTCGAAGAACTGCTCGGCGTTCATGTGAACTTTGCAAATGACTGCCTGCGCCAAACTGCTGCCGATAAAGCCGCAGCATTGCAGCCAGGACAGGCGCTGCTGCTTGAAAATCTGCGGTTTTATGAAGCAGAAGAAGGAAAATCGAGGAAAATAAACGAGAACACCACTCCCGAAGAGAAGGAACGACTGAAAACTCTCGTGAAATCCGCGCAAAAAGACATGGCTAAGCGCCTCGCATCATACGCAACGGTTTACGTGAACGATGCGTTCGGTACCGCACACCGCGCTCATGCGTCGACAGCGATAATCGCCAACTATTTTGACGAAGACCATAAACTTTTCGGCTACCTGATGAACGCAGAAGTCGAAGCGGTTGAGAAAATTTTGAACCAAATCAGTCGCCCGTTTACGGCTATCATGGGCGGATCGAAGGTCTCTTCAAAAATTGACATAATCGAAAACCTTTTGACCAAAGTCGATAATCTTATTATCGCAGGCGGTATGACTTATACCTTTACCAAGGCTCTCGGAGGCAAGATCGGAAAGTCAATTGTCGAAGACGATAAGCTTGAACTCGCAACTTCGCTATTAAATAAGGCGAAAGAGAAGGGCGTAAACATAGTGCTGGCAGTCGATTCCAAGATCGCCGATGATTTCAGTAACGATGCCGAAACAAAATTCGTGCCGGTCGGTGAAATTCCCGACGACTGGGAAGGTTTGGACATTGGACCGGAAACAGAAAAGATTTTCGCCGGTATTATAGAGCAGTCGAAGACAATTTTATGGAATGGACCCGTTGGAGTATTTGAATTTGAGAACTTTTCACACGGATCATTCGCTGTTGCGGAGGCGATCGCCAATGCAACCGACAAGGGCGCTTACTCTTTAATCGGGGGCGGCGACTCCGTAGCGTGCATCAATAAGTTTAAACTCGCAGACAGGGTGTCTTATGTGTCGACCGGCGGCGGCGCATTGCTGGAAGCGATTGAAGGAAAAGAACTGCCGGGGATAAAAGCAATAAAGGGTTAGCCTTTTCATAGGATCTTCATATATATTAGTTTTATTTGCTGGGCTCGCACTTAGGTGCGAGCCTTTTTTGCCGGACGGCGAATAATTTTCACTGAAACGCTTTAATAAAATGTCTCAATGATACGTTCCGAAGTGAGATTGTCGATATTTAAACTCTCGGCGGCAGTGTCAATCAGTGACTGTAGAGGCAAAAGTCCTATAAGTTCACTGTTTGCGAGTTCAATTCCTTGATGAGATGCCAAGTCGCGGACAGTTTCCAGTACACGGTGCATCGAAATTTGTTTATAGTCGGTGATATTCATCGAGACCTGGACACAATTTTTCGATGTGAGCCTTATTCCGAGCGCCTTTACAGCCGGCAATCCCCCATTTGCGGAACGAATTGCCCTCGCTATGTCATTTGCTGCTTTCAGGTCGTTACTTTTCAGGTTAATGTTGAATGCGATCAGCGGTTTCCTGACTCCAACTGCTACCGCTCCCGCCGATTTATGCGGATGTCCGGGTCCAAAATCCGGCTCCCAGGCGGGATCTTTCATCTTGTCGGCAAGCAATTCAAAGTTTCCCTTACGAATTTCCGAAAGGCTAATCCGGTGTGGCGCAGATGCGGAACTTTCGTACAGAAAGACCGGTAAATTGTAGAGATAGGCGATGTTTTCCGCTATCTTTTCGGCAAGTTCAAGCGCCGGCTTCAAATCAATTTCCCTGAGTGGGACAAAAGGTATCACGTCAACGGCTCCGATTCGCGGATGCTGACCTTTATGAGTGCGGAGGTCAATTTTTTTGACTGCAATTCCGACTGCTTCTATCATAGCGTTGTAAATTACGTTTGGGCGTCCGATAATTGTTACCACCATTCTGTTGTGATCTGCGTCCGCGCTGTAATCCAAGAGTTTAAGCCCGTCTTTTCCGCGAAAGGCGTCAACAATTTTTTCCACAATTTTCGTGTTTCTTCCTTCACTGAAGTTCGGAATACATTCAATGAGTACTTCCGGTTGCGACTGTCCGGTAATTTTATTAGGATCGCCGGCATTTTTTACTGATGTTTTGTTGTTTTCTTCCATCATTTTATTATTTTTATGTGAGATGCAAAGGTAATGTTTTTTCCTGTTAATATCAATACTGCGGCTTGAATGTTTATATAAAAAAGTGTACCTTTGCCACGCCTTGGAACGGCAATTATTTAATATATTTCTACAAATATTTATATGAGTGATACTAAAATATTGCGAATCTTCTTTAAAAAATTCTTGAATAGCAGTATTATTGCTGAAAATTCCGATAATTTTCCTGTGATTGTTTCCTGTACCGGCGAACAGTCGCAAGAATTTGAGTCTTTGCTGCCGTATATTACCGAAGGGTCTGTGTTTAATTTGCTTAATGTTACTGTTAATGAAGAAGAGTCCGGCATTTTTGTCTCCGCTGAGTTTATTATTCTCGAACCTGATTATTTAATTGATATAAGTTCTCTTGCAGAATGTTTTAGACCTTATGGAAATAATGAATTTAATTATACTTTTAACCGGATTCGCATGTCTGAATTAAGCCCTGCTATTCTTTTAGGTAACGCTGCCAACTTTTTTCTCGACGAATTAATAAATGCAGACAATGTGTTTTCAATAAATTACGACGTTGCTATGAAAAAATTGTTTGCTTCTGCTGCTTTTGAGTTTACGATTTGTAATTCTTTGCAGGATGGGGATGTTGAAAGGAAGTTTTTCGATGATTGTAAACGTCATTTTGATAATATTTTCTATATTGTTAATAATTTTTTCAGAAAAACCGGCATAGAACGCGAAAATGTTATTCTTGAACCGTCATTTGTCTGTAATGCACTTGGAATACATGGCAGGCTTGACCTTATGCTCAATGATTTTTCTGCGTTTGTCGAACTGAAATCTGGAAAATCTTTTGAAGATTTCCGAAATGGCGGTGCTTTTATCCGATCTGCCGAAAACCATTATACTCAGATGATTCTATATCTCGCAACGCTTGAATTTAATCTCTCTCTTAATCATAATAATGTTCGATCTTATCTTCTGTATTCCAAATATCCTGTTATGAGTCTCGAAAGACATTCAAGAAAACAGTTAAATGAGGCTTTGAAGATACGAAATAAAATAGTAGGGCGTGAATTTGCCATGCAAAAATCAAACAATTTTGATGTGACTTTTGAATTTTTATCTAAAATTAATTCACATGACATTAATACTGCCGGACTTACCGGTAAATTTTTCACAAATTATCTTGCGCCTCCTGTAGATCGTTTTGCGAATGCCCTTGCAAATCTTAATGAATCGGAAAAGTCTTATTTCATTCGTCTATATAATTTTTTGATAAAGGAAGTGTGGGTTACGAAATGCGGAGAGCGCGACTATGAAGGCATAAAACGCGCTTGTTGTCTTTGGAATGTCGGTTTTAATGACAAAGTTGCCGCTGGGGAACTGCTATATGATTTGAAAATTATCGAAAATCTTACTGAAAAAGATGAACCGTCTGTTAAACTTTCTCTTCCTCAATATCAGGATTTGTATCTTCCCAACTTCAGAGTTGGAGATTCTGTTGTGCTTTACGAACGTAACGGTGAAAATGACACGGTCAACAATCATCAAGTCTTCAGGGGGGCTATAGAATGTCTCGAATCGGAATCAATTACCGTGAGATTGAGGTATAAACAGAAGAACCGGAGTGTTTGGAAGCCGGATTCGATGTATGCTGTTGAGCACGACAGTATAGATTCGACATTTTCGGGTATGTTTCGTGCGTTGGGGACGTTTCTTTTCGCCAACGATGACAGAAAAAGGTTGATTTCGGGTGATTATTTCGGAATGGAGAATAAAAAGCAGGATGTACGTCTTATAATAGGTCCGCCCGGGACTGGAAAAACTTCGATTGCCATGAAAAATGCGGTGGAAGCGGAACTGAAAAAGCCGAATTCTAATATATTATTGCTGTCGTTTACTAATAGAGCCGTTGACGAGATATGTAAGGCGTTGTCCGAGATTGAAAATTTGCCGGAATATATCAGGATAAGCAGCAAACTTAACTGTTCGCCCGAGTTCAGGCGTTTTTTGCTTGAAAACCGCATTGAAAAATGCAAGAACAGGCGTGATGTAATCGAGATGATTGGTAAATGTCGCATCTTCGTCGGTACTGCCGCCTCGTTCTGGAGTAAAAATGACTTGTTCAACATCAAACATTTCGACCTCGCGATTATAGATGAGGCAACGCAGATGTTAGAGCCTCATCTTGTCGGCTTTTTTTGTCTAAAAACCGGAGATAATTGCAACGCTATCGACGAATTTATCTTAATTGGCGACCATAAACAGTTACCTGCTATTGTGCTTCAAAGTCGTGATGATAGTAAAGTGCGAGATGCGGTTCTTAATGACGTCGGACTGACTAATCTTGGGGATTCTTTATTTGAGAGATTTCACCGACAGATTATGAAACACGGAAATGTCGACCTGATTACGATGCTCACTCGTCAAGGTCGCATGCATCCTCATATTTCCGCCTTTCCTTCCGAGTATTTTTATGAAGGTCTTCTCGAATGTGCCGGATTACCGCATCAAAAAGAAGAATATGTTGATAAGAGATTGCAATTTTTCGATGTAGTTCCGTCTGATAAAGATTATTTTGATAAGGCTAATGTTGCGGAAGCCGAATATGTTACAAAGATTTGCATAGAACTTTATGATAAATGTTTAGAATCCGGTGATAAATTCGATCCTGCTTCTGTTGGCATCATAACTCCTTATCGAAATCAGATCGCTCTTATCAGGAAAATGCTTCAGGACAGCGGAAAAACCGAACTTTCTCAAGTAATAGTTGATACTGTCGAGCGTTTTCAGGGCAGTCAGCGTGATATTATCATATATTCTTTCTGTGTTAAAACCGGAAG
Organism: Dysgonamonadaceae bacterium; assembly: GCA_031269685.1. Classification (GTDB taxonomy): domain Bacteria; phylum Bacteroidota; class Bacteroidia; order Bacteroidales; family Azobacteroidaceae; genus Azobacteroides. Next base: position 18,324 of record JAISYU010000075.1, on the reverse strand, counting down.
TGGTTTGATTTCACTTTCTGGCGGTTATAATAATGGACTTGACAGAAAACTTAACGTCGCTATCACTCGCGCCCGCAAGCGTCTTTTTCTGGTTGGCAATCGTAAACTTCTTGAAAAGAACGATGTTTACCGTAAACTTATCGAACATGTCAATAAAATGTGACTTATTATGAAAATTGTTAATGTATTTGTCTGTATTTTCCTTGCGCTGTTTCTTATTTCATGCGAAAAAGAAATAAGTTTCAGCGGTGAAAGAGGTAATTCGGTACTTGTTTTAAATGGAATCCTTACTGCCGATTCGGTTGTGCGGGTTCATCTTTCGGAAAGCCGATTTTTTCTTGATAATGATGAATTTAAGACTGTGGATGATGCAGTTGTACGCCTGTGGAAGAACGGTTTTGAGGTAGAAACGTTAGATTTTCTTGACAATGGCTGGTATGAAAGTGATTTTATTGCCGGTGAAGGTGACAGTTTGATGATTGATGTCTTGTATGACGGGCATGATGTTCGTGCCGAAACAGTTATTGTTAAGCCTGTGCAAGTTCTTGGCATTGATACGGTTAGTTTTTCTGCGAAATGGTCTGATGATGTTATGTACTACTCCCCTGCCGACGATAAATCGGACGATGATGTTTTGGGAGTGACAAGTCTTCATCTGAATTTCGACCTTGATCTTGTATTTGACGAACCTGCCGACGAAAAGAACTTTTATGACGTTCGGCTTTACGTAAAATTTTTCTATTATGGATACAGTATTCATTATCCTTTGCCATATATTTTAGATGATCCTGTTCTTAACATGCAAATTTCAGGCGAGGATGATACGAATTACGGATCTTACAGTCATTTATTTAACGATGAACTTATAAATGGCAAACAATATTCTGTGAATCTTAAACTTGAAGATTATTATTGCCTTCTTTCTCCTTTTTATTTGGAAAAAGGCGATCCGGTTTCGGCTTGTCTTTATGTGGAACTTGTTTCGCTCACCGAACCTTACTATCTGTTCGGCGAGACGAGCCAATCTGCTCTTGGTATGGAGGACGGTTTCGCCGGAATGGTGTCCGAGCCTGTCAGGATTTACTCTAATGTTGACGGAGGAATCGGACTTCTCGGCAGTTATGGCGTATCTTCCGCTAATATTTTCATTCCTCGTCCTTGATTTGAGCGCCAACTTCTCTGTTTTTTACTACCTGTCCTTTATTTTTATCCTTGTAACGCCTTTGTTTACAATCTCAATGTTTGTGTTATTGCTCGAGTGAGTGATATTTTGCTCGATATTTTGCATGATTGGGACGCCGGTTTCTGTATTTACCTCGATCAATTCTATTTGTGTTCCGGTTGCGGTTCCGATTCCCTGGGATTTCATGTCAAAATCAATGTTGGAGTTTGCTTCTATCTTCGCGGTTGTTCCGGTGACGGATTTCAGCGTGTAGTTTGATTTGATTTTTCCTTTTATGCCGGAGATATTGACAGTATTATCCTTCTGCCAGGTGTCGCCTGTTTTGATGACGTTTGAGTTACAGTAGGAAAAGTACTGAAAAAAGGTCTGCTTCATTGTTTCGTCGGAGAATAACTGTTTAATCATGCCGGTAACGGGAGCAAGAGCGGGGTTCGCGGCGGAAGATGATTCCATACTTTTTATGACGGCGTCCATGCCGGTTAAAGAAACGATTTTGCCGTCTGTATCGATCACGATTGAGAATGTTTTATCTATGATCGGGTTAATAATTGCGGACAACGTTTTGTCGATTTCGGTTGTCGGCTCTGTTTTTGACTCCGAGTCGAACGAAAGATTCATCATCATGCCTGATATGCCGACGGTAAACCTTTTATAAATGAAATTCAACTTTGTACCTTCCGACGTTTTGCCGATAACGGTCATCATATAAGTCTGTGTTGTCGTCACGTCGATCGGAATTTTGCTGTTACCGATTAGGGTATTGATTGTTGACTTTACCTCTGCGTTCATCTCGTAAGATGTTCCGACTTTTGGGTTTAATGTTAGTTTGATTTGTGCGGTGACGTTTGAGGTTGCCGCAAAAATAATCATCGTTGTGATGATAAACAGTCTTGAAATTTTCATTTTCATATAGATTGATGTTTATTTATTGATTTACTCGCCGCAAAGGTAATAAATTTTTTTTGGTTTTCGCATCAACTTATCGGTATTTCGAGAAATATTGATGATTTTTCTTCATTTCTTAGTTATGTTTTTAATGATTTCAAAGACGTTAAGTACTTTAATGTTTTTGATGACCTTAATGTTTTTGATGAAACAGGAAAATAAGGTTATGATTTTCGAGATGTTTGTAAGAATTGGCGTCATCTCGATAAGAATTGGCAAGTTCTCGATGAGATTTTGCGAGTTCTCGATGAGATTTTACGAGTTCTCGATTATATTTATCGCGGTATTTGTCATAATTTGTAAGTTCTCGATGAGAATTAGCGAGTTCTCGATGAGAATTTGCAAGTTCTCGATGAGAATTGGCGAGTTCTCGATGAGAATTTGCAAGTCCTCGATGAGAATTAACATAGTCTCGATGAGAATTAACAAAGTCTCGATTAGATTTTGCGCGGTATCTGTCATAATTTGCAAGTCCTCGATGAGAATTGGCGAGTTCTCGATGAGAATTTGCGAGTCCTCGATGAGAATTAACATAGTATCGATGAGAATTAACATAGTCTCGATTATATTTGGCGCGGTATCTGTCATAATTTGCAAGGTCTCGATGAGAATTGTGCGGTGCTTGTCGAAATTTGCATAATATTTGGTGAAATTAAGGACATTAAGGACTTTAAAGGCTTTAAGGTCATTAAATATTTTAAGGTTTTTAGAGAGATTAAGGACGTTAAGGGCGTTAATGACTTTAAGTACTTTAATGAAAGAAGGAAATAATGTTGGAATTTGTGAGGGGGCGGTGATAATTGGAGAGGGGTCTGTGAAAATTGGCGAGGTCTCGGTGATAATTAGCGAGGTGTCGGTGACATTAATGGATTTGAGGGCTTTGAAGTCTTTAAGGTCGTTAAGGTCATTAAAGTCTTTAAAGTCTTTAAGGTCGTTAAAGTCTTTAAAGTCTTTAAGGACTTTAAAGAAAGAATGAAATAAGGTTGGAATTTGTGAGGGGTCGATGATAATTGGCGAGGGCTTTGTGACATTAATGGTTTTGTTGGCTTTGATGGCTTTAAGGTCTTTAAGGTCTTTAAAGTCTTTAAAGTCTTTAAGGTCGTTAATGTCTTTAATGTCATTAATGACTTTAAGGAAAGAAGGAAAGAAGGTCTAAATTAGCGAAATATAAATAAAAAATAGCGCCGCATCGGTTAGATACGGCGCATTACCCCAGAATAACAATAAATTCTTATTTATACACATTATTTTATTTTTCAACAACTCTGAGGTATTTTGTATTAATGCTTCTTTATTATTAATTAACCATTTGTTATTCTCTATAAACTCTGAGGTGTTTTCAAGAAATTTTTAGATATTATTTATTAACTCTGAGGTATTTTCTATAAACTATTAGTTATTCGCAATTAACTCTTGGGTCTTTTTAAGAAACTCTTAGTTCTTCTCGATTAACGCTGAGGGCTTTTTTAGAAAATCTTAGTTTTTGTCGCGTGATTCCTTCGTCTCGGAATAAGTTTGAGAGGAGATTACAATATTCTTCTGGATTTTCTTGTTCTTGAACTTGATGTGCCTTACCTCTTTATATTGCCAACTCGCAGCGCCAAAGATTGCCTTTACATATTCCTTCGCCGCAAGCGCAGTATCAACCATTCCGGTTTTAGATGCGTACATCAGTTCGTCTCTTATGCCGCGCATTTCCTGTAAATAGTTGTTCGCCTCAATCGCTGCGTCGTTCGTGGCGCCCATCTCGTCCCGCAGTTTGTTAAGTCCGCTAATCTTGAGGTCTGTTTCCGCCGGCGTGTATTTAGGTTGCTGCTCAAGGTAAGAAATTAACTTGTTCATGTGCTCTATTTGCTCGCTGAAACTCGTTTGTGAGACGGAAATGTACTTCTTAGGATCGATTTCCTCAATCGGAGGCGTCGGCAGGATAGGTTTTACGCGGACGCCGCGCATTTTTTTGACGATTTCCTTGATATGTTTAACGGAAGATTCCAACATTCCAAGGGCAATCGCCACAGCCGGCACGCGCGTCACGGTAGGAAGAAGGATTTGGAATACTTGTTTCCTCTTCTCTTCTGCAATCTTTGACACCGCGAGCCAATAATCAACGTCATTGATTGAATGTTGAACCTTGGCAGACTGTTCCTGCATGTTCGGTATCTTTAAAAGGTCGTTCTGCGGGTTATACGCCGGTCCGAAGATGATAAATTTACCGATCAGTTTGTTATAATTGGCAATATTCGTTGCCGTTCCACTCTCTGCTGTGGATTTTCTTGTTTCGTCTAATGATTTCATTGTGTTACTACTTATTTTTTATTTGTGATTAAAAATTATTTGTTATAAATTCGGCTGCAAAGGTACAAAACATATTTGAGATACACAAGTACCTGCAACAATTTATTTTTTATCCTTTTTAAAGCAAGAAATATCTATTATTGATGTTATTGTCTGATACAAATGTATTTAAGTTGTCAAAATAATGTATTAAAAGGCGTAAAAAAATTTTCAAAAACTTATAATTAATCGTGAATTTTCTGCATCATTAACCGTTTTCGCGACATATTTTCAAAGAAATTGCACGAAATCGAAGGAAATGAAAGTAAAAAAAATCATCGTTTCGAGGATTATAATAAGGATGTTTTATATGATAATTAAAAAAAATGATTATATTTGCATGGTAAATAGCAGGCTTTTTTCGATTATAATGATTAAAGACAAGCAGTTAAAGGTATTTAAAGCGTCCGCAGGGTCGGGAAAGACGTACACGCTCGCAAAAGAGTTCATCAAAGAAGCGTTGATAAAGGATTCTGTGAAAATGTTTAGCCGGATTCTTGCAGTGACCTTCACAAAAGATGCAACAGGCGAGATGAAGGACAGAATTCTTGCCGAATTGTACGGTCTTGCCTTCAATACGGAAGATTCTGCCGGCTTCCTGAGCGATTTGCAAGCGGTAATGTTGGAATCAGGCTGCAAAATGTCGGAAAAAGAGATTCGCGAAAAGGCAAATAGACTGTTAAAGACAATAATAAATGACTACGGGCGGCTAAATATAACGACTATTGACAGTTTTTTCCAGAAAATACTCAGAAGTCTTGCGCGCGAACTCGGTGCAGGCTCAAGATTTAACATAGAAATAAACTCCGCGAAGGTAAGACTCGATGCCGTGAACGCGATAATCGAAAACGCGAACAATAATCCGCAACTCCTTGACTGGCTTACAACATACGTCGAAAGTAAACTCGAAGAAGACGGTAACTGGCGCTTCCAAAAAGAAGTATATCGCTTCAGCGCGTGCATATATGACGAGTTCTTTCAGGAAAAAGAAAAAGAATTGTCCAAACAACTGAAAGAGAATCCGGAAATAATAAAAGATACAATAAAAAAGCAGCGCAAAATAATGAAAGAATGTCGCGATGTTTTCAAAAATGTAAATAATATTGCGACAAAAGCCATTTTCGACGCGGGTATCGCTGCGGAAGAATTCATAAATAATGGGTTCGTTTTTAAATTTTTGAAGAAACTTGCCGGAAACAGTCCGAGTAAGGTAAATATCGGAGCGACAATTAATAAACTTCTCGACTCATCGGAAAATTGGGCGTCGAAAACGAACAAAAAACGGAAAGAAATAATAAGTATAGCCGAGGATAAACTGATATTTATGCTGTCGACGGCGGTAAATTCCCTAAAAAAGTACAATACATCGCAACTTATACATCAAAATCTGCATCAACTCGGTCTTGTTTGGCATATTACGCGCGAAATAGAAGAACAAAATCGCGAACAAAACCGATTTATGCTCTCCGATACGTCACAATTCCTTAATAAAATGATAGACGGTAAAGATTCTCCATTTATTTACGAGAAAATTGGCGAAGAAATTCGTCATATATTAATAGATGAGTTTCAAGATACATCCCGTCTTCAATGGGGAAACTTCCGTACGCTTCTGGTTGATATACTTGCGTCTAACCTTTTCAGTATGATTGTCGGTGACGCAAAACAATCAATATACAGATGGCGAAACGGCGACTGGAGAATCCTCGACAACATAGATAAAGACTTAGGTGTGACGTCAGAAACGCTTCCGTTTAATTTCCGAAGCCTTGTTGAAATTGTAGATTTCAATAATAAATTCTTTGTCGAAGCCGGTAAACTTCTTGACGAGAAATGTCATGAAGAATTTATCACGATCGGCGGAAAATCTTCCTTCAAGACGGTATATAAAGAGAATGAAGTTGTGCAAAAAGCCAGAAAATTGTCGGGAAAAGGCTTCGTGTCGATAAAAATGCTCGAAAAAGACAAGGAAAATGACACGGATTTTAGTAAGACTGTAATAAATGAGATAATAAAACGCCTGGAAACGCTGAAAAAAGCCAACATCTCGGCAAATAAAATTTGCATCTTGACAAGAAAAAACAGCGAAATTGCGGAAATAGCCAACTTATTGGCTGCAGAAAAAGACAATTTCCCTGAACTTGCAAAGGAAAATTACTTAAATATAGTCTCCGATGACGCTTTTAGCCTCGCAAGTTCGGAATCTGTCATGGAAATTATCAATGCCTTGAAGGTGATTGATAATAATGACTTGGCATACCTGTCCCCTACCCTGAACGTGACGGAAAAACTTGCGATGATGCCGATTTTAGAGATGATTTCGTACATATATCGCACGCTTAATCTGAAAAATATCGATGGACAGTCGCAATATTTGTTCGCGTTCTTCGATTCGGTAACAAATTACCTGAAAAATCACCCCGCCGACGACTTACATGCCTTCATAACCTATTGGAATGAAGAACTTTCGGAGAAAACAATACCGTCCGGCTCCGGTATCGACGGCGTCAGGGCGATGACGATTCACAAATCCAAAGGATTGCAGTTCCATACCGTCATAATCCCCTTCTGCTGGTGGGAATTAAACCCGAAAATGAAGCCAATAGTCTGGTGCGCGGCAAAATCCGGCGTCTATGACTTGCCATTGCTGCCGGTAAACTTCTCATCGCAAATGGAAGACACAATATTTGCAGGAGAATACGAGTATGAAAAGTCCCTCTCGTGGTTAGATAACCTGAACTTGCTCTATGTTGCCTTCACCAGAGCAGAATGTAATCTAATTGTCTTTGGGAAATTAAAGAAAAGTCTTGCAGGAACCAAAAACATCATAACTGTTTCCGACATCCTTCAATGGATTATGCCGATACTTGGCACAAAAACAGAAAGCGTAGAGAATTTTAACTATGAATTCGGTGAACTTGAACAATTTCAGGAAGAAAAAACCCAAATAACAACAAATATACTCAAGCAATCGCCAACATCAAACCACGTCGAATTTGTTTCATACGGCTTCGACGACGGAAAATCAATCTTCAAGCAGTCAAATAAATCGCGCGAATTCGTAAACGCAAACGTCTCAGTAAAAGAAAAATATGTCGCATACGGAAATATCATGCACGCGCTGTTTGAAAAGATTCGCACAATGAATGATATTGAAAACGCAGTGGAAAATCTCATAAACGAAGGTATAATTTCATTCCAAGACAAAGAAATGTACATCAAAAAGATAAATTCTGCCATCGTAAACGCCGGAAAAGAAGACTGGTTCTCAGAAAAATACAAGGTCTATTCCGAATTCTCTATCCTCGTAAAAGAAAATGAAGAGATAACCACAAAACGACCCGACCGCGCCCTCATTTCCGACAACGAAACAATAATAATAGACTACAAATTCGGGAAATCTCACGACAGCCACCGAAAACAGGTGAAGCAATATATAGATTTGTTACAGTCGATGAATTATCCGAATGTTAAAGGCTATTTATGGTATGTTGAACTTGAAGAAATACACCAAATCAATGAAATTTAGAACGGAAATAAAGATAAATCCCGCGGGATTTCAAATAAATCACAAAGATAAGATACAAATAATCGGCTCCTGCTTCGCAGAAAACATCGCAAAGAAACTAAATGACACCGGTTTTATCACAGACGTTAACCCATTTGGAATAATTTATAACCCCTCGACCATAGCAAAGTCAATAACCGAAATAATTGAAGAGAAACAATATACAAATGACGAGATATTTCTCTATGAAGGCATCTACCACAGCGCATCACATCATAGCCGGTTCTCAGACACAAATCGCGACGCAACATTAAACAAGATAAACTCAAAACTTAACGAATCCTCCGATTTTATCCGTCAGGCAACCGTAATTTTAATCACCTTCGGTACAGCATACGTTTACCGATTTCAAAAAACAGGCGAAATAGTTGCAAATTGTCACAAGATGCCGGAAAAAATGTTCATCAGAACAAGATTAAATGTCAAAGAAATTGTGGAAAATTGGACGGTAGTGATAAAAAAATTACAGGAAATTAATGAAAATCTCAAAATAATTTTCTCAATAAGCCCCGTAAGACATTTCCGTGACGGATTCCACGAAAACCAACTGAGCAAATCAATAATGTTACTCGCCGTAAACGAAATAATTAATAACTTCCCCAACTGTAACTACTTCCCCTCATACGAAATACTAATGGATGACCTGAGAGATTATCGCTTTTACGACGACTCCCTCGTCCACCCCTCAACAAAAGCAATAGAATATATCTGGGAAAAGTTCGCCGAAACATTCTTCAACAAAGAAACCATCAACAAAGCCGAAGAATTTATCAATAAACAAAAAGCACTGAAACATATACCCCTGAACTGAAAAATACCGGAAAACATGTTTTTTATGCAATCTATAACTCTTATCTGAAAAAAAAGTGTTACATTTGCAGGCAATAAAATACAAATATATATGTCATTTATTGCTGAGAAAGTCGTAATGGACGGGTTAACTTTCGATGATGTACTGTTAATTCCCGCATACTCCGAAGTACTACCGCGCAATGTAAATCTCACAACGCGGTTTTCACGTAACATCACTCTCAATATTCCAATGGTTTCCGCTGCCATGGACACTGTAACCGACGCAAGACTCGCAATAGCAATCGCACGCGAAGGCGGTATCGGCGTCATTCACAAAAATATCACGATCGAAGAACAAGCCAAACAAGTGCGCTCCGTCAAACGCGCAGAAAACGGCATGATATCAAACCCCGTCAGCATAAAACGTGGGAAAACCGTCGGCGAAGCTCTCGCATTAATGGCTGAATACAAGATCGGCGGGATACCGGTAGTCGATGAAAACAACTACTTAGTGGGGATCGTTACCAATCGTGACCTGCGCTTCCAGAAAAATATGAACATGCCGGTCGATGAGATCATGACTTGCAAGAAACTCATAACCACCGACCAGTCTACCAACCTTGAAGCCGCTGCCGATATATTGCAAGAGTACAGAATAGAGAAATTGCCCGTCGTTGACGAAGCCGGGAAACTGATAGGACTGATCACATACAAAGATATAACAAAAGCAAAAGACAAACCGGCAGCCTGCAAAGATTCAAGCGGAAGACTACGGGTAGCAGCCGGCGTAGGAGTTACCCCAGATGTCTATGATCGCATTGCCGCGTTAGTCGAAAACGATGTGGATGCGATAGTAATCGATACCGCTCACGGGCACTCGCAAGGCGTGATAGAAACATTGAAAGAAGCCAAGAAGCGCTTCGGTAATGTAGATATTGTAGTCGGTAACATAGCAACGGCAGAGGCTGCAAAACAACTTGCCGATGCCGGCGCAGACGCCGTAAAAGCAGGAATCGGACCGGGCTCAATATGCACAACAAGAATAATTGCCGGAGTAGGAGTGCCCCAGTTGTCAGCGATATATGAAGCCTCCAAAGCACTATCCGGTACCGGCATACCCGTAATAGCCGACGGCGGATTGAGATATTCCGGCGACATAGTAAAAGCATTAGCCGCCGGTGGATCGTCCGTAATGATGGGATCGATGCTGGCAGGAGTCGAAGAATCACCGGGCGAGACCATTATATACAACGGACGCAAATTTAAATCATACCGCGGTATGGGTTCGCTGGAAGCAATGCAGAAAGGCTCAAAAGATCGCTACTTCCAAGACGTGGAAGACGACATAAAGAAATTAGTGCCGGAAGGGATCGTTGCCCGCGTTCCATATAAAGGCACCCTCTATGAAGTAATATACCAATTAGTCGGCGGACTCCGTGCAGGAATGGGCTATTGCGGAGCAAAAAACATACGAGAACTGCACAACGCCAAATTCACAAGAATAACCAACGCCGGCGTGGAAGAAAGCCACCCGCATGACGTAACCGTCACACAGGAATCGCCAAACTACAGTTACAACAGGGGATAAGAACTAAGAGTGAAGAGTTAAGGGAGTTTCTTATGCAGGCATTAGACGATATATTATGCCGGCATGGGAAGACAACGTGCGCCGGTATGCAACGACAATGTATGCCGGCTTACAACGGCAATGTATGCTGGCTTACAATGACAATGTATGCTGGCTTACAACGACAATGTATGCTGGCTTACAACGACAATGTATGCTGGCTTACAACGGCAATGTATGCTGGCTTACAATGACAATGTATGCTGGCTTACAATGACAATGTATGCTGGCTTACAATGACAATGTATGCCAGAACCCTGTGAATCTGTATGTTGGCTTGCGTTGACAATGTATGCTGGCGTTCGGCGGCAATGTATTACAGGGTCATAAGTCTTAACCCTTCGCCCCCAGTTCTTGACCCTCCCCCCGAAGTTCCCGGCTAAGGTATTCGGCGGTATAGCCTATCCCCGACTTCACAAGGTCTTCAGGCGAGCCTTCATACAATATCTCCCCGCCGTACCGACCGCCTCCCGGTCCCATTTCTATTATGTAATCGGCGCATTTGATGACTTCGATATTATGTTCTATCACTATCATCGTGTTTCCCTGGTCAACAATGCGGTTGATAACCCCCAACAAAGTCTTGATGTCGTCGAAATGTAAGCCGGTAGTAGGTTCGTCAAGTATATAAAGCGTATTGCCGGTGTTGATCTTCGAGAGTTCGGTCGCAAGTTTCACACGCTGGCTCTCACCACCGGAAAGAGTAGTCGCATACTGCCCAAGCTTAACATATCCCATGCCAACTTCCTGCATGACTTTGATCTTATTTTGTATGCCGGGGATGCCTTCAAAAAAGCGTACCGCAGTATCAACAGTCATATCAAGTATATCGGCAATGGATTTCCCTCGATAACGTACCTCAAGCGTCTCCCGATTGTACCGTTTGCCGAGGCATACTTCGCATGGAACCGTCACGTCCGGCAAAAAACTCATGTCAATCGACTTATAGCCATTCCCTCCGCATGACTCGCAAGAACCACTCCTGACGTTGAAAGAAAACCTGCTGGACTTGTAGCCGCGTGCCTTAGATTCGGGCAAACAGGCAAACAAATCCCTGATCTCGGAGAAGATGCCGGTATAAGTGGCGGGATTGGAACGGGAAGTGCGACCAATAGGCGACTGATCAACATTGACAATCTTGTCTATACATTTGATGCCGTCAATATTGCGGTAAGGTAAGGGATCCTCAATGGAACGATAGAGTTTCCGGCTGATAATGGGCTGGAGAGTGTCGTTGACAAGAGTCGATTTGCCGCTGCCGGAAACGCCCGTAACACAGATGAACATACCTAACGGGAAATGAGCCGTGACATCCTTAAGATTGTTGCCGGTTACACCGCTGAGAACTATTTGCTTGCCGTTACCCCTGCGTCGCGTAACCGGCGGATCAATACTCTTTTTACCGCTGAGATATAGCGCGGTAAGGGTATCCGATTCCCCTATCTGAAAAGGTGTGCCCGAAAATAATACCTCGCCTCCGCCAAGACCAGCACCCGGTCCCATGTCCACAATATAGTCGGCGCTTAACATCATATCCTTATCATGCTCGACAACGATTATCGTATTCCCCATATCACACAGCCTTCGCAATGTGGTAATCAGACGGTGATTGTCGCGCTGGTGAAGCCCAATACTTGGCTCGTCAAGTATGTACAGTACATTCACTAACTGCGAACCAATCTGAGTCGCAAGCCTTATCCTCTGACTTTCGCCGCCCGAAAGACTCGTAGATGAACGGCTCAGTGACAAATAGTCCAACCCAACATCTATGAGAAAGTACAACCGAGTGCGTATCTCTTTCAGTATCTCTTCCGAAATGGCTCTCTGCTTGTCCGTGAGATCGCCCTCAACAGAACAAACCCATTCATAAAGATCGGAGATGTCCATGTCGGATATTTCCGATATGTTCTTTCCTCCAAAGAGGTAATGTAATGCCTCACGGTTCAATCGCTGCCCGTTACAGTCGGGACAGGTCAACGTGCGAATGAATTGACCAGCCCACTTCTGAGCCGATGCCGACGCATCATGCTCTTGCTGCATGGTAATGTATTTGCAAACTCCCTCGAATGTAAGGAAATAATTGGACGCTTTAAGCAAATCATTACTTATCTCTAAGCGATCTTCGGTACCGTTCAGTATTTCATCTAACGCCTCTTCCGGTATTCCCGAAATAGGAACCCTTAAATCTGTTTCATGCTTCTTAAGTATGGCTTCTATCTGCCAGAAAATAAGTATGTCGCGGTACTTGCCCAACGGAACAATCCCACCATCATAAATACTCAAAGTAGGGTCGGGAATGATCTTCCGAATATCTATGCGGTTAACATACCCAAGCCCCTTGCATTTCCGGCAGGCTCCCTGAGGAGAGTTAAAGGAGAAGTTATTCGGAGCAGGTTCGCTGTACGCCAATCCCGTTACAGGACACATCATCCTGCGACTGAAGTGCCTGATTTCCTCTGTCTCACAGTCAAAAACCATAACCAAGCCGTCGCCATGCAGTATGGCAGTGTGGATACTCTGTTTGATACGATTCTCATCCTGTGGGCGAATCAGTAACTTGTCTATTAATACCTCCACAGAGTGGTTCCTGTAACGGTCCAATTTCATACCGGGAATGATCTCACGAAGTTCACCGTCAACACGGACATTCAAGAATCCCTTCCTGCGAAGTTGATCAAAAAGTTCCTTGTAATGACCCTTACGACTCCTTACAACAGGGGCAAGCAGGTAAATCTTTCGCCCGACATAACGTTCTAATATAAGCGCAATGATCTGCTCTTCCGTATATTTCACCATCTTTTCGCCAGAAAGGTAAGAGTATGCTTCACCTGCACGTGCGTAAAGTAACCGGAAAAAGTCGTAGATCTCAGTGGTAGTACCAACTGTGGAACGAGGACTCCGGTTAGTGGTCTTTTGCTCTATCGCAATAACCGGACTTAATCCCGTTATCTTGTCAACATCCGGTCGTTCAAGATTCCCCAGAAAATTGCGAGCGTATGAGGAAAAAGTTTCTATATACCGGCGCTGACCTTCCGCAAAGATCGTATCAAATGCCAGCGACGATTTTCCACAACCCGACAACCCAGTGATAACCGTAATCTTATTCCTCGGGATGCGTACGTCTATATTCTTAAGATTGTGCACCCTCGCTCCATGAATGTCAATCCATTCGGTCTCTATGTTATTATCCATAATATTTACCTTATTTCCTATTATAAAATGTATGATTGAAAAAGAATCAAAATGAAAACCGGAAGGCAATTCGTACCCCATGCCGCTTTACACCCAATGGAGAATCTAAATAATTAAGCCGCCGGAAATAGTCCACTCGCAGAATACGAAATATGTTCTCAAGCCCAACGCTTGCCTCCATGTACGGTTTGGATCCGAAAAACCGAGTTTCCAAAGGCAACTCATACAATCCCAAAGGCTGCCGACTCGGATTGTTGCGGTCCGAAAGGCTGCCATACATTCCACTCAGCGATATTACCTCGCGTAACTTTAGTTTGTTCACTAACGGTATACGGTTCAAAATAAGTCCCTTCATATAATATGTCATGAAAAACGAAGTATATCGATCGGAAATGAACTCCAGAGGATACATCATCGCAAATTGCCCGTGATTAATGATTATAGTATTGTTCGCCGCAGGAAGTATCAATAGCGGAAACGGCACCCTACCCCATTCCTTCCCTCCCCTAAGTAAAGCGTCAATATGACCAAATGATGAAATCCATATGCGCTTTTCTATACTCGCCTCAGTACGATGTGCCTCGTAATCTCCACCAAGGATTCCCCTAAACCCCACAGTGTGAGAAAGCCTGAATATTATCGCATCTCTCGACAGGTTAAAGGCTGATGAACGTCCCGCGCGACTGTTATACGGTTTCTCTCCGGGAGCAAAACGTATAGCGGCGAAAACTTCCGGTGTGGTTATACGAGAAACCGATTCAAGTTCCGTTTCCGAAACATAACGCCGGAATCTCAAAGTCCCGGCAGGCGAGATACGTTTATATCTTGCGGCAAATGAAACTGAAAGGTTATTTAACCATTCCTTGCTGTACTGAATTTCTGTGCGTTGTACGTATTGCATAGCAGTATGACGATTGCCTGCTTGAATGGCAAACAAATTGTCTTCTGCAGTAGAGAAATCATGACCCGGTACATGTATGTCGTATTCATACAACAGTACCATCTTATTGACAGGAAATTCATTCTCGTGATACTTTTTGCTGTCGAAACTCCAGGTAAGCCGCCCCTGATATTTCCATCGCCTGTCGGTTAAGCCGTAAGCCGCAAAACCACCGGCAAACAGGTGTCTGTGCAATAGCGCAGTAGTCGTTCCGCCTGCACGAATGCGAAAACCTTCCACAGCATTGCGTGCAATAGTAGCATGAACAGGTCCAAAGTCGAAAAGTCTGCGACGACTGTCACCATGCGCCGGAACATAATCAAGCGTAACTATTTCCATTGCTTTCAATCCTATGCTAAACAAAGAATACGATTTCATATCACTCATCAAATTGCTGATCTTTGCTTCCTTATCTGTCAGCGGAACAGGACGATTTGTCTGCCAAAAAATAGTGTCCTGCAATTCCGAATCAGACATACGTACAATAGAAGCCGGCAAATTGAAAACCGAATCGGATACGGACGGATCAAAATCGTAACCACCGTAATGTCTGCATTTGTTGGCATACAGTTTTGGTGCGCCTTTCATAGGATGAAAACTAACCAAAACCTGAGATTCGCGCGGTGCAAGATCCCCACCGGGCAAACGGATAAAAGTCTGCCCTATACGTACTCGATCAACCCAGTTGAGATTAATGTTGCGAGAGGTGTTCATTACCACCTTGCGAACAGCATAAGAACCGTCAAGGACAATATATAGATGTCCGATGAAGCCATAACTCTGAGGATTAGAAGGTACAAACGCAATGCAAACACAGGTATCCCCCTCAATTTGCGTCGTATCAGAAAGGAAAAAGTGATAATATTCCACCGCCAACAGTGATGATAGAGGGCTAACGAAACGGTTTAGCATAAGAGGAATATCATCATCGGTAATATCCACTTCACGCAGAATTTCCTGAATATTTTGAGTCAGAGTTTCGTCAACATCGAAAGTGCGGTCAAACCCTTCATGACGTATAGAGCGAACAAGGGTTCGTTCTGTGTGAGGTTGCCGGCGGTAATAGCAGTCAGCAAGCATTTCGCGAATGGATATGTTTATGATACGGTTGCCTGTCAGTTCCGAAGTATCGGAGTGAGCAGCTATAACGGGCATATACCGCAACAGTGGATCTTTTTCAGAATAATCAACCGAAAAAACAAGTTTCTCATAAACGTTAACCTTATATCTGTCTATAGTTTGAATACTATTTCGTTTTTTGTTTTCAATAACTTTTTTGATAATATCAACAGCTGGATTGTTACGTCGCGAATAGCGTAATTTTTTAGGTAATACTGTAACGGTTTCCATTTCCATCACCGTATCAAGCACATATCCTGAATCCATCTTCTTCTGGGCAAAAACAGGCTCAATACCTGAAAATAAAACCACAATGGCGGCAATATTAACTAAACAAACTGCCATCTTTTTAATTACAGGTTTATAGCGAGTTATATATTTATTTACAGATAAAAGCAAAAATAAGTTAGCTATACCAACTTTCTGTATTTTATCCTTCTAGGTTCTACGTTGCCTAATCTCATCTTTTTGTTCTCTTCATATTCCGAATAAGAACCCTCAAAGAAAAATACTTCCGAATTGCCTTCAAAAGCAAGGATGTGCGTACAAATTCTATCAAGAAACCAACGGTCGTGAGAAATAACTACCGCGCAACCAGCAAAGTTCTCAAGACCTTCTTCAAGAGCGCGTAAAGTATTAACGTCTATGTCGTTGGTCGGCTCATCAAGCAATAACACATTTGCTTCCGATTTCAAAGTAAGCGCAAGATGCAGACGGTTTCGCTCTCCACCAGACAATATACCACATTTCTTTTCCTGATCGGCACCCGTAAAATTGAACCGTCCGAGATAGGCGCGAGAATTAATTTCCCGTCCTCCAATACGTATAAACTCCGTTCCACCTGAAACTACCTGAAATACTGTTTTTTCCGTATCAATTTCCACATGACTCTGATCAACATAACCGATCTTTACCGTCTCACCTACTTCAAACGTGCCTTTGTCAGCCTTCTCCAAGCCCATGATTAGACGAAAGAGCGTGGTTTTGCCAACCCCGTTAGGACCTATTACGCCCACGATACCGTTTGGTGGTAGCATGAAATTCAGATTCTCGTATAGCAACCTGTTACCGTAAGCCTTTGATACGTTTACCGATTCTATAACTTTATTTCCCAACCGTGAACCGTTGGGAATGAAAATTTCCAATTTTTCCTCCCTCTCTCTAATATCTTCGTTGAGTAATTGTTCATAAGAATTCAGACGCGCTTTACCTTTTGCCTGGCGGGCTTTGGGTGCCATACGTACCCATTCGAGTTCCCGTTCAAGCGTTTTGCGGCGTTTACTTGCTTGCTTCTCTTCCTGTGACATACGGGCTGTCTTTTGTTCAAGCCATGATGTATAATTTCCTTTCCAGGGGATACCCTCTCCCCTGTCTAATTCAAGAATCCAACCGGCAACGTGATCCAGAAAATAACGGTCGTGCGTGATGCATATAACAGTCCCTTCATATTGTTGAAGATACTGCTCGAGCCAGTCGATAGATTCGGCATCAAGATGATTAGTCGGTTCGTCAAGCAGTAAAATATCAGGCTGTTGCAATAAAAGACGGCACAAAGCAATGCGGCGACGTTCTCCTCCCGACAGCGTTCCTACAAGTTGATCCTCCAGTGGACAACGTAAAGCGTCCATAGCTCGATCCAGGCGACTGTCAATGTTCCATGCGTCGGTAGCGTCGATTTTATCCTGCAGTTCTGCCTGACGAGTGAATAATTGGTTCATTTTACCTTCATCTTCATAGTATTCCGGCAATCCGAATTTTTCATTTATCGCTTCGTATTCTTTAAGTATGTCTATAATTTCCTGAACACCTTCCTGAACTATTTCTCTCACTGTTTTCGAATCGTCGAGTTTTGGATCCTGCTCGAGATAACCAACCGAATATCCAGGTGAAAATACCACTTCTCCCTTATATTCTTTTTCTTCTCCGGCTATAATTTTCAGCAATGTAGACTTACCGGATCCATTCAAACCGATTATACCTATTTTCGCTCCATAGTAAAACGAAAGATAAATATCTTTAAGAACCTGTTTATGAGGAGGAAATATTTTACTAATTCCCACCATTGAAAATATTATTTTTTTATCGTCTGCCATAAATTTTTGAATTAGTCGGCAAAATTACGTAAAAAAACAATATATCCAAAGCAAAAATTTGCAGAATAAAAAAAAATGCTTACCTTTGCAACTTCAAACGGAGTTTCGGGGTGTAGCTCAGCCCGGTTAGAGTACGCGTCTGGGGGGCGCGTGGTCGGACGTTCGAATCGTCTCACCCCGACGGCTGAAAGAGAGGGACTTACATTTTCCTGTAAGTCCCTTTTTATTTTAGATATGTCTGGTCCTAACATAGCGTTACACAAAAAAAGTAAAATTATGGAAGGCTTTAAGAATCAGTATGTAAAGCGTACGCAAAAGGATTACAGTTTACCCTTAAAACTGTCAGTTGTGTCAGAGATTGAGCGAGGAGAGATCTCTGTTACATCCGCTCAAAAAAAGTATGGCATCCAAGGAAATGCGACAATAATCCGTTGGCTTAGAAAATTTGGTACCTTTGACTGGGAAAACCAAACTCCCAGTAATATGCCTAAGAGTAAAGATCAGAAAATTTTGGAGTTAGAGCAAAAGATA